>JBHIBA010000129.1:0-12019 GCA_046758845.1 Nitrospinota bacterium
AATGCTCGTCCGGGCGATCAACACGTTCAAGAACGCTCAGGACAGACCGACGCTGATTGTTGTCGATAGCCACATCGCCTACGGTTCGCCGAACAAGCAAGACACGAGCGCGGCGCACGGTGAGCCCCTGGGGGAGGAAGAAATTCGGTTGACAAAACGGCACTACGACTGGCCGGAGGATGCCGAGTTCCTCGTCCCCGGAGAGGTCCTCGAACATTTTCAAAAGGAGATGGGCAAGCGCGGGCGCACGCTGCGAGAGGCTTGGATGGGTAAGTTCAACGAATACAAATCTAAGTACCCCGAACTGGCCGACCATCTCTACAAGATGCAGCACCGCCAGCTTCCCGAAGGTTGGGACAAGGATTTGCCGACGTTTTCCCCGGACCCCAAAGGGGTAGCGGGGCGGGAGGCCTCGGGGAAAGTTCTCAATGCCATCGCTCAGAACCTGCCGTGGCTCATGGGCGGCTCCGCGGACCTCGCCCCCTCGACGAAAACCCGCCTTGTGTTCCAAGGGACGGGAGATTTCACCGCCGACAATTACGGCGGACGGAACTGTCACTTCGGCGTTCGCGAACACGCGATGGCAGCCATCTTAAACGGGCTGTCGCACTGTAAGATTCGGCCGTACGGATCCGGCTTCCTGATCTTCAGCGATTACTCCCGACCCGCCCTCAGATTGAGCGCGCTCATGGAGCTCCCGGTCGTTTACGCCTTCACCCACGATTCGATTGGCGTCGGGGAGGACGGACCGACGCACCAGCCGGTCGAGCAGCTGGCCTCCCTCCGAGCCGTCCCCGGGCTCATCACGCTGCGCCCGGCGGATGGCAATGAAGTGGTCGAGGCCTGGCGGCTGGTCATACAGCTCCGTCACGAGCCGGTGGCTCTGGTGCTGTCTCGACAGGCGCTGCCGGTCCTCGATCGGGCCAAGTACGCTCCGGCCTCCGGTCTGGCAAAAGGGGCTTACGTCTTGGCGGAGGCCGACGGCGAGCCCGAATTGCTTCTTATGGCCAGCGGCAGCGAAGTGTGGCTGTGCATCGATGCGTTCGAGCGACTGGGGGCGGAGGGCGTCCGGGCCCGCGTCGTGAGCATGCCCTCGTGGGAGCTGTTCGAGCGACAAAGTGAAGACTACCGGCAGAGCGTTCTTCCGCCCGGGGTGACCGCCCGGGTCTCTGTCGAGCAGGCTTCGACCTTGGGGTGGGCTCGATACGTCGGCCTGACCGGCCACAGCATCGGGATGAGAACGTTCGGGGCTTCGGCGCCACTGAAGGAATTGCAGAAGAAGTTCGGGTTCACACCCGATTCCGTCGTGGCCGCGGCCAAGAACCAGTTGACGAAAGCGAGGTAAGAGATGCGAGTCGTTCTGGGCGCCGATCACGCGGGGTTCGAATTGAAAGAGGGCCTGGCGGCTTCCCTTCGCGGGGGCGGATACCAGATCGTGGACGTGGGCGCGCACAGCGACGCTTCAGTGGATTATCCCGACTTCGCCGAGGCCGTCGGACTGGCCGTCCTGGACGGCCGGGCGGACCGGGGCGTTCTGGTCTGCGGCAGCGGGGTCGGCGCTTCAGTCGCAGCGAACAAGCTGCCCGGCATCCGCGCGGGGCTTTGCCACGACGGCTATTCGGCCCACCAGGGGGTGGAGCACGATGATATGAACGTCCTGGTGCTGGGCGGGCGTGTGATCGGTCCCGCGCTGGCGCAAGAGCTCGTTGTCGCGTTCCTCGGGGCGGAATTCAGTGGTGAGGAGCGACACCGCCGGAGGCTGGAGAAGGTCGCTGCGTTGGAGGCGCGCTACCTCAACCCGGCGAAGCCTTTGGAGGAGAATGGGCCGTGAACCCTTTGGTGGCCTTGAACAGATACGGTCAGTCGGTCTGGTTGGACTACATCCGGCGGAGTCTCATCGCAACGGGTGAGCTGCGCCGGCTGGTGGAAGAAGACGGGTTGGGGGGCGTCACGTCGAATCCCGCCATCTTCGAGAAGGCCATCACCGGCAGCACGGACTACGCGGAGGTGCTGGACGCCCTTCAGCAGAAAGCGATTGACCCGACGTTGGTCTTCGAGCAACTGGCGATTCGTGACATTCAAGACGCCGCCGACGTGTTGAAGCCGGTCTTTGAGAGGACGGAAGGGCGCGACGGGTACGTCAGTTTCGAGGTATCGCCGTATAAGGCGCACGACACGGCGGGCACGATCGAGGAGGCCAGGAGGCTCTGGGGGGCCGTCGGGCGCCAGAATCTGATGATGAAAGTCCCGGCCACGCCCGAGGGAATCCCCGCCATTGAACAGCTCATCGGTGAAGGAATCCCTGTCAACGTGACGCTGCTTTTTTCGCAGGAGACCTACGAACGCGTCGCCGAGGCCTACATAACGGGTTTGGAAAAGCTCCACGCGCGGGGGGGCGACGTGAGCAGGGCCGCAAGCGTCGCGAGCTTTTTCATCAGCCGCATCGACTCTGCGATCGACGCCATCGCCGAGGCTCGGCTGAAGACGGGCGCAAACGCGAGCGAGCGTGCGCTGCTCCAGAGTATCCTGGGCAAAGTGGCCATTGCGAACGCCAAGCTGACCTATCAACGGTACAAGTCGATCTTCAGCGGCGAGCGGTGGCAAGCGCTCGTGAACGACGGGGCGCGGACGCAGCGCGTCTTGTGGGCGAGCACGAGCGCCAAGAACCCGAACTACCGCGACGTGATTTATGTGGAAGAGCTCATCGGTCCCGATACGGTGAACACCATTCCCCCGGCCACGTTCGACGCATTTCGGGACCACGGGCGTCCCCGCGCCAGCCTGGAAGAGGACGTCGAAGCCGCTCACGACACGATGGAAAGCCTCGAGCGCGTAGGCATCTCGATGAGAGAGGTCACCGGCAAGCTGCTCGCGGACGGGGTGCGCCTGTTCGCCGAGGCCTTCGACAAGCTGTTGAGCGCGGTGGACAAGAGATGCAGAGCGGCCGTGGATGTGAAAATCAACCGGCAGACCTACGCGCTCCCCGACGACCTTGCCTCCCAGGTGAAGAAAGCGCTCGAAGACTGGCGCCTGAGCGGCAAGGTGCGCAGGCTCTGGGCTCGTGACGCGTCTCTGTGGACGGGCTCGGACGAGGGGAGTTGGCTGGGCTGGTTGGGGATCACCGAGGACCTGCTGGCGCATTGTCAGCACCTGCGGGACATCGCCGATGACGCGAGGAACGAGGGATTCTCTCACGCCCTGCTTCTGGGTATGGGCGGGTCCAGCCTGTGCCCGGAAGTTCTGAAGATGACGTTCGGCAAGTTCCCGGGTCATCCCGAGCTTTTTGTCCTCGATTCGACGGACCCGGCGCAGATCAAAGCATTCGAAAGCAAAGTTGACCTCGCCTCAACCCTCTTCATTGTGTCGAGCAAGTCGGGCGCGACTTTGGAGCCGAATCTCTATAAGCAATACTTCTTTGAGCGGGTGAAGGGAGTCGTCGGCCCCGACAAGGCGGGCGAGCGTTTTATCGCCATCACGGACCCCGGCTCGAAACTGGAGAAGATCGCCGAAAGCGACGGTTTCCGCCGCGTATTCCACGGCGTGCCGAGCATAGGCGGCCGGTACTCGGCGCTTTCCGATTTCGGCATGGTGCCGGCGGCGATCATGGGCATGGAAACCTTGAGATTCTTGGACCGCGCCGATGAGATGGCCGTCTCGTGCTCGTCGTGCCTTCCGGCCGAGGACAACCCGGGAGTCGTGCTGGGCGCCGCCTTGGGCGTTTTGGCCAAGGGCGGACGGGACAAGGTGACCCTTGTCAGCTCGCCCGGCATCCGGGATTTCGGCGCCTGGCTGGAGCAATTGCTCGCCGAATCCACCGGAAAGGAAGGAAAGGGGATCATCCCGGTAGACCGTGAGCCTTTGGGTCCGCCCGGCGTGTATGGAGAGGACCGCGTGTTCGTCTATGTAAGACTGCAATCAGCGCCGGATGAGGTGCAGGAACAAGGTGTTGCGGCGCTCGAACGGGCCGGGCAGCCCGTGATTCGGATTTCCGTCGCTGATCCCTATGATTTGGGCCAGGAGTTTTTCCGCTGGGAGATCGCAACGGCGGTGGCCGGTTCCGTCCTGGGCATCAACCCATTCAACCAGCCGGATGTAGAAGCAAGCAAGGTGGCGACGCGAGAATTGACGGCTGGATATGAGAAGCGGGGCTCCCTGCCGCCTGAAACTCCCGTGCTGAATGAGAACGGCATCCGGTTGTTCGCAGACGAGAACAACGCCGCATCGGTGGCAGCGGCAGCGGGCGGCGATAAATCCCTCGTCGGCTACCTCCGGGCGCACCTCAGCCGGCTCAAGGCCGGGGATTATTTCGCGCTCCTGGCTTATATCGGGATGAACGAGGACCACGAGGAACGGCTTCAAGCCTTACGCCGCGCTGTTCGGGACAGACTTCGTGTGGCGACGTGTCTGGGGTTTGGCCCGCGCTTCTTGCACTCCACGGGACAGGCGTACAAGGGCGGACCGAACTCCGGCGTCTTCGTGCAAATCACCTGCGACGACGCAGAGGACCTGCACGTGCCCGGGCAAAAGTATACCTTCGGCGTCGTGAAGGCGGCCCAAGCGCGCGGCGACCTCCACGTGTTGGCGGAACGGAACAGGCGGGCGCTGCGAGTTCATCTGGGCAGTGACGTGCCAGCCGGTTTGGCGACGCTGGGGGCGGCTGTTGAGCAGGCGCTGGCGTAAGGCGAACGGGGACTCGAGGCGGGTTGGCCGATAACCCGTCAGCGGACCCGGGGCCCCAAGACGGCGTCCGGGCCGAGGACGTTCCCGCTGTCACTGCATCCTTTGCGCAGATGGGCGGCTTCTTTCATAAGGGGGCGACGAACATGCAGCTGGGCATGGTGGGGCTGGGGAGGATGGGCGCGAACTTGGTGCGCCGCTTGATGCAAGGTGGGCATCAGTGCGTCGCGTTTGACCTGAACCCCGAAAACGTGAAGCAGTTGGCCGACGAGGGGGCGGCGGGTGCGTCGTCCCTGGACGACTTCGTGAAAAAACTGAGCCCGCCGCGGGCGGCGTGGGTCATGGTGCCCGCCGGGCCGCCTACGGAGCGAACTGTCGCGGCCCTCTCCGAGCGGTTGGAGCCGGGCGACATCGTCATTGACGGGGGCAATTCAAACTTCAAAGACGACGTGCGGCGGGCGAAGAATCTGAAGGAAAAGGGCGTTCATTACGTGGACGTTGGCACAAGCGGCGGACTCTGGGGACTGGAGAGGGGCTACTGCCTGATGATCGGTGGAGAAGTGGAGACCGTCGGACATCTGACGCCCATTTTCAAGACCCTGGCGCCGGGTCGAGGCTCGATCCCACGGACTCCCCAACGCGAGAACCAGCAGGGCGCCGCCGAGGATGGCTACCTTCACTGCGGTCCCTCCGGCGCGGGGCATTTCGTCAAGATGGTCCACAACGGGATCGAATATGGCCTGATGCAGGCTTATGCGGAAGGATTTGACATCTTGCGCAATGCGGACTCAAAGGGTCTGCCCGAGGAATACCGGTATGACTTGGACGTAGCCGACATTGCAGAGGTCTGGCGGCGCGGCAGCGTCGTTGGGTCTTGGCTTCTCGACCTGACCGCAATGGCCCTCGCCGAGAACCCGACGCTTTCCGACTACACGGGCTTCGTGCAGGATTCCGGTGAAGGCCGCTGGACGATCATGGCCGCTGTTGAAGAAGCCGTGCCCGCCGACGTGCTCTCGGCGTCGCTTTACACGCGCTTCCGGTCCCGGCAAGAACACACGTTCGCGGAGAAGCTGCTGTCGGCGATGCGGGAAAAGTTCGGCGGGCATGTTGAACGGCCATCGGGGGGATAGCCTTGCGCCACGGAGGAAGGGGGAACAGAGGCCGGGCGGATATTGCCCGGAAGGATGATCGTCTGGACGCTTTTCCACGCGGACTCACGGAAAGGGGGGCAGGCGGATGGAGCGCGCGATGGAGGTGAATGTTAGCGGGGAACGGGCCGGGCGGCCCGCCGACCCCTGTGTCATGGTGATCTACGGCGCCTCCGGGGACCTCACCAAGCGCAAGCTCATACCGGCGCTGTACAACCTCGCGAAAGAGAATTTACTGTCCGAGGAGTTTGCCGTCATCGGGTTCGCCCGGCGCGGAATGAGCTCCGAGGACTTCCGTGAAAAAATCAGTCAGGACATGAAAGAGTTCGCCACGGGCCCGGTTGATTCGGATCTCTGGAATCGCTTCGTCCAGCGGCTGTATTACATCTCGGGCGACGTTCAGGATGTCGATGCCTACAAGCGGCTTCAGGGCCTGCTCGCAGAAGTCGACCGGGAGCGCCGCACTCGGGGGAATTATTTCCACTACCTGGCGACGGCTCCCGATTTCTTTGCCCCCGTCATCCAACAATTGGGCAGCGCCGGGCTCGTGCGCGAGGAGAACGGACAGTGGCGGCGGGCCATTTTCGAAAAGCCCTTTGGACGCGACCTCGAATCGGCCCGCACGCTCACCCAGGACATTCGAAAAGTTCTGAACGAGAACCAGATTTACCGCATCGACCACTACCTGGGCAAAGAGACCGTGCAGAACATCTTGGTCTTTCGCTTCGCCAACGGCATCTTTGAGCCCATCTGGAACCGCCGCTACATCGATCATGTTCAGATCACCGTTTCGGAGAGTCTGGGAGTCGAGCAGCGCGGCGGCTACTACGATGAAGCGGGGGCGCTGCGGGACATGGTGCCGAACCACATTTTCCAGCTGATCAGTCTGACGGCGATGGAACCGCCCATCTCTTTTGAAGCGGATGCCGTGCGGGATGAGCAGGCCAAGATCTTGCGCGCCATTCAGCCCCTGTCCTCGGAGGACGTTCTCGGCCGCACCGTCCGGGGACAGTACGGCGAAGGCACGGTCGGCGGCGAGCGGGTGGGCGAGTACCGCTCGGAGCCGCGCGTGCCGCCGGACTCACGCACCGAGACGTTCGTGGCGCTGAAGCTCTTCACGGATAACTGGCGGTGGGCCGGCGTGCCCTTTTACGTTCGGACCGGCAAGTGCCTTTCGAGGCGCGTCACCGAGATCGCCATCCAATTCAAACGCGCCCCCTTCGTGTTGTTCCGTCAAACGCCTGTCGAGCGGCTGACGCCCAACCGGCTGGTCCTTCATCTTCAGCCCGATGAAGGCATCTCGCTGAGCTTCGGCGCCAAGGTCCCCGGACCGCTGGTGCGGATGGGGACCGTTCATATGGATTTCCGGTACAAAGACTACTTTGGCAGCACGCCGAGCACCGGCTACGAGCGGTTGCTCTATGACTGCATGTTGGGGGACGCAACCCTTTTCCAGCGCGCCGACATGGTAGAAGCCGCCTGGGGCGTGGTGGAGCCGGTTCTGGATGTGTGGAAGGCGCTGCCCCCTCGCGATTTCCCCAACTATGCTGCGGGTACCTGGGGACCTAAGGAGGCGGACGAGCTGATCAGGCGCGACGGGCGGGAGTGGAGGAGGTGCGAAGAATGATCCTGGCGGGGGACGTCGGCGGCACGAACACGAGGCTCGCCGTTTTCGATGCGGAAGATGAACGACTGATGCCCCTTGTCGTGAACGTGTTCCCCAGCCGCATGCACAAAAGCCTGGACGAAATTGTCGGAAAGTTCATGGCCGCGAACAGTTACCCCGTTGATCACGCCTGCTTCGGCGTCGCCGGACCCGTCAAGCTGGGGCGCTCCGAAACGCCGAACCTGCCGTGGGTCGTGCTCGCGCACCGGCTGGCGGACGAACTTGGCCTGAAAACCGTTCACCTCATCAACGACCTCGAAGCCAATGCCTACGGCATCGCTGCGCTCGAACCGAATGACATCGTCGTTCTCAATGAAGGCGAGCCGGACGCGAGGGGCAACGCGGCCCTGATTTCCGCCGGTACGGGCCTGGGCGAAGCGGGACTTCACTGGAAAGGAGACCGCCACCAGCCGTTTCCATCCGAAGGGGGGCATGCCGACTTCGCGCCGCGCAATCCAGTCGAGGTCGAGTTGCTTCTCTACCTGCTCTCCCGATTTGAGCACGTGAGTTATGAGCGCGTCGTCTCCGGCCCCGGCCTGTACAACATCTACAAGTTCCTGCAGGACACGGGGCGCGGCGTCGAACCCGCATGGCTTGCTGAACGGCTGCGTGAAGAAGACCCACCCACTGTTATCTCCAGCGTCGCGGCCGAGGGGCGGTGTGAATTGTGCGTGAAAGCGCTGGACCAATTCGTGTCGGTCTATGGCGCAGAGGCGGGCAACCTGGCCTTGAAGATCCTGGCGACGGGGGGTGTATTCGTGGGCGGTGGGATCGCTCCAAAGATCGTGCCGCAGCTGAAGGACCCGGCATTCATGGAGGCCTTCACCGCCAAGGGCCGCATGAAGCCGCTTCTTGAAGCGATGCCCGTCCGCGTGATCTTAAACGACAAGACGGCCCTTCTCGGCGCCGCCCGATTCACCGCGCTGAAGGGCTCGCTCCTGAATTAGGGGTGGGAGAGTCGCACCCCCATTGCGATTGGAGACGTTTCGTGGCGGCGATCGGGAAGACGCTGAATCGGCATATCCTGGAGGAGCAGAAAAGATTTCCCGAGCTCTCCGGACAGCTTTCGGCGTTGCTTTCTCAAATCGCATTCGCAGCCAAGATCCTCTCACGGGAAATCAATCGGGCGGCGCTGGTGGGGAGACTGGGATTGGTGGGAGAGAAAAACCCGACCGGCGACGCCCAGAAAAAGTTGGATGTCTTTAGCAATGAGGTTGTCGTTGAGGCTTTTGCCGACACGCAATTGGTTGCCTCCATCGCCTCAGAAGAATTGGAAGAAGTGAAGTGCATAGAATGTCAGACGGGCGCGGAATATGTTTTGTGCATCGACCCCCTCGACGGCTCTTCGAATACGGACGTCAACGCGGCCGTGGGGACAATCTTCGGGATCTACCGGCGCAAAGAAGGCGTTCATCATGATCCGGAAGAGGACTTCCGCCGCAAAGGCTCTGAGCAGGCTGCAGCCGGCTATATCATGTATGGAACGAGCACGGTGTTGGTCTACACCGTTGGGTATGGCGTTCACGGGTTTACGCTGGATCACGACCTCGGTGAATTCCTTCTTTCACACGAGGATCTCCGTTGCCCCTCACGGGGACGAACTTTCAGCGCCAACGTCACACGTTCCCAAGAGTGGCATCCAAACATCCAGAGGCTTATCGACCACCTGACAGACCGTGACCCGGAAACGAACCGTCCCTACACGCTCCGGTACACCGGCGCGCTGGTCTCGGATCTTCATCGAAGCCTGATTGAGGGAGGGATCTACTTCTACCCGGCTGATCCCGGGAATCGAGATGGCAAGCTGCGCCTGTTGTACGAGTGCGCCCCTCTTGCATTCGTCGTCGAGCGCGCTGGCGGGCGAGCCAGTACGGGCGCCCAACCGATTGGGGATATCCGGGTTGAATCCATTCATCAGCGTGTTCCCCTGGTGATCGGCAGCGCCGATGACGTCACGCTGTACGAGAAGTTCTTAAGAGATGGGAACCCTTGAGAGGGAGAAGAGCCTACGGAGGATTCCCATTGGGCCGAAAAACGTCCGAGAAATCAGATGGAACGCGATAAGATATGCCATCGGCCGGATACGAAATTCAAATCCTGGAAAATCCCGAGGCCTTAGGCCGGAGGGCGGCGGAGTTGTTCGTTCATCAGGCCGGAGAAGCGGTGAAAACGAAAGGAACCTTTACGGTCGCGCTCGCCGGCGGCTCTACACCCAAGGGCCTTTACTCCTTGCTGGCGAGCAAGGATAGTTCCTTCCGCACGCAGATCCCGTGGGACAAGACCCATTTTTTTTGGGGCGATGAACGTCACGTTCGGCCCGGTCATATAGATAGTAATTACCGCATGGTCTATGAGGTCTTGTTATCAAAGGCGCCCGTCCCCCCTGAAAATGTGCATCGAATCAGAGCTGAAAACCAAGACGCAGGCAGAGTAGCGGAGGATTACGAGCGATCATTGCACGATTTCTTTCAATTGGCCGAAGGCGAAATGCCGGGTTTCGATCTGGTTCTGCTGGGGATGGGCGCGGATGGACACACAGCCTCCCTTTTTCCGGGGACGGCATTGCCCCTTGAACAGGGACGAAGTGTTGCCGCACTCTGGGTCGAAAAGTTCAAGGCTTATCGAATCAGCCTGACACCCGCGTCGCTGAACAATGCGGCTTATGTCACATTTCTCGTCAGCGGCAGCGAAAAGGCGGAAGCTTTGCGGAAAGTCCTGCAAGAAGATGAATCGTCAGAGATTCTCCCGGCGCGGCTCATCCACCCGAGCGATGGAAGGCTGCTGTGGCTTGTGGACCGGGCGGCCGCGTCGCGGTTGGAGCCCAGCGGCTGACGGTCCGGCGGCTGGCGCGGCAGACCCGCGGGAGGAGCCGGACTTCGGGGCATTATTGAGCCATGTGCCCGCCGCTGCCTTCGCCGGTGGACGAATGCATGTGAGCCGGCAAGGCGGGCCTCAAGCGATTCGGAGGATATTTCAAAATGTTCGACGGATGGGAAATGCACGACTTGACGATGACGCTTGCTCACGACACGCCGGCTTTTCCGGTTGGGCTTCAGGACGTCCGGATTGTCCGGGACGTAAGGCGCGCGAACACGATGGCGAATTCCGACAAGATCGAGATGTCGTGCCATGCGGGCACGCACCTGGACGGGCCGCTCCATTTCGAGGCCCAGGGCAAGACCATCAATCAAATTTCACTCGCCAGAAAGCTCTTTGGCGAAGGCGTTGTGGTGGACATCAGCGACCAGCTGGGCGATTACGATTTTTACGGCGAGGCGGAAATATTGAAAGTGGGAGTTGAGATCCGGCAGGGGGACATCTTATTCATTCACACGGGTTATCATCGCTACGCCCCTAACGAGCCCGAAGCGGATGAGATCAGATATTTCTTCAAACATCCTGGACCCAAGAAGGAATTTACACAATGGGTAAAGAAGATGAAGTTGAATTACTTGGGTGTCGATGCAAGCAGTCAAGATCATCCCCTCAATACCGGGTTGCAAGGGAGGCTGCCCGTCATCGAAGAAGAGTTTTGCGAGAAACATGGCCTGAAGAGCGTCGCAGAGTTTTTTCCCAGAAAGGGCTTACATCCGATGCACACTGAGTTGTTCAAGCACGAGATCATTCACATTGAAAACCTGGGCGGAGAGATTGATCAGGTTTTGAATAAAAGGGTGATGATTGGCGCTTTCCCGCTCAAGCTTGTCTCGGAATCCTCCCCCTGCAGAGTGGCGGCCTGGGTGAGAAAGTAGGCTTCCTCTTCAACCCGGCCGGGAGAACTGCGCCTGGGGTGTTCCTCCAAAAATGTGGCATTCCAGGTTCCGGAAGATGGTGGGCTGATCAAAGAAGACTTTTCCTCATCCAGCTACTACTGCCGCGACGTTTCCGGAATGCCGATGATAGAACCCACGGCTGCTTACGAAGCTTCTCGGGTTTACCTTGTCCGCAACGGCTGCCGACTTATTCGTCCAGAACGGCCACGGCCTCGACCTCAACCAACATTTCCGGGAGGGCGAGCCGTGCCTCCACGGTCGAGCGAGCTGGCTTCTCGTCGGGGAAAAAAGTTCTATACACTTCGTTCATCGTCTCGAAGTAGCGGATGTCTGAAAGGAAGACCGTACACTTGACTACATCGTCCAGGGTCGCGCCCGCCTCAGCCAGCACGGCCTGGAGGTTCTTCAGGCACTGCTCGGTCTGGGCTGCCATGTCGCCCACTCCCGCCAGCTTCCCCGAAGCATCTCGGGCGTCCTGGCCGGCGGTGAATACGATCTGGCCCTTTTTGATCCCGTGCGAATAAGGAGCCTTGGGGACCCAGAGCGACTTAGGTTGAAGAACCTCCTTGGGCATTGTTATCCCTCCCTTCAGGCAGAAACGGAAGAACGGAAAATTCCAATGTCCGAATGGGTGCGAGTAAAGATGGAGCCAAGTTGGATGAGAGGCAGTTTATTGGCGCCCCTTGTGTCCGTCAATCTTCTGTACTGGTTCAAGACATATGAGACACGGACGGTGAGCCCGCCCACTGGCGCGA
>JBHIBA010000130.1:0-12003 GCA_046758845.1 Nitrospinota bacterium
CAACGAATTGCGAGATTCATCGCGCGGGTCGATGACCGACGCTCAAAATGACATGTCAACTATTTAGTGCTCCCATTAGTAACTCTTAGAAGGGAAAGCGTGAAACTGAAGGCAGGTAGACACGGGACGCCTTGAAGATCGGCGCGAGCAATTACTTGGACGTCTTCCTGCCCTCATATTTCGCAAGCCTCTCCAGGAAGAGGGAGTTCTTCGGCTCAAGAAGAAGCGCCCGCCGGATGGCCTCAACGGCAGATTTTCGGTTCTCGTTCCTGAAGTGGGCCTCCGCCAACGTGGCCAGGATGCGCGCATTTCTCCCCCCCGTCTTCCCATCGGCTTGTTTCGCGAGTTGGATGGCCTTCTTCCTGCGCTCAGCCCCCGCGTCATCCCAGACCAGGTAGAGCCACGCCAGATTGTTCAAGATTTCTGGATCTTCCGGATCGAGGGAAAGGGCCTTTCTGAAGGCCTCTTCCGCCAAACGGTAGCGGCGCAACCGACGGTTGGAGATGCCCAAGTTGTTCCAGGCTGCCGGCTGATTGGCCTTGATCACAACAGACCGGCTCAGGGCTTCTGCGGCCTCGGCGGGACGGTCCCGCCTCAGTTCCGCGTAGCCCAGGTTGTACCAGGCTTCGGCGGAGGGTCTCAGACTCAAAGACTGCCGGAAGGCCTGGGCTGCTTGTTCCCACTGATCGATCCGCTGGTGAGCCACGCCGAGATTGAACCAGACGTCAGGCTGATCCGGGTCCTCAGCCAAAGATCTCCGGTAGGACTGGACGGCCATCTGCGGCAGACCCTCGCTTAAAAACCGATTGCCCCGGAAGAAGTTCCGTTCGGCCTCGCCCGAGGGCGGCACACATCCAGCCAGGATGATCGCCAAACAGAAGACGAAGTATCTGTAGAAAAGGACTCTCACCAGAAAATCACGCTGAGAAAAGTGGCCACCGCCATCCAGGGTCCAAAGCGAACGGCCCTCCTCAGAGGCCCTCCCCGGATGAAGAACAGACACACGACCCAGGCCAGTGAAAGGACAGCGGCCCAAAACAGGACTGGAAATATCTTTTCCCATCCCAAAACTCCACCGATGAGAGCCATCAGTTTGACGTCCCCACCGCCGAGGGCCTCCTTTTTCAGAAGCCAGGACACGCATAGACCCGTGACGAAGAGAAGGCCACCTCCCAGCAATGCCCCCACGAGAGCCATCACAACGCTCGCGTCCGGCAAAAGGAAAGATAATAGAATGACCGCCGCCAACCCCGTCACGGCAATCTCATTTGGGATAATGCCCCAAAAAGCGTCATAAAGGGACCCGGAGACGATGAACGCCAGTCCCAGCGACTGCAAGATATTCTCCTGCGTGGGCTCTCGAAAGAAAAATAGGCCGCCCCCGACCAAAACCCCCAGACCCAAGAAGATGGATACCCGGACCCATCGGGATTCATTCATCCTCGACAAAGCCGCCAGATGAAAGATCCTGCTGCCAAATCCCAAAATCTCTCATGTCCGAATCATCACCAATCACCGATATCTATCCCTTCTCCGTCGCGTTTCACGAATGCGGCAAGGGAAAATTCGCCGTCAAGCCTCTTCGTCCCTTCGTTTGTGATCAGACGAAACTTCTTGACCCAAACCTTCATCTTATCCCCTTCAATCCTGTGAAGAAATTGAATGACCTCCCGCCATCGAAGCCCCGCAAGTTTGACTTGCAACGAGGATTCCGCGTACCGATCGTTGAGGGCCACCCGGCCTGGGTTAGCCGAGACCAGGCGGTCCTTAAGACCCGACTCGCTCAGTGTGGCCTCCAGGGCCCGGAGAAGCGAGTCCTCAGAGCGCTCGGGAAGGGCCAGACGGTCAAACGCCTTCTGCCTCTGCTGGAGGTCTCGGTATCGAACCATCAGGGCGGAGATCCTTTGGGCTTCACCTCGGAGACGACCCACCTGGGATGCGAGGCCGGCGCGCCGCTCAAGAAACGGAGCTAGCCAAAACTGGTAACCCAGGGCGAGCGCAGCGACAACCCCGCCGACCCAAATCAACTTCTTTTCTCGAGGAGTAAGTCTCATCGTCGCCTGTTATCTCCGTGCCAAGGAGGCCCCAACAGGCGGAACCGGGCCTCCACGCGATCCTTCTTCGACTGGGCCGATAGCAGAGACACAGAGCGAATGGGGGGCAACTTCTCAAGCCGGTCCTGAAAGGCATTGACTCTCTCCAGCGTCCCCAACGACCCCCTAAGGTGTATGGTCTCCCCGTCCAGAGTCAACTCCTGGAGCTTGAAAGACTCCACTTCCGAAAAGGCTCCGGACAACGTCACCAACAGTTCCACGGCCGTCAACCCCGGATACCTTACGGACTGGAGACGGCCAACTTCCTCCTGATACTTCGCCACCTTGGCCGCCAGCTCCTTGCGCGGGACAGCCCCGCGGGCCGAAGGCTCGAGAATCTTCATGGAATGCGAAAGTCCGGTTGTGAGGCGCGCCGCCTCCTCCTCGAGCGACCGGACCGACTGCTCCAAAGAGAGTACAAAGGCCAGCAGGCAGAGCAAGAGGAAACCGGCGGCCAGGCGGAGACTCTTGTACCAAGGGGGTCTCACGGGGGAATCCGCCGTCTCGGAGAAGTTGAGAAGGGGACGTCCCTGTGTCCCCTCCAGCCCCCGAAGGGCGATCCCCAGAGCGATGAGGTGAGTCATCGGCAACCCGCTCTCCCCTTTGAACTGCCGGTGAAACCCCCTGGAGGGGCGGAGGTGCCGGACATGATTCCAGCCCTCCGCCGTCAGGACCTCCTCCATCGTCCGAAGTCCCTCATCATTCCTCCCAAAGAGCTCGACCGGCAGATCCATTAATTTTTCGCCACAGCCCATCACCCGCGATATTCGCACAAGCTCCCAGTGGATTTTCTTCGCATCCTCGGGCGAGAGCTTCTCTCCCCGGCACGGGAGGTAGCCGGCAAAACGGAGGGCGCCTTCACTGGCATGGAGCAGGAGCCATCGACCCGGGAACTTCGCCAGGAGGAAGAAGGGGCCTTCCGGCACCGCATCCAACACCAGCCGCGCGGCCCACAGGGCCAGGGGTTCCGCATCAATCCGGACGGGAATCTCGCCGTCCTCAGACGGCCGGGCGAAGTCTTTGACGTCCTTCGATTGAGCCGACACGGTAATGACACCCACCGACCGGCCTTCCCCCTGAGGCTCCCTGCGGACTTCGATGTTTTCCAACTCCCTCTCCCGCCCGGAATCCGCGCCTTCGGACAGAGGGAAAATCTTGACCGAGAGCCGGTCCGCCGGCAGGGCCGTCCCCCATGGGACACCGGGAAACGACGAAGGCGACCCCGACTCGGAGCAGGCGAACCGGTACCTGGAGCGGCCTCGCTTCCGGAGGAGAACCGAGCGAAAGGAAGTCCCGTCATGGTGGATGCCGAGGAAAGAAGAAGTGCGCATCAAAAGCCTTCTGGTTTGTCCTCAAGGTTGCGAAAGCGTGCGGATGTTCGGAAAGCCACAATCATCCACATCCCCTTGTGCCAGCGCAGGGTGGCGGCAACAACCTGCCTCTGATTTGCGAACTCTCCCACCGACCAGGCCGTGACCGTCTCACTCTTCGTGCCCAGTAGGGATCGCGTCTTCCCGGATGTCGAGACGCCGGATTTCTCAAGGGATTGCGTTAACTCCGAGATGGACGAGAAGGGTTTCAACGAACGCCCACTGATGATGGCCGCGGCTGCCGCTTCCCCCCGTTCGGGGAATAGGGCGGCTAAAACCTCCCGTTGAGCGCGATTCACATCGACCTTACCGTTGGAGACCACGGTCACGTGAGGGGCCAAAAGCTCCCAGGCGTACGCGCGTCCCACAAGCTGTTTCACCTCTCCTACGGTGGCGAAGATGGCCCGCTTGGCCGATTTCGAAGGATCGGGCTCGGGCCCCTCTTCCGCAGGGACACTGGAAAGTATGGCGGCATGACGGATTTCCGGCAAGCCCACTACGTTGAAAAGGCGCCTCAAAACCTCTTTTGACTTCGGGTCCCCTTTGTCCAGAAGAGTAGAGAGATTCAGACGGGCGGACTCGTCGACGACGTTGACGGAGATCATCCCTCCCCGAAACCCCCGCCTTCTGAGCCTGGACCAAATCTCCCAAAAGCCGTTCTCATCCCCTTCGGCGCCTTCGAGGGGGACGCTCCGGACCCACTCCACACCCGATCGGGCCAGCATGTAGGCCTTGAATTCGTCCCTCGCGCGCCCGGCTTGGCGAAGGGCTTCGCTCAGATCTCGAAGGGCGAAAGTTCCGAGAATTCCAACCGCCAGGACAGCGGCCAACGCCACGACAAGGCCGAATCCCTTCTCCGAGAGGAGGACCGGAGGCCTCATGGCTTTTCCACCCCCTCGTTTTGTTCTTCGGCCTTGTTGCTTTCATCCCCGGCTTTGTCGCTTTCTTCCCCGGCCTTCTCGCTTTTCTCGCCGACCGTCTCGCCTTCCGCGCCTCCTCCATCTCTTGCCACGGGAAGTTCAAATACCCAGGAGGTGTTCGAGGTCCCTCCGCCAGCCTCCTGAAAAGACAGGGACAGACGAAGGAGTCGAGGAACCTCGGCGTTTGGCCATCCGGGGACCCACTCCCTCTCCAGGCGGGATTCCACCTTCGTCTCAATCACATCTTTCAGCAAACGCGCTTCCTTCGAAGCAGACTCACCTTTCTGCCGCGCCGACTCTTCACGACGATAGATGGCCCCCGTCTCCTTGTCGATCTCCTTTCTCCGGAAATAGGTGAGAAGGTAAGGGGCGGCAGAGGCGGCGCCGCGCTCCAGGATCGAAACAAACCGTAGGATGACTTCTTCCCCTTCTATCGGCTCCTGGGTTTGTGGGGACAGCGAGGGAACAAGCGCCCCCTGAGGCATGACCCCGCTCAGGTCCAAGCGCACCTGTTTTGCGAATGCGAGAGCCATCCGGACCCTCTTACTGGAACTGGAAAGGCTGTCAAAGGTCCTTCGGCTTTGGAAGTAGACGAGATAGACCGTCCCCAGGATGGCGCCTAGCAGAACGATGGATAATAGGAATTCAACAAGGACAAACCCTTCTTCCCGGTGAGGAAAACCTCTGATCATTGGGCGGGCGATGAAGGTTCCGATTCGCCGGTCTCCTGGACTGCGCGGAGTATCGACACGGCCAGGGAGCGGGGTCCGCTCGTTTCCAGCCACTCAACCGTCAAATCCACGCTCTCCAACTCCTCGCCGGGCAACTTCCGGACATCTGCCTTCCAGAGATACTCCCTTCCGCCCTGGTCAACGGTGCCCGATGGCTCGTCATCCGCCCGGGAAAGGAGGACAGACATGAGGGAGTTGGAGACCGCCGCGGCCTCTGTGAGGCGAAGGGCTGCGGAAGCCGCTCGCTGCCCGTGATGGGCGAGGTTCAACAGCGCGGCGGCCAACAGGCCGGCCAAGAACAGCGTGAGAAGGGTTTCCACGAGGGTGAAACCGTCCTCTTTCGAAATGGCGGGTCTCATCAGGCCCTCTCTACCGGCATCGTCGTCCGCGCTGCGGCCTCTTCATGACAGGTCCTGTGAGGAGATGTCTTCGTCGTTCCCTTCCCCGTCCGGTTGTCCATCGGCCCCGTAAGAGAGGATCCTGTACGCTTGGCTGTCTTCCAGAAGTTCATAGACATAGGGATTTCCCCACGGGTCCCGGGGCAGCTTGTCGATGTAACCCCCCGGCCGGTAGTTGGTCGGGAGCTTTCCGACCGTTGGGCCGGCGACGAGCGCTTCCAATCCTTGCTCCGTCGAGGGGTAATATCCATTGTCGATATAGAAGAGCTGAAGAGCCGATCCGAAGCTGGCGATCTGATTTTTCGCCTGGCTCCGCCTGGCCTCATCGACCCAGCTGAAAATTCTGGGGGCCACGAAGGTCGCCAGGATCCCCAAGACGATGATCATCACGATGATTTCAATGAAGGTGATTGCCCGCTCACCGATGAGGAGGTGAATGGCCGATCGCCTCCCTCGGCTCTCTCCATCCTTTCGCATCTGTCCTACCCCCGAATGAGCTGGCCGGCCTCGAAGATGGGCAACAGCACAGCCAGAGCCACAAATGCCACAAAAAGCCCTACGGCGAGGATGAGGCCGGGTTCCACCAAGCGGACCAGGGTCTCAAACCGCCGTTCCCCCTCCTCGCCAAAGAGCCTGGCTAAATGGTCCAGCATATTGGGCAATTGACCTGTTTCCTCGCCTACCCGGATTAGCTGGATCGCCGTGGCCGGAAACAACGCCCCGCCCCCCAGGTGCGCAACCAGCGACTCCCCTTCCAGGATCCCCGCCCGGGCCCTGCGGACCGTATCGGCGAAGAGGGAATTTTTCAGAGTGCCCTGAGTGAGGGAAAGGGCCTCATCCAAAGGAACGCCCCCCCTCAACAGGTTCATCAGGGTGAAGGCGAACCGGCTGGTTTCCAGGGCCTTCACCGTTTTTCCCAAAAGGGGAACGGACAGGATGAATTTTGCCCAACGGTCGCGGACAGCAGGCGCCCCGACGACCAGCCACACCCCCAGGCCGCCCAGGGCGCCCGCCAGGACCAAGATCCAGGGGTACTCCGTCACCACCTGCTTCACTCCGAGGAGGACTCGACTGGGAAAAGGCAGGGTTCCCCGATAGCCCTCAAAAATGCCCTGGAGTGCGGGAAGGACAAAGAGCAAAAGAACAAGCACCAGCACAATGGCCAGGCAAAGGACCAACAGGGGATAGGCCATCATGGCGCGAAGCCGGGCCCGAAATCGGTCCTGGTCCTCGATGTAACTCGCAAAGGCCTGAAGGGTCTCGTCGAGCCTTCCGGACCTTTCGCCGGCCGCCACCAGGCTCACCATCATAGACGGGAAGTGCTCCGGGAACTCCCTCAGGGCATCCGCGAGACTCATCCCCGCTTCGACCCTGCCTTTCAATTGCTCGCACACCTGCCGGACCAGCCCTCGCTCTGCCTCCGAGGCGATCACCCGCAAGACCTCCAGCATGGGCAGACGGGCCTGCGAAAGAGAGGCGAGGCTGCGCACGAATGTGGCCAGATGGTGAAGAGAGAGCTTTCGCCCCCTCAGGAGTCGAAAGCCCCTCCTCGATTGGGGCCAGAGGGAATCGGGGAATATCCCGCGCTCGGCCAGCCTCCGTTTCGCGTCTACATTCGAGGAGGCGGAGACGACCCCGGAGATTGTCCGACCCGCATGATCCACGCCATGGTACTCGAAGGAGGTCATGTCGAGTCTTGGAATTCACCTTCGTTGAGGACCCGGAGAACTTCTCGGATGGTGGTGGTCCCCTCAACCGCCTTGCGTACCCCGTCGGCCCGCAGTGTGGTAACGCCTCTTTTCCGCGCAACCGCCGCGAGTCCCTCTCCTTTCTCTCGGACCACGTGCTCTCGTAGCTCGTCTGTCATCGCGAGGAATTCGAAGATGCCCACTCGGCCCCGGTATCCGGTGCCCAGGCAGGATTCGCATCCCCGCCCCTGCACCAGGGAGACTTCCTCGGGGACGAATCCCTCCTTCTGCAAAATGTGTTTTTCCACGTCATCGGGCGGGTGAGGGTCCGCGCAGTTCGGACAGACGACGCGGACGAGCCTCTGCGCCAGCGCGCCATTCAGGGCGTCGGCCAGCAAGTACGGCTGCACCCCCATGTCGACCAGACGGGTCACGGCCCGGAAGGAATCAATGGTGTGAAGGGTGCTCAGGACGAGATGGCCGGTGAGGGCCGCCCGGACGGCGATCTCCGCCGTTTCCAGGTCACGGATCTCACCCACCATCATAACGTCAGGGTCCTGCCGCAGGACCGACCGCAGCCCATGGGAGAAGGACAGACCGATCCGCGGGTGAACCTGAATCTGGTTCACGTGGGGGATTTCATACTCGACCGGATCCTCGATGGTGAAGACATTGAGCGCCCGGGTCGGCACGGCTTTCAATAGGGCATAAAGCGTAGTGGTCTTCCCCGAGCCGGTGGGCCCCGTGGCGAGGAGGATCCCGCTGGCCCGATGGGCTTCTCCCTCCAGGATACGGGCGCTCTCAGGATCGAGCCCCAGCTCCCCCATGCTCAGAACCCCGCGTTCCTTGTCCAGAAGGCGCAGGACTCCCCGTTCTCCAAAGATGGTGGGAACCACGGACACCCGAACATCTACGTCCCGGCCCGCCACTCGCAGGCGGAGCGCCCCGTCTTGGGGAAGCCGCTTCTCGGCGATGTCCAACGCCGCCATCACCTTCACGCGGGAGATTATGGGGAGATGTTCCGTCTTGGGACGCTCAAGAACCGTGTGCAGAACTCCGTCCACGCGGAAACGAACGACCACCCGGTCCTCCCTGGGCTCAATATGGATGTCACTCGCCCGCCTTCGAACCCCATCCACGATGATCTCGTTAACCAAGTCAATGATCGGTCCGCTGTCGACCACCTCCAGGAGGTCCTCGCGCGCAGCGGAGGCGGCATCGACGGCTTCAAGGCCCCTCCCCTGGCTGTCTCGACTCTCGTATGCGAGGTCCACCAGCGAGGTAATCAGCGAACCGGGAGCGACCTCGATCTCAAAGTCCTCCCCTAAGAGGAGGCGCAGGTCCGCCAGCGCCCCCATATCCGACGGGTCTTGCACCACCAGGCAAGAGGCGCCTCCGTTGGTCCGAAGCGGAAGGACCCCGTGGCGGCGGGCAAAGGCGTAAGAGATGGACTTCAGAAGGGCCGAGTCAATTTCCGAGATGGAGAGCTTCGACCGATAGGGACAGCCGAACTGAAGGCTCAGCGAGCGGGCCACAGCCTCCGGCGTGAGGAGGTTGAGACGGCACAGGATCTCTCCCAGCCGGCCTCCCTCCCTTTCTTGGACGTCCAGCCCCTTGGAGAGGGCATCCGGGCCAATCAGACCCTCCTCAATCAGGATCTCGCCAAGTCGGGCTCGAAGAGGACGCATAGCGTCACCTGCCCTCACTCCCCCGTCTTCAGTTCGGTGACCGGGCCGAGGGGGGGAGAGAGGAACTCCTGCAGGCCCCCCGCCCTCGCCTCAAGCCGCGCTTCCTTTTCTCGAACGACGCGCGGCGTCAGGAGAATCAAGAGGTTGGTCTTTTCCTTCCTCCGGGTATCAAAGCGGAACAACTGGCCCAGGAAGGGGATGCGAGACAGCAGCGGGACCCCCGATGTGGTTTCGGTGACATCGTCGGAGACCAGGCCTCCGATTGCGATCAACTGTTGGTCCTTCACGACGATGGAGGTCCGGGCCGAGCGCTTCCTCAACACGACCCCCTGGATGTTCACGTCGACCTGCGGAGTTGGATCAATCGAGGAAATTTCCTGGAAAAGGTCTAACTTGATGGAGTCCCCTTTGGTGACTTGGGGTGTGATCCGCAGGATGACCCCGATGTCCCGGCGCTCGATCTGGCTGAAGACCGAACTGGGGTCCGTCCGGTCGGCCTGTTGCGATACGATGAAAGGAACGTTGGACCCCACGACGATCTCCGCTTCCTGGTTATCCCGGGTCAGGATGGAGGGTCGGCTCAAGATATCAACGTCGCTGTCAGACTCGATGGCCTGGAAGAGGAGGAGATGAGCGGGAACCCTAAGCCCATCGGGCGTCGTCACCGTTGCGCCGCTCGCCGCCAGGGCCGCCAGTCCGGACAAGCCGAAAAACGACGCGATGCTCCCGGCGGCCGACCCCCCGGACGGGACCAGCCGCGGGAGGCTGCCGCTGGTGGCGGACCTTCCGATCAGAAGACCCCCGTCCACGTTTTGCGCCGTCTGGAAGTCAAACCCCAGTTCCCTGGCTTTGGTGACGGTGATCTCGGCGATAATGGCCTCGATGAGAACCTGCCGCCTTCTGATGTCCAGCTTCTCGATCACCGGTTTCAGCGCCTCATAGTCCCGTTGGGTCGCCGTGATGATGATGGTGTTCGTCCCCTTGTCGGCCACGATGCCGACCTCGCCTTGCAAACCCGCCGGTAGAGCGCCTTCCCTCAGGCCGGGGCGCCCCTGCCCGTCCGGGGGCGCGCAGCCCGGGGACGCGCGGCCCGCTGTTGGGCCCTTTGCTCCGCAACTCCAGAGACCAGCTCCCGGAGGACGGGCAACAGGTCCTCGGCGGAGGCGTGCTTCAGAGGGTGAACGAAGAAGTTTTTCTTCAGGCTGGTGGATTGCACGTCCAGCTTCGCGATGAGGGCCTTCATCTCCTCGATGTGCGCCGGCGGTCCCACGAGCACAATCGCATTGATCCGCTCATCTGCGACGATGGTGACCGGCGACTGCTCTACGACCACCGCCGCTCTTTGCACCCGAGGCCGAGTCGGGATTCGCCGCCTTCGGCGCGCCCTTCGGCGCGCGCGGGCTGGCGGCCTCGCCGCCCTCGGCGCGCTGACCACCTCTTTCCGAAGCTCCTGCAGGACCCTGGACACCGCCTCGACGGGCGCGTAGCGGAGAGGGACGACCTCGACGCGATCGGCGAATCCCGCCCGGTCGAAAACCGCGAGGACATCTAAGACCCGGTCGATGTTGCTCCGGTAGTCGCTCACGACCAGGGAGTTGTTGCGGCTAAAGACCAAGAACTGGCCCGCGTCTGAGGTCATCGCCCCGACCACGGGCTCGATCTGCTCCACCTTCAGGTGCTTCAAAGGGATGACGCGCGTCTGGAAGTTCCCAAGCCTCTCCGAGCGCCGGCGGCCGATGACGGTGGGGGGATTGCTCCGGGAGGCCTCCTGGGAAGGGATGATCTTGACGATGCCCCCAGGCGTTGAGATGGTCGAGAAACCCTTGACTTCAAGGACAGCGAGAAAAATCCGCAGGGCCTCCTCCCTCGTGACCCCCTCGGGCGAAAGGACCGTCACACGTCCCTTCACCCGGTCGTCCACGACGAAGGTCCTGCCGGAAAGCTCGCTGATCAGCTTGATGAAGACCTGAATGTCTACGTCGGTGAGGTTGAGCGTGACCTGGGCCCGGGCGGTCGAAACGGCCCACCCCGCCGCAAATGAGGTCACCGTGGCCGCCAGGAAAAGAGCGGCAAGGATGGAAAGTTTCCCCCGGGACTTCCTCACGCTAGGCGGCCCAAAACGCATCGTAACCCCGGAGAAATAAGGGGCAGTGTCCTGATTGAAACTCTCCTCAATGCTTCTTGTTTCTAGCGACCGGCCTCTATCCCGGAAGACGCGGAGTGGCCAACACGGGAGGTGCGCCCCTGCGCGGCCGGACGTTCTTCGGCGGCCCCGGCGAAACTCCCAGGACCATCCGCTCTCCACGAACTTCGAGGACGACCCGGTCCAACTCGATCTTTACGACGCGCGCTTCGCCCCCAATCTTCTCCCCCTCGGTGACCAGGACCTGAACGCGCGTTTTTCGGGTCTCGAAAACGGCGTAATTCTCAGCCGGGATCTCCGGCTTGAGAAGGATGAGTCCCGACCCCGCTTGGCGGACGGTAACGTTCTTCTTGCCCTTTTCCACGATGACAACGCCGGCCAGGCGCAGGTCTTTCAGGTTGTAGGCGGGCCGCGTCGGCCCGAGGGCGACGGGTGTTGCGAGCGGCCGCCGGACCTCGCGAGCCGGCTTGGATACCCGCTGTGGCGCGCGGGGCTGGACGTCAAACCTGGCCGCGAACGCCGCGCTCTTCTTCAGGACCTCATCCAGGGGAGGGCGGGATTTTCTCATCGGAAACGCCGGTTGGCCCGCGCCGCCGCGCTCGAGCTTCGCGGGGGGCGATACGTTGGAACCAGAGCCGGGTCCTTCGATCAGTCCCCACACCAGCCACGCCGCCAGCAGGCCCAGGGCCAGGTTCAGCGCGAGGCGTCCAACTCCCGCCCTCTTTGACTGCTCAAAGGCCACGGCGCTACCCTCCTGGCTTCCCCCTTTCCGAGAGCTTGAATCTCCTTCAATATTACTCCCAAACCCGCCAAAAGCCACACCTTTTCATAAGCAAGAACTATACCATTTATTCGCTTCCGTGTCCCGCGAGCCTCACACCGGGACCGTGAGAATCGCTTTATACGACTCGATTGTCCCGCCGGGCCGCCAGAGCCTCAGATCCGGTCGGGGGGAAGGCTGCAAGACCGATC
>JBHIBA010000131.1:0-11956 GCA_046758845.1 Nitrospinota bacterium
CTCGTTTAGTTTGTTCTAGCAGCGATATGATGAGCCTTGCGCGCCGCTTCCGTTTTAGGGCTATTGCAGGGGAGGATCTTTGGGGGCCCGTGGACCGCTTGAGAGAATTGAGCCGAATTCTGACCTGACTTAAGGGAGTCTCGATGACTACCTTACTTCCGCTGACGGTGCCGAGAAGTTCAAATGCATCCCCAGGGATTCGGCAGAGGCTCTTTTCCAGGTCGGGAATATGCGGTTTGGCGACGCGGAGCAATAAATATCGCCTCCCTAACCAGTAAGTAAGAAATTGTCTGATTTGCTCGAAGGGGGAGACTCTCAGTGGGTGAAGGTCAACGAAAGTCTTCTGTGGATCATATTGTAGAGGAATGCCGATTGCATTCCGCACGGTTTGGTCCGTTCGGATGGTAGGGGGATCGATCCCATTCAGGGATTCATCCAAGATTACTCGACAATGTGCCATTAGTTGCCTCTCTTCGTCATTGGATCTCACCAAATGACTGATGACTGCGAATCGTCCTAGTTTCCTCTTGGCCTCCTTTGAGACACAGATGATGTAGTCATCCTTGGATTTTATACGGTTCTCCGTTGTGGTTCCAATGACGGCGAAGCGATTATCTTTGGATAACATAGGGTCACTTCCTCAGCATTCTGAGCTTTGAATACGAGAACGGCCTGGAATATTTCTCCAAACGGGCTGTCCTTTGGCTTCTGGTGATTGATGATTGGATATTTTCCAGAATAAATTCATCGAGCTCCTTTCCAGGAGCGCACAGGTCCCTCGCGGTCATCTGAATTTGGATCTCTGGCATTTGAGGGAATACGCGATGCTGGGCGGAAATAGCGGCCAAACTGATATGAGAGGAATTTATGAAGAGGCAGCCGTGGAGAGTAAAATAAGAAAGGATCTCGGACAAAGTGAAATCATCTTCAAGACTTATGGCTACGTCTAGCAATTGGCCAAAGGAATAATTGACGCCTAGCATCTCGGTCTTGTGCAGCCGCTCAAGTTGGGATTCGGTCAAATAGTTAACGAAGAGATCGACTTCTGTGCCGGGCGAATATTGCAAGGCTGCGGGGATGGAGCTGTTGTTTGAGAAGTGAGCAGAATACACGACATCAAAATCCCGAAGTTTTGCTTTGATAGTAGGGATTACGACCGTTGTTCTCAGCTTAGAAAATTTTCTCGTGAGGGCCTCGGAAGAGGCATTCGATCCGTATGCAAGAACAGGCACGCGTTCTGACATGTCGGGCGGGAATTTCATTTCCGTTGATTGGATGTACTGTTGAAAGGTGCGGACTCCGTTGGTGGTGCGTATGTACGTCTTCTTCAGGGAGTGTAAGTCGAATTCTTCGATTTCCAGACATTGTCCGTTCAGGAAGATGTATGAGGTGGTGGGGAGACGGTAGGGGTAATCCTTAGCAAGGGAGATCAGTTGTTCCTGAGTGGAAGAGCGGACCGGACGGTTCATTCTTACGAGTTCAAGGCCTTTTGAATTAGACCCATAAAGGTTTGGGGGCAGTCCATATGGGATTCGGTCAACTCGCCGGACCCTCCCGCTCACAGGTGATGCCGACTCGCGGTCTCGCCTTCAAGTCGCTTCCAGGAACTCCCTGACGGCGGGGGGCAAGAAGATTCCTTCCAGATCCAGGTCTTTCATGGAAGCGGCCAATGCGCGAAGGCGCTCGGGCAGATTCAGCGCGCTGTCCACCAGGATGAGATCCCGGTCTTTAACCCTGCATCTTCCCGACACCGGGCGGATCTCATCGGCCGAGAAGTCCTCATAGCGGACCTCCACGCCCAACTTCCCGCAGGCCTCCTCGAGGACCAGCAAGAACCGTTCGGGGTCGGGTTTTCTCCGGATCATTCCCTGTCGCCCGTATCCCTGGCGCTGGGGCTCAGCCGGCCGCCGCCTCCAGCCCGACCGGCTCGCGGTCGGCGCCCGCCCGTTCTCCATAGAGCCGCCAGCCGTACTGGCCCGTCGGGGAAACCCTGACGTTTGCCAGACCCGCGCGCCTCGCCCAATCCTCCAGGTGTTCCTTGTCGAAGTAGTGGCGGACGGGAGCGGAGAACCTGTCGAACCAGTCGGCGTAATTCACCCAGAAGGGGAATTTGGCGTACAGCTTGATGCGGGGGAGCATAATCCTCTCCACAGCCGGGATCCCGCGCAGGACCTTATAGGGGAGGATGAAACAGAAGTAATCCACGCAGGCGCACAGGAAGCAGAGCTTCTTGAGGGTCGCGAAGGGCGTGTTCCGCGTGATAAAGCGTACCCTTTCCAGAATCCGGTTCAGGACGCGGCGCTTCTTGCTGTACACCCAGATGGCGATGGCCCCCCCGGGCTTCACGTGTTCCAGCAAAGTCTGGAATCCGCCTTCCGGGGCCGGAAGGTGGTGCAGGGCCCCGAGGCTATAGATGCACTCAAACACCCCCCGCTTGAAGGGCAACTGATAGATGTCGCCCTTGACGAGGGAGACGTTGGCCAGACCCCGGTTGACCTCCCGGGCCGAGAAGATGGCGTTGCTGAAATCCATCCCCACGATGCGGCGGGCGCCGTAACCGGCGGCATAATACACGTGCCGGCCGAAGCCGCAGGCCGCGTCCAGCACCAGTTTGCCTCGGAAGAAATCCGGCTTGATGGGATTGATGTAGTTCAGGAAGTGTCCTTCGTTGGCCGGGGCCATGTCGGGAAAATGGGTCCACTGGAAATCGAAGCTCTGCTGGGTGGCGCGCTGCAGGTGCTCGAAGCGCCTGGAATCCATCGTTGAAACGGCGGAGGCGGCGGCCCGGTCCAGAATGGAGAGAAAGGCCGGGGCGTTGCGGCGGACCGAATAGTGGCGTTCCACGGTCCTGCGGCCTTCCCCCCCGATCCGAAGGCGAAGTTCTTCATCGGTCAACAAGCTGGAGATCCGCTCGACCCACTCCTGCGTGTTCCGGGCCAAGAATCCGTTTCGACCGTTGCGGATGATGTGGTTATTCACGCCGACCGGCGAACAAACGACGGGGACCCCCATGCTCATGTACAGCAGGGCCTTGAACCCGCACTTGTACCGCTCCCAAACGTCGTCATTGAGGGGCATCACCCCGACGTCGAAGTGGCTGAGCGCCTCGTACTCCCTGTCGAGACGCCAGTCGATGTTCCTCACCCTCGCCCCGTCCCCGGGAAAATTGTAGCGGCCGCCCACGACGTGGATCTCCAACTGCGGAAACCGCTCCAGCAGCTGCCGGAAGGCGTCGTCCAGCTGGTGGAGATAGGGGGAGGTCGTGTGGCTTCCGATCCAACCGATAACCGGGCGTTCGCCCGTCTCCCGCTGGCCGTTTGGGCGATAGGTCTCGTCATCCACGGGAGTCGGCAGGACGTGGACATTGGGGTTGATTTTCAGGGCGTAGTCCCGCAGGGAATCATTTCCCGCGATCACCTCAGCGCTGGCCCGAAGGATTACGTCCACCAGCTTGTGTTGGCCGAGCGTCGAGGTGATCTTCCCCCACCATCCTCCGCGCGTGTCGGAGAGAAAGACCGCATCGTCAAAATCGTACACGATGGGCCGGCGAATGCGCCGGATCAGGGACGCCGCCCCCGGGATCCACAAGGGAAGGACGCGCCGGTGGATCACCACGACGTCGTAGCGGTTGGCTTTCAAGAGGACGAACAGGCGCCGCACCAGGGAGGCCGCCAGCCGGAGCCACTTCTCCGTCCAGTACCCTTCGCGGTACAGGATCGAATAAAGACGCCGGGACATGAAGGGGCGGACATCTCCCCTCACGCTGTGGCGCTCAAGATAGGGCAAGTACTGCTCGATCCGCAGTCGGTTGCTTGCGCCCTCGGTGGGGTAGGGGACGAGGTAGAGAACCCTCACGCCTGCAATGCTCCTGAAAACAACCCTTTTCGTCCTTATAGCATACGCCCCCCGGCGCGGCAATTGGATGCCGCCGAGACGCCCTTTGGAACTCTGCCGACCCGAGAGAAGGGAGCTCCTTACCCGCTGAGACCCCGCTGGAATCAAGAGTGAATCCGGGCCTTTTTTCACGGGGCAAGGCAATTCCCTCCCCGGGCCTTATACTGGACGGCGTTTTGAAAGGAACCGACGGAAGGGAATGGATGTCTTGATCCGGGAAGGAAAAGTTCAATCCGCCGCGGCGGATGCCTCCGGGAAACGGAGAAGGGCCTCTTGGTGGCGCTGGGCCGTCAGCTTGGCTGTTTTCGTCATCGTCCTGCGCTGGATCGACCTGGACGATTTTCAATCGGCCCTATCGCTGCTCCGATGGTGGGCCTTGCTCCTCGGCTTTGTCTTCCTCACCGTCGCCCTGGTCCTTTTCCGGGCGCTCAGGCTGTGGCTGTTCCTTCGGGCGCAAGGATGCCCGATTCGTTTCGGGAAAACTTGCAACATCCAATGGGCGGGGCTGTTCTTCGGGCTTTTCTTGCCCGGCACACTGGGGACCGACGCCTGGAGGGTCTGGGCGATCTCCCAATCCGAGGGGCAAATAGAGGGGGCCTTGGCCGCTATCGCCATGGACCGTGTGGTGGGTTTCGTCGGCCTGATTGCAACGGTTCTCTTGGCGTGGGCCATCTATGGCGGGACCTGGTCGGGCCTCGAAGCCGGGGGGATCCTTCTGGGGGCCGGCCTGTTTTGCGTGGCGTTGCTCACAGGCTTCGGCCTTCTCAGCAGCCCCCGAGTTACGGGGAGCTTGACGCGGCTTCCGGTCCTGCGAACGAGAAAGGTCAAAGAGGTCCTCTCCGGCGTCCAGGCAAGCCTCCTCCTTCTCAGGCGGCGTTCCGGTTGGCTCCTGATCATCTTCGGGATCACGATCGCCGGACATGTTGTCAACATCTGCGCCGTCTTCGTCCTGGCCCGGGGAATCGGCGTGGGGCTGGGGTTCGGCTACTACCTGGCCCTCATCCCGCTGGTCTTCGTGGCCGCCGGACTGCCCATCAGCTTCAGCGGCCTCGGCGTGAGGGACCTGACCTATGTCTCCATCTTCCAGAGGTTGGGGGTCCCCGCGGAAATCATGCTGGCCGTCTCCGTGGCCGAATTCGGCCTGACGCTTCTGATCCGCCTGCTCGGAGGGCTCTTTTATATGTTTTCGGGAGGGGACGCAGCGGCCGCGGGCGTGGATAAGAGTCAGGAGCCGGCTTAGGTGAACTGCAAAGGGCCGAGGCGGTGAACCGATCTCGCCGACCTGCTGTCCCCCCGTTCATCTCTCGGGCAGCCCTTGTGGTCTATCATGATTTTTTGATGTGATTTCCCAGAGGGCAAAAATGCGGATGACTGAAGGAGATCGTCGGCGGGCCCAAAGCTTAATTTATTATTTTCAAGTTTCCACCCTTTCGTGCCTCTTTATCATTCTCGTTCTTCTGGCTATCTCCTTTCGCGATCCCCGTTTCTTCGTTCGTATCCTCAACGCCTATCCGGCCGTCAATTCCGAGTTCACGGAGGTGGCGGGGCTTTGCGGCGACCTCCCCATGTGCTTCCGCGTCACGAGCGCCTGGATCGGTTACGCCCTCCAGCAATTTTCTTTTGCCCTTGGCGGCGCGCTGAACCTCAAGGCGACAACGCTTCCCTGGTTAGGCGTATCACTGGAAGCGAAGCGCGCTTTCTTATCTCTTGCCGTTGCCGTCC
This sequence comes from Nitrospinota bacterium, assembly GCA_046758845.1. GTDB lineage: Bacteria > UBA8248 > UBA8248 > JACPRG01 > JBHIBA01. The sequence continues at coordinate 5,617 of JBHIBA010000131.1, forward strand.
TCTATCGGATGATCGTTCTGCTTCCTATTCTTTTGGTCGCTTTCCTTTCATTCAGAAAATTCGTGACCCGGTTATTGTTCCTTCTTATCGCCTTTCTCGCCATATCCGGCTGGACCCCCTTTGAAAGCTCCTTCGTCAAACTCGCCATGGATCTTTATGGTTGGGGGGGAACCCGCTTCGCAGCCGAGGAGTTGGTGACTTTCCTGTTTGGTTCGTACGTTATTTATTATGACTATTACGCCATCGGGTTCCTTTTCCTCTTGTATCTCTACCTGACCCGGGTGGAGTTCAAACGCTTCCGGCATGTCGCCTGCCTGCTGCTGATCGGCCAAACCGGGTTCGAGCACCTCGGCTTGATAACCGGTGTGGCCGTGGTGCTTTACAGCATCCTGACAGACAGCGACCGGCCCATGCTGACTCGGTTGAAAAGCGGCGCTCGCTCGCTCGCGGGATATGGGGCGATATCGGTCGCCGCGATGGTGGCGCTCTTTGGACTTCTGAACGTAACCAGCGAAGAGGTCTTCTGGGGAGGGCCGGGCGAATCCTTCTCCGTGCTCTACGAGGCTTTCGGCAGGCAAAACCTCGCGCAGCTCCGGACACTTATCTTGAAGATGGGGGCCCTGTTGACGCCGCCGCTGCTGGCGGGAATCCTCTTAGGCGCTTTCTCGGCTCTTCTCGGGGAGGGAGACCGCTCCGCACTTCGCGCTGAGCTGGCCGCTGCTGCTGCGATCTGCGTGGGGTTCTTGGCTTCCGTATGCGTGGGACTTTTCGTGAGCGGTCTCCATCAGGAGATGGGGCGTCAGCTCCTGCCGCTCGCCAGTCTTGCGGTGATGCTGGCCGCTAAGGGCGTGGCGTATATCGTAGCGATGGCAGGGAGGCGTAATGCGGAAGCCTGATTTTCGCCCCCGACCTGGCGGGGGAGGCGGAAAATTGCGGGTGGATGGCTCGCCGAGATCAAGTGAAAGGGCCTGTACCACCGTCCGTGTTGACGGTTATCCCGGCCGGGACGATAATAAAAGTAACGAAATTGCTTCAGGGAGTCCGTGATCTTGCGCCGCATTTACCTGGATCACAACGCCACGACGCCGATCAGGCCCGAGGTCTTGGAGGCCTTTCTTCCCTTTTATCGGGAAAAGTTCGCCAATCCCTCCAGCGTCCACGCCGAGGGTCAGGAGACCCGCGTGGCGGTGGAAGAAGCGCGCGAGAAGGTGGCCGCCCTGCTGGGCGCGAAACCCCGGGAGATCGTGTTCACCGGGTGCGGGACCGAATCCGACAACATGGCCATCCGGGGGGTTCTGGCGGCCAGCGTGGAAAAGGGCAGGCACGTCGTCACGACCGCCATCGAGCACCCCGCCGTCCTGGAAACCTGCAAGTCTCTGGAGACCGAAGGCGTCCACGTCACGTTTGTCCCCGTAGGCCGCTCGGGAGTCGTTGACCCGGACGAGGTCGCCAAGGCCATCCGGGACGACACGGTTCTCGTCAGCGCGATGCACGGAAACAATGAATCGGGCTGCGTCCAGCCCGTCGCCGAGATCGGCCGGATCGCGAAGGAACGGGGGAAAGTCTTCCACACCGACGCCGTTCAGACGACGGGAAAGGTCCCCATCGACGTGGACGCGATGAACGTCGATCTCCTCGCCCTCTCCGGGCACAAGCTGAACGCCCCGAAGGGGATCGGCGCCCTTTACATTCGTGAAGGAACGCCGATGGAGACCCTTATTTACGGCGGCCACCAGGAGCGCAACCGCCGCTCCGGGACGGAGAACGTCGCCGGAATCGTCGCCCTGGGAAAAGCCTGCGAGCTGGCGATGCAGGAAATGGAGGTGGAGTCGGCAAGGCTCAAGCGCCTTCGGGATCGTTTGCAAGAGGGGCTTTTGGAAAGCATCCCGGAGGTGGAAGTCAACGGAGACCCGGAACGCCGCCTTCCCGGAACGCTGAACCTGAGCTTCCGGGCGGTGGGCGGCGAACCCCTCCTCATCAACCTGGACCTGGCGGGCGTGGCCGTCTCCACGGGTTCGGCCTGCGCCAGCGGGAACACCGAGCCATCCCACGTCTTGAAGGCGATGGGAATCCCCAAGGACCTGATCGAGGGTTCCCTGCGCTTCAGCCTGGGATGGGGAAACACCGAGGAGGACGTGGACTACGTCATCGAGGTCCTTCCGGGCATTGTCTCGCGTCTTCGGGCCATCTCGGGAAAGTGGGACGCGGAGAAAATCACGGCCTGAGACGACGCCCGGCCCTTCACGGACGCGAAATCCCCCGGTGCTGAATGGTTTTTCTTCAAATAGGCCTGGTCCTGTGTCCCCGAAACGGACAGACGCATTTCGAACTCCCCAGCTTATCGACCACCTGACTCACCCCCGCAACGCGGGCGAGCTGGAGGACGCCGACGCCGCCGTCGCGGTCACCAACCCGGTGTGCGGGGACGAATTGAAGCTCTTTTTGAAAGTCGAGGACGGGCGGATCGCCGACGTACGCTTCAAGGCCTACGGCTGCGCCGCCGCCCTCGCCGCCAGCTCTCTGCTGACGGAAATGGTCAAGGGCAAGACCCCGGAAGAAGCCCGCGCCATCACGTGCCGGGACATCTCTGAAGGCCTGGGGGGCCTGCCCCAACACAAGATCCACGCGGGCGACCTAGCCGAGGACGCCCTCCAGGAGGCCCTGGACCAGTTGAAAAAATAACCAGGGGGCGCTTTTTGAAAACCGCCCCCCTGGACCCCCCGGAAAACTTTTGGCGGCCCGGCATGTGGGTCGATGACCCGCATGGCCGGGCCTGCTTGGGCTGGGCTGCTGGTTGGGTGCGCCGATTGTCCGGGACCTTTGGGTGGCTCCCTTCTTTGGCCGGATGCCCGTCTGGCTTCGCCAGCCGCAGCATCCGGCCAACGAGCCAGCTTTTGCGAAAGAAGGCGGCCCTTCCGGGCCGCCCTCTTTCGCGAATAGAAAGTTTTGCTGGGGGGTACGAGGGGGCGGACGCGCGGCGTCAGGTTTCTGCACTTGCGTGCCTGGTCAATCACCTCTCGAAAGGCGTGCGCCACAGGCGCTCGGCTTAAGCAGATGGGGGTCCAACCGCAGTTCGGCCGGCACGTCAGTGCCCAAGAAGCGCCCCCCGCAACAACCCCGCACCAAAAACGCGGCCTCTCAAGCCCTTGAGACAATACTTGTGACATTCCCGAACCTCCTTTTCCGGTTGCCGAGCTCACGTCGGGTTCCTTATACTTCCCGGTTGGATATTTCGCTCTTGTCAGGGCGAGCGTCGAAACTGATCGAGAGGAGCGGGCATGCGGATTTTGGTGACGGGGGGAGCCGGGTTTATCGCGTCCTTCCTTGTAGATGAGCTGGTACGGCTCGGACATGATGTCCGGGTCTTCGATAACCTGGCCGAACAGGTCCACCTGGACGGAGAGCCTCCGGATTACCTGAACCCCGAGGCGGAGTTCATCCGCGGCGACGTCCGCGACCGGGAAATCCTGAAGTGCGCGCTGGATGGCGTCGAGGCCGTCTTCCATGAGGCCGCCGCCGTCGGCGTCGGGCAGTCCCAATACGAAATCAAGCATTACGTGGACGCGAACATCGGAGGGACGGCGAATCTCCTGGACATCCTGGCCAACGAAGATCACCGGGTCGGGAAGATCGTCGTCGCGGCCTCGATGAGCAGTTACGGCGAGGGGTGCTACCGCTGTGAGACGCATGGGATCGTCCGTCCGCCCCTGCGGACAGACGAGCAGATGGCCCGCGAGGAGTGGGAGCTTTTCTGCCCGGAGTGCGGCTCCGTCCTGGCAGCCGTCCCCACCGACGAGACGGCCGCCTACTTCCCGAATTCCGTTTACGCCATCACGAAGGAGGTCCAGGAGGACCTGGTCCTGAACTTTGGCCGGACCTACGGCATCCCTGCGGTGGCCCTGCGGTACTTCAACGTCTACGGACCCCGTCAGTCCCTGAGCAACCCTTACACAGGCGTGGCGGCCATCTTCCTGAGCCGTCTCAAGAACGGCAACCCCCCCGTTGTCTACGAGGACGGCCTTCAGACCCGCGATTTCGTCTCCGTTCACGACGTCGTCCGGGCCAACGTGCTGGCTTTGGAGCGGACGCTGGACGGCCCCGCCAGCTTCAACATCGGAATGGGAACGCCGCGGACCATCGTCTCCATCGCGGAGACCCTGGCCGACCTCCTGGAGGTGGACATCACCCCCCACGTCGCCCAAACCTTCCGCAAGGGGGACGTTCGCCACGTCTACGCGGATGTCTCCCGCGCCCGGGAGCAGCTGGGCTTTGAGCCGAGGGTCAGCTTCGAGGACGGCATGCGGGAGCTCATCCAGTGGTCTTTGGAAGCGAAATCAGCCGACTACTTTGAAGAGGCGACAGAACAGCTCAAGCGGCGGGGCCTGGTCACTTGAGGGGGCCGGCCCGCTAGTGCTCCTGTCCATAAATTCGCATACAAATATTAAGGTCGTAGCCCCGATCTGAGCGAAGGGTCGGAGACCCCGCGGGCGCAGCCCGGAGCGGAGATCGGGGTGGATTCACAGGCCGCGATTTCCGCGGCGCCTGTACTGAGCAAAGCGAATGTGCTCAAATCGCGGCTACGCCTCTTGTGCAAGAGTACCCTGTGGATCAACGCGTTGCCTGAGCCGGAGGACATCGCCATACGTCACCGTAATTCCGGCTAGGAGTACTAGGGACAAGATTCCCCAAGGTAGTGCGGGCTCACCGGCTGACCCCCTTCACCGTGTGAACCTTGAGGAGATTCGTCGGTCCCCCTTCTGAAACCGGGGACCCCCCAACGATCACCACGGCCTCGCCTCTTCGGACGAGGCGCCTTCTGAGCAGATCCCCCTCGACCCATTCGATCATCTCCTCGATCCGGTCGCCCAGCGGCATGGAAAAGGGGGTGACCCCCCAGTCCAGCGACAGCCGCCGCAGCACCGCCTCGTCGGGCGTGTAGGCGAGGAGCCTCACGCGGGGGCGGTGCTTGGAGACCCAGCGGGCCGTCCAACCCGAGCGGGTGAAGGCGATGATCGCCCGGGCGGAAACGTCCCGGGCCGCCTGGCAAGCGGCGGCGGCGACCGCCGTGGAAGGGGAGAATGACCGGTCGGGAAAATCGCGGAAGGGGCCGTCCGAAGACCTCTCCGTTTCCTGGATGATGCGGGACATCATCGTCACGGCTTCCACCGGGTAGCGGCCCGCCGCGGTCTCCCCCGACAGCATGACGGCGTCCGTGCCGTCGAGGATGGCGTTGGCCACGTCGGAGGCTTCGGCGCGCGTAGGCTGGGGATTCTCGATCATGGAGTGGAGCATCTGCGTGGCCGTGATGACGGGGTACCCCCGCACGTTCGTCGCCTCGATGATCCTCTTCTGGACCATCGGGACCCTCTCGGGAAGCAGCTCGACGCCCAGGTCCCCCCGCGCCACCATGACCCCGTCCGTCTCGTCCAGGATGGAGTCGAAGTTCTCCACCGCCTGGGGCTTTTCGACCTTGGCGATGATGGGGATACGGTCCCCCTGCCTGCGCATGAAGCGCCGGGCCGTCTGAATATCCTTCGCGGAGCGGACGAATGAGACGGCCACGTAGTCCGCCTTGTGTTCCACGGCAAAGGTCAGCCCCTCGCGGTCCTTGCGGGTGAGAGAGGGCATGGAGAGAGCGGATCCCGGCAGGTTGATCCCCTTGTGGCTTCGCAGCATCCCGCCGTGGACGATGCGGCAACGGATATCCCGCCCCAGGATTTCATGGACCGTCAGATGGATCCTTCCGTCATCGATGAGGATCCTGTCCCCGGGACGGACCTCCCGGGCCAGACCGGGGTAGCTGGCGGCGACCCGCCTTGCCGTCCCCATCACGCGGCGGCCCGTGAGGATGATCTCCTCTCCGGCTTTCAGGGAGACCCCTCCGCCGAGGATTTCCCCGACGCGGATTTTCGGTCCCGGAAGATCGCAGAGGACGGCGACGGGATTGCCCAGGTCAGCGGCCGCACGGCGGACGTTTCGGAGGGTATCGGCGTGCTCCTGAATCGTGCCATGCGAGATGTTCAGACGCGCCACGTCCAGCCCGGCCCGGATCAGCCGGGCGATCATCTCGGGAGAGCTGCTTGCCGGTCCCAGCGTGCCGACGATCTTGACTCGTCTCTCGCCCGCCATTTTCGTGCGTCACCCCTCAGGACAGGGCCGGAACGCCTTCAGACGAAATCGGACGCATTATTAACAGGAGCGCTTAATCGTTGACATCGTATCTATGAAAGACCCGCTTTTGTTTTCTGCGGGGGGCGCTTTTTGCAAGGCGCCCCCCCGCGCCCAGGTAGGGCGGCCATCTTGGCCGCCAGCGGAAGGCGGGCTGGAAGCCCGCCCTACC
>JBHIBA010000132.1:0-11926 GCA_046758845.1 Nitrospinota bacterium
CGTCAAAAGTTTTTCAGGGGGTCCAGGGGGGCGGTTTTTCAAAAAAGCCCCCCTGAGAATCCGGGCTTTCATCCCCATCTACCAAATCGCGGCTACACACAATCAAAGTGCGTAGTCGGCTTGCTAAGTGCCGACCCGCACCGGGTCCACGATCCTGCGTATCGTCGCCAGGGCGGATAGACCGACCAGGTGGCTCGTCTTGGGATTTTCGGGCGACAGGACGTTTTCCGCCCGCGTGACGAAGCGCCCGAATTCCCCTTCCACTTCGATTTCGTTGACCGTCCGCTCGGCCTGCGGATCGACCACGACGCGGACCCACGTCCGGTCGGCCCCAATGCCGGCCAGGCTCAGGGCAGAGGAAATGTTCACGTTCGCCGGAAATTTCTTGATGGCCTCGCGGGCGGACCCTTCAAAAAGGACGCAGGGCGCCTTCAAGCTGTCCAGATCGATGCCCTGACGCTTGACCTCCGGGTCGCCCCGGAACGATTTCTTGGATTTGGTGCACGTGAGCACGACGCGTCGGAGCTCGCCCATGGCGGCGGACTTCACGCTGTCCAACCCGACGATGGCGCCGGAGGGGACGTGGATCACGTTCTCCCCCTCCCGGGCCAACTCCAGGAGCTCCGGATGCAAGATCAGCGCCCCGACGGTCAACACCAGGATGTCCCGGTTCGCCCGAAGCGTCTGCTCGATGACGGACCGCGCCGACTCGGGCGAGACCGCCTCCACGATCAGATCAGAGGCCGCGAGGAGGTCGGGCAGGTCCAGGACCGGGGGCGAGGAGGCCAACTCGGCGGAAAGGTTCAGAGCGCTGTCGCGCGTTCGAGAGGTGAGCCCCGCCAGCTCGGCGGGAAAGTCCTCCCGTTCCACCCCTTTGGCGACCGCGCGCCCGATGGCGCCGCACCCGACGAGACCGATCCGAAGAAGTTTTCCGTCGGTCATGGAAATTCCAGGGTTTCAGACCCGACCATCAAGGGACGGGCCGACCTTTTATAATTCGAAGGGGCCTATAGTAGGTCCAAATCCGCCTTGGGGCCTCCGGGGTCATCGCTCGCGCCGGACTGGGAAAGGACCCAGCCCCTATTCCAACGGCTCGCTGAGATCATAAAGGCCACGCCCGACAAATCAACTATTGGTTGCCCGGCGGAGGGGCAAATGCTAGATTGAAAGGCGAAATTTTTCTGGCGTGCCGTGCCGCATGTCCCGGAAAGTCTGCCGCACGCCTGCATGTGACGAGGAACCCGGCGTTATCGATCGCGTGAATTCCCCCTTGATCCTGGGCATTGACCCCGGTCTTTCGGTCACCGGATACGGTTTGGTTCGCCCGAAAACTTCCCCCGGTCGCTCCGCACGCGAGGCCGAATACATAGAGGCCGGCGTTATCCGGACGTCGGACTCCGACCCCCTCGAAAGGCGTCTATTGCAGATCCAGCAGGGAATCCATGAGGTCCTGGCCGAGTTTTCTCCGGGCGTCCTCGCGGTGGAAGCCCTTTATTCCCATTATTCTCATCCCCGGACGGCCATCCTCATGGGTCATGCCCGGGGGGTGGTGTGTTGCGCCGCCGCCTCAAAGGGCATCGCGGTCCGGGACTATGCCGCGACCCGAGTCAAAAGGGCCCTGACCGGAAACGGACACGCGCCGAAAGGGCAGATTCAGCGAGCCATCGCCCACTATCTGGGCTTTCCGTCTGTGCCCGAGCCTCCCGATGCCGCTGACGCCCTCGCCGTTGCCCTTTGTCATCTGGAAGCCGGGTTCAGAGAAGCCGTTCTTTCCCGCCGATGATCGCCCAACTCACCGGCATCCTGGAACGCGTGGAAGAGGAATCCGTCTTTCTCCTCGTGGGCGGAATCACCTATCGCGTCCTGGTTCCGGCGTCGATCGTGGACCGACTCAAGGCTCGATTCAGGAGCGACTCCGGGCAGGAGGTCACCTTCCACACGCTTTACTATATCGAGGGCAGCGGGGGAATGGGCAACGCCTACCCCCGGCTGGTCGGCTTTCTCCACCAGAAGGACCGGGAATTCTTCGAGCGTTACACCTCCGTGCCGGGCTTGGGGGTGCGCAAGGCCCTGCGGTCTCTGACACTGCCCGTCCGGCGGCTCGCCGAGGCCATCGAACGCGGGGATACGGCAGCTCTGATGAAGCTTCCCGAGATCGGCCGGCGGACGGCGGAGAAGATCGTGGCCGAGCTTCGGGGCAAGGTGTACGAGTTCGCCCTCATCAAGGATGAGGGGCCGCCGGAGCCCGAGCCGGAGGAGGACGGCCTGCGGCCGCAGGCGGTTGAGGTGTTCACGCAGTTGGGCTATAAGAGGACGGAGGCGGAGGAGATCGTCCGAAGCGCCCTCGAGCGCGATCCATCCATGGACTCGGTGGACGCCATCGTCAAAGAGGTTTTCCGGAAACTGGGTTGAGGGGTGCCGCGATGGCTCGTGAACGGATTGTGATGGGCGAGCCCCTCTCGGTGGAGGAGGAGGCCGCCAACGCGGCCCTTCGGCCCCGGCGACTTGGGGAGTTCGTGGGCCACCGCCCCCTGGTGGAAAGGCTCCGCATCGCCATCGAAGCCGCCCTGCAGCGGGGCGAGCCGGTCGATCACATCATCTTTTATGGTCCGCCCGGCCTGGGCAAGACGACGCTGGCGCACATCGTGGCCCATGAAATGGGGGCCCCGCTGGTCACCGCCTCGGGTCCCGCCATCACGCGCCCCGCCGACCTGATGGGAATCCTGACCAACCTGGAGGCCGGGGGCGTCCTCTTCCTGGACGAGATCCACCGGCTCCCCGTGACGGTGGAAGAGTTCCTGTTCCCCGCCCTGGAAGACTTTCAGGTGGATTTCATCATTGACAAGGGCCCCTTCGCGAAGAAGATTAACATTCCGATTCCGCCCTTCACGCTGATCGGCGCCACCACCCGGGCAGGGCTCCTGTCGGCCCCGCTGCGGGGGCGTTTCGGCATCTTGCACCACCTGGATTTCTACCCGCCCGAGGATTTGGCGCAAATTATCCGGCGCTCGGCCGCGTTGCTGGACTTTCCCTTCGAGCCGGAGGCGGCCGGGTGGTTGGCCGTGCGGTCGCGCGGCACGCCCCGCGTCGCCAACCGTCTCCTGCGCCGGGTTCGCGATTACGCGGAAGTGAAGGCGGACGGAAGACTTACGCTTGAGACCATCACCGAAGCGCTCAACCTCGAGGGGATCGACGAGGCCGGGCTGGACCAACTGGACCGGCGCGTCCTGGGAACTCTGCTCGGGGTGTATCAAGGAGGGCCGGTGGGGATCGAGGCCCTGGCGGCAACCTTGAACGAAGAGCCGGACACCCTGACCGACCTCGTCGAGCCCTTTCTTCTCAAAAAGGAGTTCCTGATCCGCACGCCGCAGGGCCGGCGCATCACGGATGCGGGCCGGCGGCACCTGGGACATGACCCAAGCGCTCAAAATCCGGCCCCCCCTATATCCTCCCAAGGCAGTCTCACGTTTCGGTCCAAGGGCGCTGGCTGACGAGGAGGTCCCCCTATGCCTTTCGGCGGGATCGGGAAAATCCTCATGATTCTGGGGGCGGTGGTATTCCTCCTGGGGGGAGTCCTCACGCTGGCCGGCAAGGTTACCTGGCTGGGAAATCTCCCCGGGGACATCCACATCCAGCGGAAAAACTTTCATTTCTACTTCCCGCTGGGAACCAGCATCGTCCTGAGCGTCCTGCTATCGCTTCTGCTCTCGATTTTCTTCCGCAAGTGAGCTTCTTCCGCAAGGTCCTCGCTGGACGGATTCTTCTCTTTTCTCTTTCAGTTGCACTGGGCACGGTTCATCCGTTCGTCGAAGCGGAAGCCGATCTGCCCATCCGCATCCTTCTCCTTCGGGGGGTGCGTTCGGCAGGGGTGAGCTCCAGTGGAAGCATTCGCATTTACTCCCTGCGGGAGGAGCGCCTTGTACACGATGCCGAAAGGGGCGACTCAGTCGCGTTGCGCGCGACCGGGAAGAGGGTCCGTCTTGAGAACCACGGGGGGGTCCTCCTTCCCCCTGGGGGGGCCAGGTTCCGGGCCGTGGGGCACACGGTCCGCCTGAACGGAAGGCCCTATCGGGGCGCCATCGACGTGGTGGCCTCTGGAGATAGACTTTGGGTGGTCAATACCGTGCGGCTGGAGGATTACCTGCGCGGGGTGGTCGGTCGAGAGGTCCCTCCGAGGTGGCCGCAAGCCGCCCTTCAGGCTCAGGCCGTGGCCGCCCGGACCTTCACCCTTCTCATCCGGGAGCAAGCCGAGCGGGCAGCGGGGGGGCGCCCCCTCTTTCATCTGACGGCCGGGACCCGGGACCAGGTTTACGGCGGAATCCCGGCCGAGGACCCCGCTGTTGACGCTGCGGTCCGGCGCACGGAGGGACAGGTCCTCGTATATCGGGGGACGCTGGCCCGGACCTTTTTCCACGCCGCCTCGGGAGGCCATACGGAAGCGGCTCAGGCCGTCTGGCCCCAGATCGACGACCCCTACCTCCGCGGCGTCTCCGTTCCGGGAGAAAGGAGGGACGGTGCGCAAGACTGGGAAGTCCGGATCGAGCCGGACGAGCTACGGAGGGCCCTCGCCCGGAGAGGCCGGAACGTGGGCGCTATCCGGGACGTCCGAATCAAGGGCCGGACGCCATCGGGCCGGGCTACCCGCGTTCTCATAAACCATCGTTACGGCCAAATCAGCCTGCCCGCGACCCGGCTCCGGCGGGTTCTGGGCTACACGCGGGTCCGGAGCACCCTGTTTGCACTTTTCCGCGACCGGGACTCGCTGGTCTTCCGCGGACGCGGGTTTGGCCACGGCGTGGGGATGTCCCAGCAAGGGGCTCGTTGGCTGGCCGAGAGCGGGATGAGCTACGCGGAGATCCTGGTTTTCTTCTATCCCGGCACCTCACTTCGAAAAGCGGAGGAGGCCGCCTTTCCCGACGACGAACTCCTCGTCCCCCAGGACGTCGAAGACCTGAGGCTCCTGCTGCGCTGAAGGACGAAGGGGATTGGGTCCAATCAGATGGATATCTCGGAATTCGATTACCCGCTGCCCGGGGACCGGATCGCCCAGGAGCCTCTTCCAGACCGGGACGCCTCGAAGCTTCTCGTCCTGGACCGGCGGACCGCCGGCGTCTCCCACCATGTCTTCCGGGACCTACCCGACCTCCTCGACCCGCAAGACCTGCTGGTCATGAATGACACGAAGGTGATCCCGGCCAGGGTCCTCGGCAAAAAGGCGAAAACGGGGGGAAGCGTCGAGTTCCTCCTTCTGGAGGATCGAGGAAGTGGGTTCTGGGAGTGCCTGGCGCGGGGGAAAGGCCGCCTTCGCGTCGGCACGACCATCGAGTTTGCCGAGGGGGTCCGAGCGGTGGTCGAATCCAAGGGGGACTCGGAGCGGATTCAGGTCCGGTTCACGCCGCTGGAAGGTTTCCGCCAATGGCTTGCCCGGCGGGGACGCGTCCCCCTGCCCCCCTACATCCTTCGTCCCGACAGGCCGGAGGACCGGGAGCGTTATCAAACGGTGTACGCAAGGGCGGAGGGAGCCGTCGCGGCCCCAACCGCGGGCCTTCATTTCACGCACGCATTGATGCAGCGGCTGGAAGAACGGGGGATCGAACGCGTGAGCGTTACGCTTCACGTCGGGCCGGGGACTTTTCGTCCCATCCGAACCCGTCGAGTGGAAGATCACGCGATGGACCCAGAAAGAACTCACGTGTCGCCGGACGGCGCGCGGCGGATACAGGAGGCCCAGGCGGCGGGCAGGTGCATTGCCGCCGTGGGAACAACGGTGGTCAGGACACTGGAAGGCCGGGCCGTGTCAGGACCGCACGGAGAGATCACCCTCCAGCCCGGATGGGCGCCGGTTTCGCTTTATATTTCACCCGGCTACCGATTTCGTCTGGTGGGGGCGCTTGTGACGAATTTCCACTTGCCCCGCTCAACCTTGCTCGTTCTGGTCTCGGCATTCGCAGGGCGCGAACGCATCCTCGAGGCCTACGAAGAGGCTTTGAGGAAGAACTACCGGTTCTACAGTTATGGGGATGCCATGTTGATCCTTTGAGCCGAGCGTCCGGCGACCGCCGGATCAGATCTCGAAGGAGGATGCAGCCTGGCCCCGATTGACGGCTTCCTTGAAATGCCTTCCGGCCTTGAAGCGCACGACCTTACGGGCCGCGATGGGAGCCTCTTCTCCCGTCTTGGGATTCCTTCCGATACGGTCCGACTTCCTGTGAACCCGGAAAGAACCGAAGCGCCTCAAGATGACGGCCTCCCCCTCTCCAAGGGTATCCTTGACGATGCGCATGATGGTTTCGACCACCTCTTCGGCCTTGACCTTCGTCAAACCCGTAACTTCCGCCACTTGGCTGATGATCTCGATCTTTGTCACCGGAGAGCCCCTCCCCACAGCCGTTGAGGACCCAACGCCTTCTCTCGGACTGAAAAAGACAATCTGTATAGCGGCATGAGGCTTATATCGCAGAACTCCCCCCATTTCAACCTGTTCATATTTTTTTTATTCTATCTCAAGCGATTTCGCCAGACAACTAAATGCCTGCCGCAGCCTACACTTCGACGGGGAATCTCGGGGGCATCGAAGAGTCGATGGGGCAACGGCGCTCCCTTGAGGGCGCCCCACCGGACCGGGCCGAAGGGCGCCAGGGACGGTCTTGAAAAACAAAAACAGGGCCGCCGCCCGATCCCCCCGCGCTGGGCAAGGTTTTCGGGCGCCGGCCCCGGCTGCTGAAGGCCCTTTTTATTCTTAGCCTTCCTCGCTTTCCTCCAGGGGAGCCTGGATCTCATCGGACGCAGTCGCACCGACCGCAACGCGCCATTCGAGTTTTCCCTCAATGATCTCTTTCAAGGCGATGGTCTCGAAATCCTCTTCATCCGTCTCAATTAACGGATCCGAGCCTTTGCGAAGCTGCATGATCCGCTTGGCCAGGATATTGGTCAACAGGAAACGGTTCTGAACACGTTCGAGGGCTTTTGTCAGCAGAGCTTGATCTGCCATAAAGAGGAGCTCCCTTCCTACACTCTGTTCCATGGAAGCTGAAACTGCGACATCGCCAAGCGTCAACGCGCCGTCCAAGATATCCTCCCCCATTGCTGGAGCTACGTGGTCCGGTCCCCACCTAGCGGGGCCCGCACGACCTGAATATAACGCATCCTCAACTCCGACAAGACTTCGTTGAGAAGCTGGTCCTCCTCCTGGGTCAAATTGCCCTGAGTTTTTTCCTTCAGGATGCCCAGGATATCGATCATCTGCTTGGCGCCGTCCAGATGGAGTTCGGGGTTGTTCCCCTGTGGGTCCGGGACGGCGCCCATGTTGATAAGGGCCGTGTTCGCCAAAGACAGGACAAACCCGGGAAAATCCACCCCTTGCGCAGGCCCTGGTTGTTCTTCCCGGGGCGCCTCCGCGAAGCGGCTTTCGCCGGCCGGCTCGGGGTCCGCCGGGGACTCCTCGGCACGATCATCCGAGTCCTTTTTCGAAAACCGCCGATCGGTTACGGTGAAACCTTTCCTCTCCTCACCCTCTTCCGACATCGCCGCTCTCTCCCTCCCAAAACGGGCGTCCAGGGACCCCTGCCCTGAGGCGACAGAATGGAGCCCGGAAACGCCTGGTTTCCTTCCCAGTCATGCACGGATCCTTCCGACAATGGTAAGAAAAAAACTCGTTCGGGTGATCCCTTTTTTTCCGACTTTTGGTTTCTTCACAGGGGCGGCGCGGCTCGAATCTCAACCGAAAAGCTTCCATTTCTTCCCCTCGTCTTTGTCCCCGGCGTTCCGCCGCCGCTTATCGTCGGCCCCTCCCAATTCGGCGACCTCGATTTCCCGAAGCGCCTCCATCACCGCCCGCGCCCGCGCCGACAGCTTCTTGGGCGTTTCGACGTAGACTTCAACGACCAGATCCCCCGGCAGACCTCCGTGAATATCCGCAATGCCCGCCCCTCGAACCCGGAAGCGCTCGCCCGACTGGGTGGCCTCCGGCAGCGTCACCCTTCGGTCTCCGTTCAGCGTGGGAACTTCCAGCCTCCCCCCGAGGGCCGCCAGGCCGAAGGAAATCGGCACCCGACAGAACAGGGTTTTCCCTTCCCGCTGAAAGAAGGAATGGGGCTTAACCGTCGTATAAACGTACAGGTCTCCCGGAGGTCCGCCCCCGGGCCCATCTTCTCCCTCGCCCGGAAGCCGGAGGCGAGACCCCGCGTCCACACCCGCCGGGACCTTGACCTTGAGGGATTGAGACTCTTCCACCGCCCCGGCGCCGTCGCAGTCCTCGCAGGGATGTTCGAGGACCCGCCCGCTCCCGCGGCATTTGGGACAGGTCGTGGCGATGGAAAAGAACCCGCGCGAGTGTTGCACCTGTCCGTATCCGCCGCACGCTGAGCACTTGGTGGGGTCGGTCCCCGGCTCCGCGCCGCTGCCCCCGCACGTCTTGCAGGTCTTCAACCGGGGGATCTCCAGGTTGACCTCCGTCCCCTGCGCGGCCTCTTCGAAGGAGAGCATCAGGTCATAACGCAGGTCGTGGCCCCGTTGCGGTCCGCTGCTCCCTCGCCTTCGATCGCGGCCTCCCATGCCGAAGAAGTCACCGAAGATGTCTCCGAAGGCCTCGAAAATGTCTTCGAATCCCCCGAATCCCCTGATGCCGGCGCCCTCGAGACCCTCAACGCCATATTGGTCGTAAATCCGCCTCTTTTCAGGGTCTCCAAGGACGTCATAGGCCTCGGCGGCCTCCTTGAAGCGCTCCTCGGCCTCCCGGTCGCCTGCATTGCGGTCGGGGTGGTATTCCATGGCCTTCCTTCGGTAGGCCTTCTTGATTTCCTGCTCACTGGCCTCGCGGGCGACCCCCAAGACCTCATAGCAGTCGCGCTTGGCGCTCATGGAATTCCCCGGCTTTCCGCAGACGGTGAGGGTTCCGCACCGTCAGAGGACGTTCCTGCAAGCCTACCGATACGCACGCGGGCCGGCCTCAGCAAAAGACCTTTGAGTAAATAGCCCGGAAGGACCTCCTCGACCACTTGATTTTCTTTCTCCGGGTCCTCGACGGAGACGACGCCCACGGCCTCGTGGACGTTCGGGTCGAAGGGCGTCCCATGGCCCGCCACCCGCTCCAGACCTCGGGCCTGGAGCGTGGCATGCAGGCGGCCGTGCACCAGCCGGACCCCTTCCAGAACGGCTGAGGCGCCTCCTTCCGTGGTGGATCCGCCGCTGTTCAACGCCCGCTCCAGGTCATCCATGACTCCGACAAGTTCCTTCACCAGCTTCGCCAAGGATTCCTCGGCCCTGCGTTCCGCATCTTTCCGAATCCGTTCCCGGAAGGCCTCGTTCTCAGCCCGCTGCTCTTCCTCATAGGCCTTCAGCCGCTCTTCCCGCTCACGGATGCGGGCCTCAAGCCGCTCGACGTAAGAGGGGAGCAGCGAAGGGGCGTCCGCCTCCCCGGAATCGCCCTCGCCGTGTTCCCCCTCTTTCCGGACCCAATGCCTCCGGTCGACGACTTCGACCTTGGGCCGCCCCTCTTTTCTATCTTCCGGCATCTCAAACGATCCCTCTTCCTAAACCACGGCGTGCGCCCATCGCCGGCTTCATGTCAGCGCCAGGAGCCGGGCAATGCGTTTTTCAATCGGTGGATGAGTGCTGAACAACGACATCAGCGACTGCCCCGACAGGGGGTTCACGATGAACAGATGGGCCGTGGCCGGACTCGCCTCCCTCATGGGAATCCGCTGCCCGGCGATATGGAGCTTCTCCAGGGCGTGCGCCAGCCCGCGGGGAGACCCGCAGATCCGGGCGCCCGTCTCGTCCGCCAGGTACTCGCGCGAACGGGAAATCCCCATCTGGATGAGGGTGGCCGCCAAAGGCGCCACGATGGCCATCGCCACAAGGCCGAGCGCCCCCCCTCCGTCGTCATCGTCATCGCGGCCGCCGAAGCCGAACAGGGCCGCCCATTGGGCCCAGTGGGCAATCATCATGATGGCGCCCGCCAGGGTCGCCGCGATGGAGCTGATCAGGATGTCGCGGTTTCGGACGTGGGCCAGCTCGTGGGCCAGAACCCCCTCCAGCTCCTCCGCGCTCAGCACCCGAAGAATCCCTTCGGTCACGGCGACGGCCGCGTGGTCGGGGTTTCGGCCGGTGGCGAAGGCGTTCGGAGTCTCGTTGGGGACGATGTAGACTTTCGGGAGGGGGAGTTGGGCCTTCCGGCAAAGCCGCCTCACCATCGCGTACAGCTCCGGGGCCTGGTTTTCGGACACCTCCTGGGCGCCGTAGCCTTTCAAGACGATCTTGTCCGAGAACCAATAGGCGCTTGCGTTCATGACCACGGCAATCAGGAAAGCCAGAACCAGGCCCCCCGAGCCGCCCAGCCAGTTCCCGATCAGGAGGATCAAGGCCGTGAGCGCCGCAAGCAGAATGGTCGTCTTGACCGAGTTCCACGTCACTGACGTCTTCCTCTGAAGGGGACGACGCCGTGACTTTTCACCGGCGTCAACGCCGTTGAGGTCTCTCCGTATTTTTCTTTCAGGACGGTCCACATCTCGTCGCGGATGAATTCCTTCATCTCTTCGAGGCGCGCCTGTTGCTCTCCGAAACGCTCCAGGAGGCTGAGGATGACCTGGACGCCGGCCAGGTTGACGCCCAGCTCCCGGGTCAGGTTCAAAATGGTCCGCAGGCGTTCGATGTCGTCCCGGGAGTACATCCGGGTGTTTCCCGGCGTCCGCTTGGGCGTGACGAGACCTTCCCGCTCGTAGAGCCGAAGGGTCTGCTGGTGGATGTCCAGCAACTCCGCCACGACGCGGATCGTGAACAACTCCTTATCGCCGCCGGTATCGCGACCCATCGAGTCACACCCCCACTTTCTCTCTCGGATTCGACGGATTCTTCCGTTCGAACTCGCGGAGAAGGGCCTTGGATTCATCGTCCAGCCGCTTGGGAACCGCGACGTTCACCGTCACGTACAGGTCCCCCTCCCCGTCCCCTTTCAGGTGGGGCATCCCCTTTCCGCGAAGGCGGAAGGCCTGGCCGCTCTGCGTGCCCTCGGGAACGGTCATCCTGGTCTCGCCGTCCAACGTGGGAACCGTGATCCGCGTCCCCAGGGCGGCTTCCGGAAAGGTGACGGGAACCTTGACGTAGAGGTTGTCCCCCTTGCGCTCGAACGCCGGATGCGGCCGAACCTTGATCAGGATGTACAGGTCCCCGCTCGCCCCGCCGTTGTAGCCGGGCTCTCCTTTTCCGGTCAGGCGGACTTTCGAGCTGTTGTCCACGCCCTTGGGAATCCTGACCCTCAGGCGCTCTGCACCGGAGGGCCCTGCCCCCTGATCTCGCTGGATGGAGACGCTGACCAGCCGGCCCCGGTAGGCATCTTCCAGGTCGACCTCCAGGGTGTAGTGGATGTCCTGGCCGCGCAGGTCCTCCGGCCGCGCCTGTTGCCGCGCGGCGCCGAAGATGTCGCCGAAGATGTCGCCGAAGCCGCCCCTGCCGGCGGTCCTTCGGCCGCCGAAGAAGCTTCCCAGGATGTCCTCGAGGTCGCCGAACCCCCGGGTCCCGGTGCGGAAACCGGCGAAGGGGTCGAACTCGGGTCCGAAGGCTGCGTGCCCCATCATGTTGTACTTCTTGCGCTGCTGGGGGTCGCTCAGGACGGCGTACGCCTCGCTGATCTCCTTGAACTTCTCCTCGGCGGACTTGTCGCCCGGATTGACGTCGGGGTGGTACTTTCGGGCCAGGTGGCGGTAGGCCTTTTTGAGCTCCGTATCGGAGGCGTTCCTGGACACCCCCAGGACCTCATAATAATCACGCTTCGCCACGTTGCCTCACCACCTCTCTTCCAGCGACCGCATTAAAGTGTTTTTCAAATCAAAACCCTATTCTCCGCCGGGGTGCCACTGGCGGCTTATCCGCCAGTGCTCATTATCGAAATGGGTTGCAGCGCGGGGCGCGGGTCGATGACCCTCAGCCC
>JBHIBA010000133.1:0-11834 GCA_046758845.1 Nitrospinota bacterium
GTTTTGCGGGGGGTGTGGGGGGCCGGCTTTCAAAAAGGCCCCCCACAAAAACTTTCTCCCGACGAATCAGCCTTTCAGTGATCTGCCCCTTCAAGCGGTTTCGATATCTCGAGGACATAGCCGTCGGGATCGTGGACGAGGAACATTCGAATGCCCCACGGCATCGTCATGGGCCCGCAGATGAAGTCCAGGTCGTGTTGCTTCAGGTGGGCGTAATCGGCATCCGGGTCATCGCTTTGCAGGGTGAGGTAGACCCCCCACCCGCGGTCGCTGGGGTTCGGATTCGCCCTCCACTTCACGAACTCCTCGGGTGTGAGATCCTGGTGGATCACAAAGTGAAAGCCTCCCACGGTAAAGCGCGCGTCCTGCTCCCCTTCGCGGACCAGCGGGAGACCGAGGATATCCCGATAAAATCGGATGGAGCGCTTCAGGTCCTTCACGAAGAAAAAGATCGTCGGGATTGCCGTGATCATCGCCCCTTCTCCTTGCGGAGGGTCAGGCGCCTCCGTAGGGATTCCGGCCGCTTCCCCGCCCCAAGCGGGAAAGCCGCGCTCATCCCACCCGCCTCGCCAGAACAAGCAGATGGCTTTTCCGGGTGAACTCGCGGCCGCCCCGGCGAAGGTAAGCGCGCAGCCCCTCGGTCCGCCGTCCCTCCAGATGCCAGCCTTTGGGCAGGACGTCTTTTTGAAGGAAGACCCGCTCCGCTTCCTCGGGAAATGGCAGGTCCACGACTTCCTCCTCTACACGGCCGTGAACCAGCTCGAATCTCGCCTCGGCCAGTCGATCGCGGATTCCGTCCTCCGTGTAGGAAAACCTCGAAGGCCGCCCGGTTTCCTTCCACTGATTCTTGTGGAGACAGACAAAGGCGAAGGGAGCCCCGGGGTCGAGCGCCCGGCCGGCCCGTTCGATGATGGCGTCGGACATACAAAGGTGCGCCGTCACAATGTCCGGCCGACCCCCAAAGTCCGCGTCATCGTATTCCACCCTCTCCACGTCAGCGACGGCGAAGCGGACATTCAAAACCCCCTCGGCCTCAGCCCGGGCGGAGGCCCTCTGGATCGCCTCCCCGTCCCTGTCCAGTCCCACCGCAAAGCCCGCGTAGGGGGCGAGGGCGAAGGTGAGCTTCCCGTACCCGCAGCCCAGGTCCACAACCCGCTTTTCCTTCGTCACCTCCAACAAAAGCCACTTCATGAAGACGGGGCTGAGATCCGAATGCTTCATGAGATGCGACACGGAGGGCGCGTAAGGAATCCGCCGGCGGTCCCACTCGAAGCGGCGCCCGCCTGAGGAGGGGCCGTGGGGGGAAAGAGAGGCGTCTCTCACCCCGCAAGCCCGAGACGGTCGGCGACGCTACTCATTGCATCCAGGACGGTTTGGAGGTGCTCATCCAGGGGAACGCCCAGGTCGGCCGTCGCCTCTTCGATCTGCCGGCGGTCCACCCCTTTGGCGAACGCCTTGTCCTTCCACTTCTTCTTGATGGACTTGATGTTCATGCCCTCCACGCTCTTGGACGGACGCACCAGCGCGCAGGCCGTGATCAGGCCGACCAGCTCGTCCACGGCGAAGAGCGCCTTCGCCATCGGCGTCGTCCGCGGGACGTGAAGGTATTCCGCGTGCCCTTTAATGGCCTCCAGGGCCAGTTCGGGGAACCTTTTCTCCTGAAGGACTTGCACGCCCACCAGCGGGTGCTCGTCCCGGCTCGGATGCTTTTCGTAGTCCAGGTCGTGGAGAAGTCCCACCACCCCCCAAAAGTCCTCGTCTTCACCGAACCTCCCGGCGTAGGCCCTCATCGCGGCCTCCACGGCGTAAGCGTGCTTTCGCAGGTTTTCGCTCAGCGTCCATTCGTGAAGGAGGGACTCGGCCTCCTGTCGGGTCATCATCGGTCGCCGCCTCCTCGAAACAAATCCTCCCGCTTGGGGCGAAAGAGGGGTCGAGCCCCTGCGTCACTCTTTCGGTACTCAAAACCCCGGATCAAAACGGCAGGCCGTCCCTCCCCCGCCTGTCCCATCAGGAGAGACGCCGCCGCCGCCGCCTCGTCTCCCTGGGCCACGATGGTGATCTCCAAACGCCGGCCGAAGAAGTCCGGTTCGCCCCGGCAGTCGGCCAGGGGATCGATCCCCGCCGCGCCCAGCGCCACTCCTACGACCCCGCGCCGAAACGGGCGGCCGTGGGTGTCGCTGACGATCACCGCCACCTCCGTTCCCGTGCGCTCCCGGATTTGATCCCGAAGCCCGCGGGCCGACGCATCCGCGTCTTGCGGAAGAAGGGACACCACTTCTTCCCCCTCAAGGCTGCCGCACACATTGGAGTGATCCACGCCGGCGTTGGCGCAAACGACGCCCGATCGGTGCTCCACAACGAGGGCCGTTTTCGAGGCCAGGACCACTTCGTTCGATTCCCGGAGGATCACCTCGACGAACCGGGGATCCCGGCCGGTCGCCTGCGCAATCCGCCGGGCCCGCCCGGACGGCTCCACCTCGCAGAGAGCAACCGTGCGGCCTTCGGCTTTGGAGACGATTTTTTGAGCGACCACCAGGAGATCGCCCCGGAGGAATTCAAGACCGGCCTTCCGCGCGGATTGGCAGATGATTTCCGCCAGATCGTCGCCCGGCCGGACGGCGGGGATGTCCGGCAGCGCCCAGCATTGAATCGCGTTCACGGCGAACCCACCGGGCCCGACGCCAGGAAAACCGAAAGCTCCTCCCGGGCCTCGGGGCCGAGGGCGCGCCGAAGTGCCTCCAGGTCCTCCGGAAGGTCGATGTCCAGCCCCAAACGGGGGGAGCGGACGGCCCGGAAGGGAATCTTCCGCACGTCGGCGTGCGAGCGGTGGCGGTTGAAACTGTCCGGTCCGAAAGAAGGCGTCAGGACATTCGGCGGATGCAGAAGAAGGGCGTTGGTTCCCTCTCCCCGCTGCGAGGGGGCCGCCACGACACAAGGCGTTTTTTCATCGCACAGGGCCGCCACCTCGTCCACCTCTTTGGCGGTCAGCAAAGGAAGATCGGCGGGGACGATGAGCACCGTGTCCACTGCGCCGGCGGATGGGTCACGGCCTTCCGATGTCCTCGTGCCTCGCGCCGCAGAATCGCTCCCGGACCGCATCTGAATCAAGTGAGCAACGGCCTCGCGGAGGGCGCTGTTGAGCCCCTCGACCTTTTCGGCAAACGTCTCGGCTCCAAAGGCCGCCGCCACCGAGCGGGCCCTTCTGTCTTTGGAGATCAAAATTATGCGCTCCACCGACCGGGATTCTTGTAGCGAACGCAGAACGCGCTCCATCATCCAGGAGGTGAGGCGGCCCCGGCTCTCCTCGTTCAGGACGGGCGAGAGGCGCAATTTCCCGTTCCGGAATCCTTTCAGCGGGACAAGCGCAATCATCCCGAAGCGGGCCCTCTACCGGCCGGGGCGGACGAAGGGGAGGAGCGACCCCCCGCCCGTGCGATTTCGGCCAGGAATTCCAGGACTTCCCGACCGAGCCGGGTCTTGTCTTCCAGCGTGTTCATGACGGTGTTCGTGACCAGGACGCGCAGGCCCATCCTCTCGACGGTCTCCGCATCGCTACGGTCCACTTCGTCTAGCACGAAGGCGTCGAGCAAGTCAACGTAACGCCGCGCCACCGCCGAGGCGGACGGCTCCTCACCCAG
The DNA here is from genome assembly GCA_046758845.1 of Nitrospinota bacterium. Lineage (GTDB taxonomy): Bacteria > UBA8248 > UBA8248 > JACPRG01 > JBHIBA01. The sequence goes on from JBHIBA010000133.1 coordinate 3,639, forward strand.
CTCTTTCATCATTTTGGCGGCCGGGCCTTTGAGGGCCCGCCCCCCCAATATGGGACTGACCGCCGCCTTGGGCCCCGGCGAGGAGCGAATGGCCTCGGCCAGTCCCGGAAGAGCAAGGATCGGACCCAGGCTCACGAAGGGATTGGACGGGCAGAAAACCACCGCCCGTGCGCGTCCGATGGCCTCCAGCACCCGGCCTGAGGGCCGCGCCTTCTCGATCCCCGCAAAACGAAGGCCCGTAACCCTTACGCCCGCCTTGCGACCCACGAAGTAATCCTGAAATTCCAACTCGCCTTCCGGTGTGAGAACGCGGGTCCGGACGGGATCGTCCGTCATTGGGAGGACGGCGCTCCGGACCCCCAGGGCGCGGCAGAGGATGGCGGTAACCTCCGTGAGGGTTTTTCCCCGGTCGAGCAACTCCCGGCGGAGCAGGTGAGTACCCAGGTCGCGGTCGCCGAGGCGGAACCACGCGGGGTGACCGTAATGCTCGAGCATATCGAGGGCGTGCGTGGTGTCCGACGCCACCCCCCAGCCCCGGACCGGGTCCGCCAGGCCCGCCAGCGTGTACATCACCGTATCGAGGTCCGGCGAGACATGCAGCCCATAGAGCGTCAAGTCGTCCGCGGTATTCACGATGGCCGTGACCTCTTCGGGCGGGCGCGCGTGGGCGAGACCCAGGACCAGCTTCGCCCCCCCCACTCCACCGGCCAGCGCAACGATCACGTCGTTCATTCAGCGGTGGAGGACCGTCAGGCCATAGGAGGGCCGGGCCGGGGGCTCTTCCAGGGGAGGCCGTCCGAAGGCGACGAGGGCGTGAGGGTGAAAGTTTTCAGGCAGGTCCAGAACCGTTCGAACGGTCCCCGGACAGAAAAGGGGGGCGCAGACCCAACACGAGGCGACGTCCCGGGCGTGGGCGGCCAGGAGGATGTTCTGAATGGCCGCCCCCAGGCTTTGCGCCGCCATGGTCTCCTCGGCCACCTGACGAAAGTCATCCGGATATCTATCCAGATCCTCCTTGTACAGACAGGCGATCAGGAGGCCCTTGGCGGCCAGCAGCAGGTCCAATGACTTCTGGATCCGGGCGCGGATGCGTTCCTCAGGCAGGCCGTCCTTCCGGAGGTCCGCCTCGAAGGCGGAGGCCATCTCCTGAACGAGACGCTCCTGAACTTCTCGGGCCTTGACAATGACAAATCGCCACGGACAGGTCTTGTGGGGGGAGGGGGCCCAGCCGGCGGCCTGGACGATGCGGTCCAGCTCCTCCACCGGGACATCGCCCGGTCCAAACTGTCTTCTGGATCGGCGCGTCTGCAGGAAGTGAAAATACAGATCCCCGTCCTGATGCTCATGCATGACGGATTCTACAGGATTGATCGATTAAGAGAATCCATTCGTGGACAGCGGGGCGGCGGCATCCAGGGATTCGCGCCTCTCGTAAACCGTTGTCCGCTCAACAGGGATCCGGCCGTTCTTCACGATGATCTCACGAAGGTCCTCGACCGTGGCGCGGTCGCCCCATTGGGACCCCGACATGTTGGAGATCTTCTCCTCCATCAGCGTCCCGCCCACATCGTTGCACCCGACCCGAAGGGCCTCGCCGGCGGCCTCCAGGCCGATCTTCGGCCAACTGGACTGGATGTTGGGAATTGTCTCGCGGAAGTAAATCCGGCTCACCGCGTACAGCTTGAAGACCTCTTCGTTGGGGATCATTTTCCGGATGTTGTACCTCCGGCCGAGGGCGTTGTCATAAGGAATAAAGGGCAGCGGGACGAACTCGGTGAAGCCCCCCGTCTCCTTCTGGATGTTCCGGATGACCTCGAGGTGCTGCCCGATCTCCTCGGGATACTCCACGTGGCCGAACATGATGGTGGAGGTGGCGGGGACGCCCTGACGGTGGACCTCCTGCATGATTTCCACCCAGCGCTCGGTGCTCAGCTTGTCCGGGCAGATGACCTCGCGGACCCGCTCGACCAGGATCTCTGCGGCCGTGCCGGGCGTGCTGCCCAGGCCGGCGTCCTTCAAAATGGAGATGACGTCAGCGGCGGTCTTGCCCGACAGACCCGTCATGTAGTTGATCTCTTCGCAGGAGTAGGCGTGGATGTGCAGTTCGGGGGCGATTTTCTTCACCTGCCTGAGCAGGTTGGGGTAGTAATCGAAGGTGATGAACGGGGGCAGGCCCCCCTGGATGCATACCTCGGTGGCGCCGTAAGCCTTGGCCTCCAGAAGCTTCTTCTCGATCTCCTCATCGCTGACGAAGTAAGCCCCCGCCTGGCCCGCCTTCCGCGAAAAGCCGCAGAACTCGCAGCTTCCCACACAGATGTTGGTGAAGTTCATGTTGCGGTTGACCACATACGTGGCCTCCTGTCCCTTGATCTCCGCCCGGATGGCGTCCGCCAGCTCGAACAGACGGCGGGTCTCCTCGGGATGTTTCGCGCACAGCAAGGCGGCCGCGTCCAGGGGGCCGATCTCTTTTCCCCGCTCGGCCTTTGTGAAGGCTTCAGCAAAAGTCTGCATGGAGCTGTCCTCAGCAGAAAAGCGCCGGCCTGAAAGAGGCCATCAACGCGCCAACAGTGGGCGAGTACCACCCGCGTTCGATGAACTCATCGTACACGGGCAGACGAAGCTGGAGGTCGATGCCGTGTCCGGCCAGATGCCTGCGAAGACCGTCGATGTCCGGCCAGGGGTGGTTGGGATTGATCAGATCCGGCTCATCCGAAAGCCCGCCGAGGTCGTCCGTGCCGGCCTTTACAGCTTCGACAACGTGCGGAATCAGGTTGGGCGGGATCTGAATGTGGACGTCATCGGGGAGGACTGTCCGGGCCTCCCGGACCATCTCCAAGGCCTCCTCTTTCGAGGGCTCCGGCCAGTCCGCCATGGGGGTTCCCTCCTGCGCGTTCAACGGCTGGACGATCACCTCCTGCAAATGTCCATAGGCCTCTTGGAGCCGGGCCAGCACCTCCAGGGTCCGGGTTCGCTCCTCCCGGCTCTCGCCGATGCCGAAAAGGATCCCCGACGTAAACGGGATCTGTAACTCCCCCGCCGCGCGGACGGTCTCCACCCTCAAGGCGGGCGCCTTGGTCGGCGCAAAGCGGTGGGCGACGCCCGACTGAACGGCCGGGCTCAGAGATTCCAGCATCACGCCCACCGATGCGTTCACGTCTTTCAACCTGGCCAACTGGTCGAGCGACAGGGTTCCGATGTTCGTGTGAGGCAACAACCCCTCCTCCAGAAGGATTTCGCAGGCCCTGCGCACGTAATCCACATACGTGGGGAATCCCCAGGAATTCAGCTCCGCGCGCATCTTCGGGTGTACGTCCGGGGCCTCGCCCGTCATCACCAGCGCTTCAACGGCCCCCTTTGCGGCTTCCTTCCTGGCGACCTCGCGGATTTCCCCTTGCGTCATCAGGACCGGATCGTTGGAGCGAAAGGAACAATAGCCGCACCGGTCCCGGCACCAGTAAGTGATGGGGAGGGTGAAGTTCCGTGAGTAGGTCACTGTTCTCACGGAGGCTCTCCTTTCCTTTGTAGGAACGCAACCCATTTTAGCACATCATCACCTGCGCGGAGGGCTGAGCGCTCTGGCTCCCCGAACATGGCCGGGGGGACCCTGACACGGATCGAGGGCTTCAGAGATCGGTGTGGGCTGCCTCAAAGGCCGCAATCTTGGATTCGTGCTGGAGGGTCAGGGCGATGTCGTCCAGCCCCTCGAGCAGGCACCGCTTGGGGAAGGGGTCGATTTCGAACTTGTGCATTTCGCCCCCAGGCGTCGTGACCGTCTGGCGTTCGAGATCTATGGATAAGGAGTAGCCCGCCTGTGCCTCGCACTCGGTGACCAGCCGGTTGACGACATCTTCGTCCAGAAGAGCCGGGAGAAGGCCGTTCTTCAAGCAATTGTTGTAGAAGATGTCCGCAAAAGAGGGGGCGATGATCACCCGAAACCCCGCGTCCTGAATGGCCCAGGGGGCGTGCTCCCGGGAGCTGCCGCATCCGAAGTTCTTTCCCGCCAGGAGGATCTCGGCCCCTTCGTAATGCGGCTGGTTCATTACGAAGTCCGGCTTCGGCTGACCCTCGGGCGTATAGCGCCAGTCAAGGAAGAGGAACTGGCCGAAACCGGTCCTCTCAATTCGCTTCAGAAACTGTTTGGGGATGATCTGGTCCGTGTCCACGTCCGCCCGGTTGAGGGGCATGACCTTCCCGGTGAAACTCTTGAACGGCTCCATGGCCTTCTCAGTCCCAGTCGCGGATGTCCACGAAGTGACCCAGGATGGCAGCGGCAGCGGCCATCGCCGGGCTGACCAGGTGCGTGCGCCCGTCGCGGCCCTGGCGTCCCTCGAAGTTCCGATTCGAGGTGCTGGCGCACCGCTCCTTGGGTTCGAGGATGTCTTCGTTCATGCCCAGGCACATGCTACAACCCGACTCCCGCCACTCGAATCCGGCTTCTTTGAAGATTCTGTGCAGGCCGCGTTCCTCGGCGGCTCGCTTCACGGACTGGGAACCCGGGACGACCATCGCCCGGATGCGGCGATGGACTTTCTTCCCCTCGATCATCCTGGCCGCTTCGGTGAGGTCGCCGAGCCGGGAGTTCGTGCAGGACCCAATGAAGACCCGATCGAGAGGAATCTTCACCATCGGCGTGCCCGGCTCCAGGCCCATGTACTCCAGCGCACGCTCGGCCGCTTTGCGGTCGGCTTCGCGTTCCATCCCACGGGGATCGGGGATGGCGCCCGTGACGTCCGTCACCATTCCGGGATTCGTGCCCCAGGTGACCTGGGGAGCGATCTCCCCGGCGTCCAAGACGACCTCTCGGTCGAATGCGGCGCCGTCGTCCGTGGGAAGCGTTCTCCAGTACTCGACCCGTTTCTCGAATCCCTTGCCCTTGGGGACGTGTCGGCGGCCTTCTAAGAAGGCGAAGGTCTTGTCGTCCGGGGCGATCAGGCCGGCGCGGGCCCCCGCCTCGATGCTCATGTTGCATACCGTCATCCGCTCTTCCATCGTCAGGGCCTCGATGGCCTCCCCGCGGTACTCGATGACGTGGCCCACCCCGCCGCTGACTCCGATGCGCCGGATGATATTGAGGATGAGGTCCTTGGCTGTGACGCCCGATTTGCGCTCGCCGTTCACTGTGATCGCCAGGATTTTCGGTTTCGTTTGCAACAGGCACTGGGTCGCCAGGACGTGCTCCACCTCGCTCGTGCCGATGGGGAAGGCGAGCGCCCCGAACGCTCCGTGAGTGGAGGTGTGGCTGTCGCCGCAGACGATGGTCTTGCCGGGCTGCGTGATCCCTAACTCGGGGCCGATCACGTGGACAATTCCCTGGTCCGGGCTGTCTAAGTCGAAGAGGCTGACGCCGAACTCTTTGCAATTCCTCGCCAGGGTCTCGATCTGATTTTTCGAGAATGGGTCGGCGATGGGCAGGCTGCGGTCGGAGGTCGGCACGTTGTGGTCCATCGTTGCGAAGGTGAGGTCGGGACGCCGAACCTTGCGCCTTAGCAGGCGAAGGCCCTCAAAGGCCTGGGGGCTCGTGACCTCATGGATGAGATGACAGTCTACATAAAGGAGCGTCGGCTTACCCTCTTCCTCGTGGACCACGTGGGCGTCCCAAATTTTCGCAAAAAGCGTACTCGGCGCCATTCCTCACTCTCTCCCGGCGACCGGGTCACGCCATTGGCGATGTCCCGGCGGGATGCAAACTCCGAAGATGAGGCTTCCTAGATCTTACCACTCATTTGCGAAACGTCTACGAACTTATAATCGGTAAACTTTCGAAGCAAGTTTATCTCCTCCCACCCGAGACAGAGGCCCTTGTGAGTGCGCTCAAGCCCCTGCAACTCCTATGGCCGTCGCCCTCAAACACTGATGAAACGCACAAGCCGCGCGCGGGAGCCCCCATTCCATGGATTTCGAGCCACCAAGGAGGTTCATTATTCGACCTTTCTGACGGACTTGCTCCCATCCTCGACTGCCGCCAAGCAGATCGAGCCCGGAATTTGCCAACCTGCCGTCCCCGGCAACGTTACCAAATCCATGCGCACTTCATCGGGATTTTTCAAACCACGCGGTACTTGGCACTCCTGCGAATGAAAGACCGACGCGCTTCTATGGGACGCTCAACCCGAAGGGGAGAGCCCATCCAGGCTCCTCTTTCCAATCTGAACGAATAACACACATTCCGGCCCTGACACGCTTCAGAAGCCTTCGCCCTCCCGTTCCCTTTGGGGCAACGACCCTTCGGGATCTCTCCTCAAATCAAGTGGAGAGTATGAATCCAATCGTTTGCATCCATGCTATGATTAGAGGGAAAATAAGGCCGCGAAACGTAAAAGCAAGAATTCGAAACAGAATCGGAAATGATTGAAATCTTGACATGGATTGTAATATATTCACCGTAGGTGTTGGGGGAAGAAGATTTCTTCCAAATCTTTTCCGTAGGGAGAACACCATGGCAAAAGCGTCCATCAACAGCTTCATTAAGGATCAGATTTCAGACATTCGAAAACAGATCGGTGAGCACGAAAAATCTCTTCGATCCCTGAGACGAAGAGAGAGGGATATCAGGCGCGCAGCTCTCCTGTTGGGCGGAAAGGGGGCCGCCGGCTCCCCGCGCAGAAAACGCGCAGCAGGTCGTAGGAAAAAGGCCGGCAGGAAAACTCCAATCGCCGTCAGAGCCGTAAGGAAAGGCAGGAGAACGAACTGGGAAGCGACCGTGAAATCTCTCTCCTCGACCTTTACCATGGACCAGCTGGCCGGCACCAGAGGCGCCAAAGGAAAGAGCCGGGCGTACCTTCATCAAATCATCAATCGGTGGAAAAAGGCCGGGATTATCAAATCCGCCGGGAGAGCGACCTACCAGAAGGCGTAACGCGGAGCATTCAACGTCGGGGATTGAACTTTCTCGCGCCGGGGGGGTAGTTTTTCCAAAACTGGACAAAGGAGAGGCCGTGAGCCTAGGCCCACCTTCGCGTCTATTTAACATGAACCTATCTCAAAATGGGCCATGCCCGAACCATCATACCCGCATGTCGTAAGTGGGCATCCGGAAAAGCTTGAAAACACTGGATTCCCGCTTTCGCGGGAATGACGACCAAAGGCCCAAGGCATGGGAAATGGGATTTTGAGATAGGTTCATGACATAATGCAAACCTTCACGAGACGGGAAGAGGCAAGGGTAGGACGCCCCGGCACACTGAACTGTCGGTGAAATTTCGGCCGGGGCGCGGCCTCCACATCGTGATTCATCCACATCCCCTTCTTTGCATCCTTTGAACACTGTCATCGAGTATTTTCTCATCGCAACCGCCTGCGCCCCTGATTGAATTTCAGTTGGATCCCGGCGATTCCAATCGGGCCCGCTCCTGACCTTAGCGGCGGACCAACGCCTCGAGTTGTCCAGGGCGGCGTAGACCACAGATGAGCATGCCGCCCTGAGGCCGCTGGGTTTCTTCCAAGCCCCGCCTCATCCCCCATCTCCCACGGCGCGGGGGCCGGGATGAAACCCGCCGACGGCGCTGTTGAAAGCGGGGGTCATCTGTCCGAGAATGCAGGGATTTCGTTCCGATTCGAGCTAACCGTGCGGAGATTGGCCGTTGGCTCACATAACAGAGATCAGGGTACATTGGGCCGACACCGACAAGGCCGGGATCGTCCACCACGCCAATTTCTTCCGCTGGTTCGAGGAAGCCGAGATAGAACTGTTCCGAGAATCGGGCAAGACGCGAAAACGCATGGCCGAAGACTCCGACACGGCGACTCCCAGGCTGAGCGTACGGTGCGATTATTTCTTCCCTGCCTATTACGACGAGATCGTCGAAGTCAGAACCGCGGTCCTCAAAGTTTCAGAGAAGACGTATCATCTCCGCCACGAGGTCCACCGTCCGGCGGACGGCAAGCGCTTAGCAACCGGAGAGGTCGTCGTCTGCTGTGTAAGAGCCGGGGAGGACGGGACGTTCCAATCCCACCCCCTCTCCGAGGAGATGGTCGCCGCGCTAAGACGGTACTCGATTTCTGAAGGCGAGGGCGCCTCCTGAAGGAAATCCCACACACAAAAACAAACGGCGCAGGGGTTTCGACCCTCCGGTCAATACGCCGGAAAGGGCCGACCCACCCTGCGCCGGTCACCCTAACAGTGATTTCCTCTGCTTAACTTTGTCTTCGGGCCTAGGCCTTCCCTTGGGCGACGGCCTCAATCGCCTCGAGGATCTT
>JBHIBA010000134.1:0-11729 GCA_046758845.1 Nitrospinota bacterium
CGCCTCGACCGCTACATCACCAGCCCCTACGCCGGAATGACCTTCTGGCTGGAGTGAAGCTCCGACAATTCAGGGGGGCCTTCCGTCCCCCTCGCTCGGGACAGGCTTTGAAAGCCGGCCCTTATTGCGGGGGGCGCTTTTTGGAAGGCGCCCCCCCGCACCCCCCAGCAAAACTTTCTATTCGTGAAAGAGGGTAGCACCTGACGGCGCAACCCTCTTTCGCAAAAAACTGGCCCGTTGCCCGAATGCGGGAGCCTTGTGCAGCAAGGCGCGCATTCGGGCAAAGACAGGAGCCGTCGCCAGGCCCCAGACAACCGGCCCAGCCAAACGCGCTGCCGCCCCCCGGCAGGCCCGGCCATTAGGGTCATCGACCCGCATGCCGGGCCGTCAAAAGTTTTCCGGGGGGTCCCCAGGGGGGCGGTTTACAAAAAGCGCCCCCTGGGAAATCCGGTCGGCTTTCAAAAAGACCCCCCTGGGATAAATCCATGGGCCTTTCAAAAAACGCCCCACAGGCGGGCTGGTTGACAGGGCTGTGTCTTACCCGTTAAGTTTTAGGCTGTTGGCTTTCGAAGGAGGCTTCTCTGTTGCTCTGGTTCACGGGCGCTCGGAATTGGTGGTGGCGTAAGGGGGATGAGGTGCGCCCGTAGGCTGAAGACACGTTTGGAAAGAATCAAAGGCCGCGGGCAATGAGCCTCGCGGCCTTTTTTTGGGGCCTTGCCCCCGAGATCGACGGTTTTGTCGTTCTGACTGAGGGTCATTAACCCTCGCGAAGAATCTCCGAGGCGTGCCGGGCGAAGAGAGAAGAGATCCTTCACTGCGCTTTCAGAGATGACAACGCAAGCGGCGCGGCAGTGAGACTTTAGACGAGGGAACCATGTACACCCCGACGTTCGAGGAATTCCGCAAGAAAGCCCGGCAGGGAAACCTGATCCCTGTCTATCGGGAGATCCTGGCCGACCTGGAAACCCCGGTCTCGGCCTTCCTGAAGATCGCCGAGGGGGACAACGCCTTTCTCCTGGAGAGCGTGGAAGGCGGAGAGAAATGGGCCCGGTACTGCTTCCTGGGCGCCGATCCGTCCGTCCTGTTGCGGATCAAGGGCAGGCGGATCACCGTCGAGCGAAACGGCGCATCTGAGACCTGGGAAACGGAGGAAGACCCTGTGGAGGCCCTCAATGCCTTGATGGCGGAGTACCGACCGGTCCCCGTGGAGGGCCTGCCCCGCTTCTCCGGGGGCGCGGTGGGCTATCTGTCCTACGACATGGTGCGGTTCTTCGAACGGCTGCCGGAAACATCCACAGACGACCTCGGCCTGCCCGACGCCCAGTTCATGATCACCGACGCCCTTCTGGTGTTCGACAACGTGGCGCAAAAGATCAAGGTGGTCGCCAACGTCCATGTCAAAGACAATGACGGCGTAGCGCTCAGGTCCGGCTACGACGACGCCGTTGCCCGCATCGAAGGGATCATCGGGCGCCTGAACCGCCCCCTATTCGGCGGATCCAGCAGATCCGGCAAATTCGGCGCGGGGATATCCGCCGAGGAGTCATTCCCCAAACCTGCCGCCGCGATTCCCCAATGGACATCGAATTTCAAGGAAAGGGCCTCGTTTGAGGCGGCCGTGGCCGAGGCGCGCGAAAAGGTCCTGGCGGGAGAGGTCATCCAGGTGGTCTTGGCGCAACGGCTCAGCGTGCCCATTTCCGCCGATCCCTTCGACGTGTACCGGGCGCTGCGTACCCTGAACCCTTCGCCTTACATGTTCTTCCTGAAGTTCGGCGACCTGAAGCTCGTCGGGTCGTCCCCGGAGGTCCTCGTCCGGCTGGAGGGAGACCGGGTGGAGGTGCGCCCCATCGCCGGCACCCGCAGGCGGGGGATCACCGAAGAGGAAGACCAGGAACTGGAAAAAGACCTCCTCTCGGACGAGAAAGAGCGCGCCGAGCACATCATGCTGGTGGACCTGGGACGCAACGATGTGGGACGCATCGCCCACCGGGGCACGGTGGAGGTGAACGAGCTGATGGTCGTCGAGCGGTACTCCCACGTCATGCACATCGTGAGCAACGTCCGGGGCCGACTCGCCGGGGGCCAGGACGCTTACGACGTCCTGAGGGCCTGCTTCCCCGCGGGGACGGTGTCCGGCGCGCCCAAGGTCCGCGCCATGGAGATCATCGAGGAGCTGGAGCCCACACGGCGCGGACCCTACGCGGGAGCGGTGGGGTATTTCTCGTTCTCGGGGAACATGGACACCTGCATCACCATCCGGACCCTCGTTATCCAAGACGGGGAGGCCTACCTGGGGGTGGGAGCGGGCATCGTGGCGGACTCGGTTCCCGAACGGGAATACGAGGAGACGATGAACAAGGGCCGGGCCCTCATCCGGGCGGTGGAATTGGCGGTGCAGGGATTGGGGTAAATAAGGAAAGTCGCGGGGGGCGCTTTTTGGGCACTTGCGTGCCGGCCGAACTGCGGTTGGAGGTAGGTGCGCTTAAGCCGGGCGTCTTTGGCGCACACCTTTCGAGGGATGATTAACCAGGCACGCCAGTGCCCAAAAAGCGTCCCCCGCAATTCTCAGCTCCTCCTCCCGAAGATCCGGAGCAGCAGGAGGAAGAGATTCACGAAGTCCAGGTACAGGATCAGCGCCCCGACCACCGAGGCCTTCGTGGCGGCGGCTTCATCGCCGAAGCCCTGGGCCCCCATCAGGGTGAGCCGCTGTGTGTCGTAGGCCGTCAGACCGACGAAGACGAACACGCCGATGTAGCTGATGGCCCAGTAAAGGGCCGGGCTTTGCAAGAAGAGGTTGACGACGGAGGCGATGATGATCCCGATGAGGCCCATCATGAAGAAGCTTCCCCAGGAGGCCAGGTTCCGCTTCGTCGTGTAGGCCCACAGGCTGGTCCCAGCGAACGTCCCCGCCGTGATGAAAAAGACCTGGGTGATCGAATTCGCCGTGTAGACCAGGAAGATGGACGACAGCGTCAGGCCCATGAGCAACGAGTAAATCAGGAACGTCCCCACGGCCCCTTGGACCGTCATCCTCTCGGCCCGGGCGCTCAGGCTGAAGACCAGGACGAGCTGGACGATGATCAGCCCGAAAAAGACGATCGGATTGCCGAAGATGAAGCGCTGCATCCCCGGCGAGACAACCACGACCCAGGCAGCAGCCCCCGTCACGCCGAGGCCCACCGTCATCCACCAGTAAACCCGGCGCAGGAAGGCCGCCGCCCGTTCCTGGGCGAGCGTCTGGGGCTGGGTTTGCGACAGGGTTTCAAACCTTTCACGAGCCATCCTTTTCAACTCCTCCTTTCAACCGGTCCCGGCATCCGGCCGAAGCGGATAATTCCTCGCCCGTAGGCCTTCCTTGAGAGGCAAGGACACGAACATTCTTCCGAAACTTCAGTGAAAAACCATCGCCCGATTCCGACGGGCCCCCCCGCGCATCTTGCGATCCAATATACGTCTGGGACCCCCTCCGTCCCATTAAAAATACCTAATGAACCCCCGAACGCCGAGCCCCGAGTGGCGGGGTCTCCCCGGTCGTAAAGATTTTTCAGCGGGTCCAGGAGGACCGGTTTTTCAGAAAGGCCCTCTGGGGAAAAGCCCGCACCTCACTCCATTCACGAAACCCGTGAGGACCAGTAGGCCCAGGGATTTTCCCAGAACGAAGGGCGGTCCAGCGAAACGGCCATCGAGCTCTCGACCTGTTCGAGGGGAAGCGGCTGCGGCGTTCCCATCTGGCTTGCGGCGGCGAGCAGCCGCGCCGTGTGTTCCAAAGAGAGCATGACGGCCACCGCCAGCTCCAGGAACTTTCCCGCCGTCGTGGCCCCGTGGTGCTTCAGCATCACGGCGGGGGCGCCGCCCATGACCTTGGCGATGTCCTCGCCCATCTGCTGGGATTCGATCTGTTCCGAGCTGGGGTAGACGGGGACCTTGGGGTGGAACACGGTCCCCCAATGGCCCACGGGAATGATGTCCCGCCCGGCGATGGTGCAGGCCACCGCCGTAAAGGGATGGGCGTGGACCACGGCCCCCACGTCGGGCCGGTGCTTGTAGATGCCGGTATGGATGAAGCGTTCGCCCGGCGGCTCGAGCTCGCCCTCCAAGTGGTTCCCTTCCAGGTCCATCACGCTCAGGTCTTGGGTCGTCGCGGTCTCGAAGACCCTCCCCACGTCGTGCAGGTGTCCCAGAATCAGGACGCGGTTTCCTTCGGGGAGCCTGACGCTGGCGTGGCCCAGGTTCATCTGCAGGACCCCGGCCGCCGCCATGATCTTGTGGGCCAGGATCAGTTTGTCTTTGAGTTCTTCAATTCCGCTCGGCATGGTGTCTCCTTATGCGCTCCGGTAAGCGGGTCCCGGACGGGACCCGTTGATGAGATCGCGCCCCCCCCGAACGAGATCGTCCCGCACTTGCCGAGGTGCGGCGGGGGAGGCTACTTGAACGCAGTGAAAGTCAGCAGCGTGTTGGTCTCCCGGATGGAGGAGATGGCGTGAATCTTCCTGGGGACAATCTCGCCGAACTGGTCGTAGTGTTCCACCAGGATCTTGGCCAGTATGTCATAGGTGCCCGAGATGGAGTAGACCTCGGTCACCTCTTCGATTTCCATCAGGCGGCTGGCGACGCTCTCGACCGCCCCGACCTCCACCTTGATCAGCATATAGGCGACTCGCATAGCTTGACTCCTTACACTTCCTGCCGAACCGACGCGCCGCACCATGCGGCATGTCACCCCACCCCACCCGGCCTTGCATGATCGCGGACGCCGAAGGGACCCTGCCCCGGGGCGAACCTCGCCCGCGGGGCCGGCCCTCCGGGTCTCTGTGGGCAGAGGGTTGGCGTTCCCAAGGCACTTCGCCGGCCTTCGCGCGCATCCCCTTTTCTTGCAAAAATCGACACATCCCCACGAAGGCGCCCTTGAACTTTCTCCCTCTCCTTTTTATCATGGCATCGTGCGGCTTTGGAAAACAGGAGGCGGGCCTCTTTGGGGGTCCTACCCCTGGAGGGGAATGAATCCTGACCTCGCCCTGTCACCCCCGGAAACCGCTTCGGGCGCGATGGTCCACGCTCATCCTCTATGTGGTCTTGATCCTGGTCACGCTCCCGCTGATGCCCGTCTTGTGGACACCCGTCCGAGACGGGATAGGCCGGCCGGCCGACCTTACCCTGTCCACGCTCATCGCTGTCGCGGGCGCAGGGGTTTTGCAAAAAGTTCTGGCCTTACGGGAAAACCGGTCCCCCGTCAGGGGTCTGTTGCTCGGGGCAAGCGCCGGTCTCTTCCTGCTCTTTTTCTGGCGCCTGGAAAACCCGGTCGAGAAGGTCCACTTCTTCGAATATGGGCTTCTCAGTTACCTGGCGTTTCACTGCCTCGGCTGGACATGGAAGGGCCTGGGCATTTGGGAGTTGCGCGCCGCGACGCTGGGTCTGACCGGCGTCATGGGAACCCTGGACGAAGTGATTCAATACCTCCTGCCCAACCGCTTTGGGGAGCTTCGCGACGTGGGCTTCAACTTGCTGGCAGGATTGCTGGGTCTGGTTGTGACGGAACTGCTTCAGGGCTTCCGTGACCGGGAGAAGATCGCTGAAACCCCCGGCTGAGCCTCCCTTCGCGGGAAAGCGGCCCAGGGCCGCGCAGTGCCTTTCTCTCTGGGCGGCGTTTGTTCTGGCGATATGGCCGCTCCAACCGGTCCAGCCGGCCTTGGCAGGCCCTCGGGGAATCCCTGCGCTGAAGTCGAAGATTGCCCGCCATCTGAATAACTCGTGCCTTCGCAGGGGGCGAATCGGAATTCGGGCTCTTTCACTGGGCTCCCGCCGCCTGCTCTACGACCTTCGGGGAGAGGAACTTTTCATCCCGGCCTCCAACCTCAAGTTGTTGACCACCGCCGCCGCCTTTTACTACCTGAAGCCGGATTTCCACTTCAAGACGGAAGTTTCCTACAAGGGTCGGCTTTCCAGCGGACGGCTGGCGGGGAACCTCTACCTGAAGGGATTTGGAGACCCCAGCCTGGTGACCGAGGAGCTCTGGGTCTTGGTGAGGACCTTGAAGCGGCGAGGGGTCAGGCGGGTCCGCGGGGACTTGGTGGTGGACGACAGCTACTTCGATCGGGAGCAACTCGTCCCGGGCACCGGGTCTGGCCAGGGTCTTCGCGCGTATCAGGCCCCCCATGGCGCCGCCTCGTTGAATTTCAATACTTTCAAACTGTACGTGGAACCGAGTCCGGTCGTTGGAAGGCCCCCGCGAGCGGTGGTCGATCCGGATTCCCCTTACGTCCAGCTGATCAACAAGGCGAAGACCGTCGGACGCCGCAGCAAATCGACGCTGCAAGTCCAGCGAGGCTCCCACGCCGACGGTGACCGGATCGTCTTAGAAGGCCGCCTTCGCGCCGGTAGCAGGCCGCGGCCCAGGCGGATCAGCATCACCGCTCCCGCCCTGTATCTGGGCCACACCTTCCGCGAATTTCTGAGGTCGCAGGGAATTACCGTCAGCGGGCGAGTCCGCCGGGGAAGGACGCCCCCAGATGCGCCAAACCTGGTGCGCCACCTCTCGAAGCCCCTCTCCGTCGTCCTTTGGGGCTTGAACAAGTGGAGCAACAACTTCATCGCCGAGCAGGTCTTGAAAACGTTGGGCGCGGAATTGCTCGGCGCCCCCGGTACGCGGCAGAAGGGGATCGCCGTCGTTCAGCGCTACATGAAGCGCCTGGGCTACAGGCCGGACACCTTTGTGGTCGCCGACGGGTCGGGTCTTTCCCGCCGAAGTCGGGTCAGTCCGGCACAGTTCGTGACCGTCCTGTCCGACATGTACAGCGATTTCCGGTTCCGTCCCGAGTTTGTCGCTTCGCTGCCGGTCATGGGTGTCGATGGTTCGGTAAAGGACCGGCTGGACGGTACCCCGGCCGAGCGGAGGATCCGCGCCAAGACGGGCACGCTCAAGCGGGTTGACAGCCTCTCCGGTTACGCCTTCAGCCTGGATGGGGACATCATCGCCTTCTCCGTCCTGATGAACGGAAGTCGGTGCCCGCACTGGAAGATGAGACAGATTCAGGACCGGATCACCCTTGAGCTGGTCCGTCTGGACCGGCGCAGCGTCGCACAAAGGAAAACCGGGGAAAAAGTCCGTTGAGCGCCGACCTCGGGCAGGACAAAGCCGCACGCGGGCGTTTCCGGTGGCGCCTGGCCTCACCCGCCCCGCAGGAGGCCAAAGACCTGGCGCGTGCGCTGAACCTGCCCCCCTTGGTCGGGGGGCTCCTCTGGAACCGCGGCCTGTCGCAGCTCGAGGCGGCCCGGAATTTCCTGAGGGCGTCTATTGAGGACCTGCACGACCCCTTTCTCATGAAAGACATGGACCGGGCGGTGGACCGCGTGGCGCGGGCCCTCGCCGAAGGGGAGCGGATCATCGTCTTCGGCGACTACGACGCGGATGGTCTCTGCGCGACGGCCCTCCTGGTCCACTTCTTCAGAGAACTCGGCCGCGAGGTGGAGACCTACATCCCCGACCGCCTGCGGGAAGGGTTCGGCGTGAGCGCCGGCGCGGTGGCGGGCCTTGGGGTCAAGGGGAGGGGCCTCCTCGTCACGGTAGACACCGGGATCACGAACACCGCCGAGGTGGAGGCCGCCCAGGCCATCGGCCTCGATGTCATCATCACCGACCACCACCAGCCACCGGAAAAGATGCCGCCCGCCCTGGCCATCCTGAACCCTCACAGGCCCGGATGCGGTTATCCCGACAAGGGGCTTTGCGGAAGCGCGATCGTCTTCAAGTTTTTGACGGCCCTTCGCCGCAGGCTCCGGGATACGGGAGGGAAGGGGGGATTTCCCATTCTCAGGAGATACCTCGACCTGGTGGCCCTGGCGACGGTGGCCGACGTGGCGGATGTCCAAGGCGAAAACCGGACGCTTCTGCGTCACGGCCTGCGGGAGCTGGCCGCCTCGGCGAGGCCCGGCCTTCAGGCCCTCATTCGCTTCGCGGGGACAAGCCCAGAAATCACTGCCGAAGGGAACACGCTCGCCTACGGCCAGGTGGCCTTTCAACTGGCGCCGCGCATCAACGCCGCGGGTCGTCTGGGAAAGGCGCACCTCGGGCTGGTGCTTCTCCTGGAACGCGACCGTGTGAAGGGGGTCGTGCTGGGGGGGCAGCTCGACGCCGCCAACCGCGAACGCCAGGCCCTTCAGAAGGAAGTCTATCAGCAGGCGCGGAGCCGGGTTCTCGCAGACCTCTTTCACGCGGACGGTCCCATCGTCCTGGCGGAGCAGGGCTGGCACGCCGGCGTAGTGGGGATCGTGGCCTCAAAGCTGGTCGAGGAGTTCCACCGGCCGGTCATCCTCATTGCCCTGGAAGGCGATCTCGGGAAGGGCTCGGGCCGTAGCGCCTTCGGTCTCCACCTTCAGAAGGCCCTGTCCGAGTGCTCGGACCTTTTGGAAAAGTTCGGCGGGCACGCGCAGGCGGCGGGACTGACGATCCGAAAGGAGCGCCTGGGCCAGTTCAACGATCGGTTCTCAGCAGTTGTGCGGAAGCGGATGTCCTTTGAGGAAGAACGGCCGGTCCTGGATGTGGACGCCCGGGTGAGGCTTTCCGACCTGAGTCTTGAGACGGTGGGTGCGGTGGAAGGACTTTCTCCCTTCGGGCCCGGGAACGCCCGGCCGGTCCTTTGCGCGGAGGGCCTCCGGGTGGTGGGGAAAGTCCGGACCGTGGGGAGGGACGGGCGGCACTTGAAGATCGAGCTTCACGACCCAGCCTCCGGCCACTCGGCCGAGGCCATCGGTTTTGGCATGGGCAACGCGGACGAGCTGGATTTCCTCAGCCGGCCGAACGCCTGGGTGGAAGCCGCGTTTGAGCCGGAGGTCAACCGCTGGAACAGCCGCGAAACCCTCCAGCTCAGCCTCCGTGACTTGCGGTCAGGGGACGTGGAGCCGTCCGGCGGGATATGAGGCCGGGCGTAGGGGAGGGCCGAGGGTCGATGACCCTGCGTCCTCCCGTCGGGGGCCCGCAAGAGCCTGCCCTGAGCGAAGCCGAAGGGGGCCCCCTGCGGAGTTGAAAGAATTCCTCCGGGAACGTTTCCATGCGGGCCGCCGAGTTCCTGATCCGAACCCTGAAACTGGCCCAGGGCACGATGGACGTGGCATTGGACGGCCTGACCGCGAAGGACTTGGCCTACCGGCCCGATGGGCGGGTAAATACCATCGGCTTTCTTCTCTGGCACATGTCTCGCGAAGAGGACTACGTGATCTCCGAGTTCGAGGCGAGGTCTCAGGTGTGGGTCTCGCAGGGCTGGCACAAGAAGTTCGGCAGGCCGGCCGATTCGGAGGAAACGGGTTATGGCTTTACGCCCGAGGAGGTCGGAGAATTTCAGTTCCCGCCCCTCAGGACGCTGAAGGGTTACCAGTCCGCCGTTCGGAAGGAGACGCTCAGATACTTGCGGAGAAGGACGGACGAGGACTTCGACGCCGCGATGGCTCGATCGGTGGCGGGGCAGCCCACGCTGGGGGGCCAGCTCGGCATTCTCACGTCGGAGATCCTTCAGCACACGGGCCAAATCGCCTATCTCAAGGGGATCTTGGCCGGCTTCGGCTGGCGCAAGGGCTGGCAGTGACGTGATTTCAGCGGGGGCGATGACCCTCGCTCAGATGGACAAACAGGAATGTGAACGGGTGACCGAGCCTCTACCTGCCCCGGCAGACCGGCCATCCGGCGGTGATTTCTTTGCCCTAGCCCCAAACGGCTTTCGCCGTTTCGGCGACCGCGCGCAGTTTGCGTCTTTGATCCTCTGCTGAAATCCGGTTTCCGATGATGGAGGTCGAGAAGCCGCACTGAGGGCTGATCGCGAGGCGGTCCAGAGGCATAAACCGGGCCGCCTCGCGGGTTCGCGCCGCCAGTTCTTCCACCGTTTCCCGGCGGCGACTTTTCGTGGTGACGAGGCCCAGGACGGCCGTCTTGTCCTCGGGCATGTTTTTCAGCGGCTCGAAGGAGCCCGACCTCGCATCGTCGTACTCGAGCAGCAGGCGCTGGGCGCGGATCTTCCGAAAGATGGGGCGGGCGATCTCGTCGTAGCCGCCTTCCGTCAGCCACCGGCTCCCCTGGTTTCCGCGACAGAGGTGAAAGCCGAAGGTCACCCCTGGATGATCCTCCATCACGGCGTTGTCCATCTCGATGCCCCGCGAAAGCCACTCCTCCCGTGTCCAGCCCTGTGATTCGTAGAAGGCCCGGTTTCTGGCGTCGAGGAGCGAAGTGTAATGGGGAGCGTCAATCTGGATGTACGTCGCGCCCAGGCGCGCCAGCTCGGCCGCTTCATCCCTGAGGATGTCCACGACGTCGGCCAGAAAACTTTCCAGCGTGCGATAGGCGGCGACCACGCGGTTCGTCGGCCAGAAATTCACGAAGAGGCTGGGGCTGGGGAGAGTGACCTTGGGAATGCGGGTCGTTTTCGCGCGGAGGCAGGCGAATTCTTCGGCTGAGAGGTGGCGTTTGCGCTTGAGCTTGCCGACGACTCCCAAGGAGGCCGGCCGTTCGACTCGCCTGTCCCCTACCCGTTTGTCGCCTTGCCAATCGCCCCAGAGAAAGGCGTCGATGTCGTACTCTCCGAAGCCCTCCACCGCCTCCGTCATCTGGCTTTGGAAGGAGAGCCGCCGCATCTCGCCGTCCGTCACGACCTCAAGGCCGGCTCCCTCCTGAACCGCGACCGCCTCATCCACCGCTCGGTCTTCAGTCGCCTTGAACTCCGCCTGGGAGATCTTCCCGGCGGCCACCTCCTCTCGCGCATTCAACAATTCGGGCGGCCTCAGCAGGCTCCCGACGACATCAGCGTGTGTGGTGATCATGGTCTTTGCCGCTCGCCCCTTCGACCGTTCCTCGGTTTGACAACACAAGAATTGTATTAGATTATTCAGCCACTTGCCGGCTAGCCTGCAGATCTGAGGGTCGAAATCATCCGTAGCGTCCCTGGGCGCTACGGACTGCGGCGCCTGGCTCAAGGGCACGACCATGGGGAGGGAAGGGAAATGGGAGAGGGACAGGGGAATCCGGGTTCCGCGCCAAAGGTCCTCTTGGAGGAGATGAGCTGGGACGAGGCCAAAGAGCTTCTGGGCAAGGTGAAGATCGGGATTGTTCCGACGGGATCGACGGAGCAACACGGCCCCCACCTGCCCCTGCTGGTGGATTCCGCCTGTGCGGCGGCCGTCGCCAGGCGGACGGCGGAGAAGATGTACCCCTTGGCCGTCGTCACGCCGACCATGGAGGTGGGAGTCTCCTATCATCACCTCCTCTTTCCCGGCTCTTTGACGATCAGCGAGGACACCCTGGTGAGCTGGTGCCACGACATGGCGTCGAGCCTCAAGCATCACGGGATCAAGCTGGTCTTTTTCCTCAACGGTCATTGGGGGAACAAGACGGGGTTGGCTCTCGCCACGAGGAAGATCCGAAGCGAGGTGGACATCAAGACGATCGCCATCTCTTACTGGGACCTTTACCCCGATGAGCACCGGAACATCGTGGAGGATGGGGAGATCCCCGATCACGCCGCTGAGTTTGAGACCTCTCTGACGATGGCCCTGCGGGAGGATCTGGTCAAGAAAGATTGGAAGCGGGACCCGAAGGCCTATGCGCTGGACCGAAAAAAGACCGATCTGTTCCTCATCGCGGACGACCAGTTCCCCATTTTCGGCTCTTCCAAAGACGGGCTCATCATCGGCGACCCGGCCAAGGCGACCCGGGCCAAGGGCGAGAAGATGATCGAAGTGATCTCCGACGA
>JBHIBA010000135.1:0-11684 GCA_046758845.1 Nitrospinota bacterium
CCCTTCGGCACCGCAGCCGGGCTGCACGCCCGGCGAAAACGCAGCAGGCCGGGCCGTCAAAAGTTTTCGAGGGGGGTCTGGGGGGACAGTTTTCAAAATGTCCCCCCAGGGGTTTTACGCTTCTGAAGGCATTCCGCCGGTGATGTGGAAGTCGTCGATCAGAAGAGCGGGGACGACGCAGGTCACCCCTCCTTCCCACGTCGCGCCGATACATTCCCTTTCGCGGCTCATCGCCCGGATGTTGGCGAACGCCTCCAGCATGCCCTGCGTGAAGCGGAGGTTATACAGGGGATATTGAATCCGGCCGTCTTCCACCCAGAAGGTCCCGTCCCGGGTCATTCCGGTCATGAGGGCCGTTGGCGGATGGAGGTAGCCGTTCACGTAGTGGAACCGCGTCACCCAGATCCCCCGCTCGATCATCGACGGAAGGCCCTCCCGGCCCGCCTCTCCGGGCGCGACGACCAGATGCCGGGGAAGCGACTCGGCCGAAAGGTCGAGGCTCAAGGCGTGCCCCGTGCGAGAGCCGCCGGCGCGCGCGGCCTGGGCGGAGTCCATCACCACCCCCGTCGCGACCCCCTTCTCGATGAGGGGGACGCGGCGCTTGGAATTCCCCTCCGCATCGAAGGGGAAAGGCAAACCCCGCGGATCCCCGGCGTCATCCCAGAGAGAGAAGTCTTCCCCCGTGATTCTCTCTCCAATCCGACGGCTCATGAACCCCCGGCCGTCGAGGTGGGTCTGGGCCCCGAGACCGATGAACGACAGCCATTCCAGGACTTCGGCCGCACAAGGGGGCTCCAGAAGAACGGCGTAGCTCCCCGGAGACAGCCCGCGGGGAGAAACGGAAAGGGCGCACTTCCTCACGGCGCGCTCGGCGAGGGCGTCAACGTCCAGATCGCCTGCGTGGCCGCACGCCCTGTGGGCGTAACCCGACGGGGTGTAATTTCCCTCGCGTTCGCCTTCGGCGATGAGGGAGGCCTCGGCCTGCGTCCGCGTGGCGTAAACGCGCAGGCCCGCCGAGTTGGCCGCCGCCCGCTCCTCCGTCCAGGTGGCGAAGGCGCCGGCGATGGTCTGCCCGGCGCGCCCGGCGATCCGGAAGGCGCGGGAGACCGCCTCCGCCCGGGTGTCCGGACGGAAGGAGGCCGTCTCTTCGTCGAGGTATCCCTCGGGGCTATCCCAGGGCTCGGCCAGGGGGCCGAGGTGTTCGGCCTCGGGGGCCGCGCGGGCGGCTTCGACGGCCTGACCCAGGGCGCTGCGCAGGGCCTCGGCCGTCAGGCGGTTCGTCGCAGCCGTTCCGACCTTCCGGCCCACGGCCGCGCGGAGGGAAACCCACAGGGCCGATTCCTCGGCGCTCTGGTGGACGCGGGAGCGCGCGCACCGGGCGTACCCTCCCGAGCGGTGGAGGAGAAACGCCTCCACTCTGTCGGCCGGCGGGTCCTTCAGGAGGGCGTCCAAGGCGGAGAGGGCCAGATCCCGTCCGAGGCGGGCGGTTTTCGTCTGCGCCGTCATTGGCTCCAAACCCGGACTCCTCGGAACCGGGCGGGCGCCGCCCCGTGGCCCACGCGGGCGATTTGAGCGGGGACCCCTTTTCCGCAGTTGGGCAGGCCCCACATCCTCCATTCCGAACCCCCGCAGACGGCGTCGCACGAGTTCCAGAACTTCGGCGTGACCCCCGAATAGATGGGATCTTTGTAGAGCGCGCCGAGGCGGCCGTGACGGATCTCACGGGCCGTTTCGCAGCCGAACTGGAAGTGAAGCCGCTGGTCGTCAATGCTCCAGCTCTTGTTGGTTTCGATATAAAGCCCCCGCTGGGTATCGGCGATGAGCTCCTCCAGCGTGGGCGCCTCGCGTCCGCCGGGCTCCAGATTGACGTTCACCATGCGGATCAAGGGGATGTGGATCCAGGAGTCCGCCCGCATGCAGCCGTTGCTCTCTTCGTCGAGATTAGCGGCGGATTCCCGGGAGGTCATGTAGCCGACAAAGCGGCCCCCCTCCACGATGCGGACTCGTCTGGGCTTCACGCCCTCATCGTCGTACCCATAGGTCCCCAAAGCGCCGGGGATCGTTCCGTCGGCGTAGATGTTGATCAGGTTCGAACCGTAACGGAAGCTCCCCCGCTTGTCGGTTGTGAGGAAGCTGCCGCCGGCCAGGCTGATCTCGTCGCCGAACACGCGGTCCAGCTCGACGGCGTGGCCGCACGATTCGTGCACCTGAAGACAGAGCTGGCTGGTTTCCAAGATGATGTCCCACTCGCCCTCCGGAACGGGCGGGGCCGCCAGCAGGGCGAGGGCTTCTTCCAGGATTTTCGGAGCGGCCTCGACGAGCCCCATCCCCCGGACGAACTCGTATCCCCGCTGGGCGAAATCCCCGCCGTGGCCCGTGGGAAAAGACCGGCTCTGGATGTCACCGCCTTGCGAAACCGTGCACGTCAGGCCCGCCCCCGTCTCGACGAACTCCTGTTCGATCCACGCCCCCTCGGTGCTGGCAAAGACCTTTTCCAGCCGGTTGGCCACCATCCTGCCCACCGCCGCGACGGTCCGCGGATGGGACATGGCCTCGGTCGCCCGGACCAACAGGTCAATCTTCTCCTCCAGGGAAACCTCGAAGGGGTCTTCCTCGCACAACCCCTGGTACCCGCCGACTTCCGGGGGCGAGGGGCCCAACCGCGCCTTGTCCCGATTGACCCGCGAGGCGGCCTCGGCCACCGCCAGGGACCGCTCTGCAATCCGGATGAGGGCTTCCCCCGTGTCGCCCGGGCCTTCCGGCGCGGCGGCGAACCCCCACGCCCCTTTATGGATCACCCGAACCCCGTAACCCCCGTCTTGCCCCTGGTTCACGCTCTGGACCCGGCCGTTCTTCACCGCGAGCCGTTGATTGCGGGTGGCAATCCGGCGGATGTCGGCGTATTCCACGCCGCGCCGTTTCAGGTGATGAAGGGCCGTTTCGATGCTATCTTTCATGGGCGAATCCGGCCGGACAGTGGATAGAGCGCCGCGAAAGCCGATCTCTCGGTCCAAGGGACGGTATCAGCGCGAACCGCTGCACACGAAGAGGCGTGCTATGCTAACAAAACTCACGATTCTCCGAAATCGCGACGTCGGATAGTGAGCCAGTTCCAGATTTGATTTTTCAAGTATGGGGCGGGGAAGCACGAAGTCTCCGCTTACCTCAGTGGATACGTGCAACGCTGGGCCGGGGGGTTAGGCAGGCTTGCTCGAGGACCCGAAACAACATGTCCTAAACCCTGCTAGAAATTCGAAGGGCTTTCATGGAGTTGGGAGGCGACGGCGAAAGGCCACGGTGAAATCCCAGTTTCTGCTTTCCGAGCCCCCGAAGTTCAACAAATTGAAGGGCGGGTCCGTGTCCGCGAGCCACTCGTCGAAGGTGTCGGGGGGATCTCCCTCGTCGGGGCAGACCGCATTGTCGTGGGCCTGATCAAAGTCGCTCACGTAGCGAAGCCTTGGGACGCCGCCGATGACGCAACAACCCGTGACCCGTACAGCATGGCCGCCTGTTCTTTTTGTGTCGAAGACGGTGCATTCCGGATTAAAACACGTGATCTTGTAATAACCCCAGACTGCGACGACAGAATAGCCCTCCGCCAATCGGTCACACGCCCATTCGAACGTCGGGACCAACCCCTGTCGGGTGCTGGTCTCACCGAACGCTGTATATGTTTTATTTTTAGCCTGATGTATAACCTCCAGGCTATTGGGACCTAGGAATGAAGTGGCGTATCCGAAGAGACCCTTAAAGTATTGGAGTTTGTTTAGCCCTTTCCCATCGCAGCGGTCGGTGACATCACGATCTTGAAATTCTCCCAAAGTTCCGACAATCGACTTAAGGGCGGGTGGTAGTTCACCGCGAAGGCCTTTCTTGTGGAAGTGTGTAGGAGGGAGCGTGATGAGTGGGTCGC
Organism: Nitrospinota bacterium; assembly: GCA_046758845.1. Classification (GTDB taxonomy): domain Bacteria; phylum UBA8248; class UBA8248; order JACPRG01; genus JBHIBA01. Next base: position 3,914 of record JBHIBA010000135.1, read on the forward strand.
GGCCCTCTAGAGATTTCAACCCATTGGCGAATGACTCAGCTACACACTGATTGTTTGCCGCTTCTATGGGTACCACCCCATCCTGGAAGATGCAGAAGTCCGTCGCCAACCGTTGCTCCGGATCGAATGGCGGCAGGCCCGACTGCGGCGGAGGCCCGAAGAACAGGGGGCTGATGTCAGTTTCGTCCAGGTCCCCTCCGGGATTCAGAGCGGAGGTGCCCAGCGGGAACTCGCGAATTAACCTCCTTCGAAAAAGCCTCCTCCGCAGCAACGATCTTATGAGCCGGAGGCGAACAGGCGTGAGGGGGTGTTCAGTATGTAAGACTACGGCATTTATTGCAGGCGCTACGACTTCGAGGTTGTTCTGTTGACGTACCTGCGCGTTCTCACCAATGTCAATGTATGTTGATATGGTCGATCCGTCTCCGCTCTGCTCAATCTCGACGCTCCCCGGTATTCCGGAGAAAAGATTAAAAACCACCAACCTGTTTTTGATGAACGCGTGTACATAGCCTTCGTCTCTGCCGGTGGCCGAGGCAAGCCCACTTTGGTTGACCATAAATTTTCCCCAGCCTGGGCAGTCAGCGGGCTCACTCCCGCGGAAGCATTCCACTTGGCTGAACTCTACAGCCCCGTCAGTGGGTTCCAGGATGATTGCGTTTCCCAGTGCATCGAGAATGGAGTCTGTCAGAAAGCGGGCGATAGACCGGCGTAAGTCACCCAGTTTGGGGGCTGCCACCGCCCCTGAGACGGCGAACTGCAGGGACATCACCGTCACACAAACCGACAACACGAGTCTTACTCTTTTGCTTCTAAAGTCAGTACTCATCTTATCGCCCCCCTAGGAGAGATTCCCCTTACCACAACACCTCTCCCCGAACGACCCCTTCAATTTCCTACTTGCGTTAAAATCAAGTATACACGGCAAGTTAATCGATCTCAACTTTCGGAGCTCGAGGAAGTCCCGCTAGGCGCTCCTGAAGGGCATCGGCACCTGAGGATCGCCCTCAAGACGGCGAAAGGGAGTTTCGTCTTCCAAGAGGCGACCATCTCCAACATCGCCCGGGCGTACCGCATCCTCAAGACCCATCCCGTCAAACGGGCCCTGCGCCTCAGGCGCAAAGAGCTGCCCCAGAGGAAGGCCGGCTTCGCCCCCCATCAGTTGATTGAGGAGAACGAATCCACACAAGAATACCGGGAGGGCGGGACCCCGGACGGACTGAGGGGGGCAAAAGACATCGAGTCCGAGCTTGCCGCCCTGCTTGGCGAAGGCCAAGGACTTGGAACAAACGGGCGAATTCGAACGGTTGGAGCATTGAAGGTCCGGAGAGATACGTCGGTCGTGTCCTGACTTGAATTGTATTCCTTCCGAAGTTAGCCTTGAATCAGGGAGTGAGAAGTCAAAGTGACTTTTCTGGAAACTCTGAGGAGACCGGAAAATGGCGCTGACTGAACCCATCAAGGCGACGGTAGTCCAGACAACTGTTTCTGGGAAAGTCTCCCTGCGCGAGGGAGAGGAGGTGGAAGTCCTCGAGCTATTACAGGACCCAGAGTCCCGTTGGCAAGTCCGGGTAGCCGGGCGCGAGGGGGGCGAAGCGATGCTCAGGCCCTGCCTGCTGGGGCAATGCCGAAAGCCAGGGATGCACAGGCTCACAAACCTGACCGACGCGGAGCTGATGGTTGAAGAGCTGAATTTCTGGCACCGTCTTTGGAAGCCCGTGAGCCCGCGAAAGGCCGCAGCTATGGAGCGGATGGCCTACTGGGTTTCCAGTACGTTCCAGGCGCAAGAGACCGACATCCCTTTCTCCGTCCTTCACAACGCATGGACCCACTACCGGAAGGAAAGAAGGAACATCTAGGAAAACAGGCTCGCGCCAAAGCTCCCCGGGGCTTCAAGGCTTGGCGAAAGCGACGGAACCCGCTTTTGGCCCAACCCTCCGGTCCGGCGGGGCGAAGGTCCCCAACGACTTTGGATCATCGTCGGACCGTTAACGGAGTGAGAAGGAGATGAAGGATCCCGCCATCCTGATGGAACCCATCGCCTTCCTCAGCGAAGAGGTGAAACGTCAAACGGCCCTCTTCAGAAATTGGACGGCAAGAGACTGGGAGAAGCCGACGTTCTGCCAAGGCTGGACGAGAAAGCACGTCGTCTCCCACCTGAATTCCGGCGCGGACTTTTATCAAAGGGTCGTCTCAGCGGGGGTGAAGGGGAACACCCGCCCCCCATACGGAGCGGCGGACAGAAAGGAGTTTCAGAAAAACCGCGCCGCCCGGATGCAACGGCTGCTCGCCCTCGCGCCGGACGCCTTGGTCGACGAGTTCGAGGTGGAATACAACCGGTTCGTGAGGCTCGTGAAATCCCTGAGCCTGGAGGACCTGCACTTGCCCGCCTGGCACCCCATGGGCCTGATCACGGTTGGGCACTTCGCGGGGATGAGGCTGTTCGAGCTCGCCCTGCACGACTGGGACGTCCGCGCCGTCGAGGACGCCGGCGCCTCCCTCAGAGAGACCCTGCTCACCCCCCTTCTGCGCGCCCTGCCGTTCATGCAGGTCCGCTTCCTCAATCTGCGCCCCGCCGCGAAGCCCCCGGACGGTTCGTTCCGGTTCCATCCGAATGAGAGCGCTCCCTGGGCGATCTCCATTCGCCGTGGCCTGGCGGACCTGGCCGAAACCGCCGAGGCCGAGGCCGAGGTGAAGGGGGAAGGTGACGCCTTCATCTTGCACACGACCGGAAGGCTCGCCTGGCGGGAAGCGGAGAAGCAGGGGCGTTTATCCATCACGGGGGACCGCGAAAAGACGGACCAGCTCCTGGACGCCGTTTCGGTTATTTATTGAAAAGTGTAGGGGCGCACGGCCGTGCGCCCCTACAGGTGCGGGCGGGTACACTTCGGCTTCGCTCAGTGCAGGCTCCGGCTCGCCCCGACATTGAATCCGGCCGCCCGCGAGCCCTTTTCGTTGGCGAACTCGACGAGACGTCATGAAGAAGGTCATCGCCCTCCTCTTCGCGCTCCTGATAGTCGCCGGAGGCCTATACCTTCAGCGGGAGAGAGTCCTGATTCTTATCGGGTCTTATCTGGTGAGCGAAGACCCCGTGAGCAAGGCAGACGCCATCGCCGTTCTTTCGGGCGATGTCCCCTACCGGATCCTCGAAGGAATTGACCTCTACCGGCGGGGACTCGCACCGCGGATCCTCCTCACGCCTTTCAACGCCCGCCGGTATCTGGAGATGATGAAAACCCTGGGGGTCAACTACCAAACGAACGCTGAAATCAACCGGCGCATCGCCGTCCACCGGGGCGTCCCCGCGAAGGCCATCGAGGTCCTGCCCCCGGCTCAATCCACAAGAAACGAGGCCGAGGTCATCCTCTCCTACCTCCGGGCGAGAAAGTTGCGTTCGGTGATCGTCGTCACGTCCAGATACCACTCCACTCGAACGCGCGTCATCTTCCGTTCGCAGAGGGGGGATGCCCGTTTGAAGGTCGCCGTCCGGCCCAGCCGGTACGACAAGTTCGATCCCCGCGCCTGGTGGCGCAGCCGGTCGCAGAGCAAGAAAGTCTTCTACGAGTACCTCAAGCTCGCCAACCACTACACGTTTGGATTTTAAGAGATCGCCAGCATTGCGTCCCGGACGCAGGGAGTAACCCTCACACCCGGGCGTGGGGGTCGAAGAGCTTGCGGTGCTCGTCCTGGGCGAAGCGGTCGGTCATCCCCGCCACGTAATCGCAGATCACGCGCTCGGGGACCTCCGTCTGGCACTTCTTGTAGATCCGGGGGGGGAGCTGCTCCTGGCGGTTCAGGTAGGCCTGGAACAGGTCGGTCAGGATGCGGTTCGTCTTGTCCTCCATGCGGACGACGCGGTAGTTGCGGTACATCCGCCGGAAGAGAAAGTCCTTGAGCTGCCTGTTCTTGTCTTCCATCGCGGGGCTGTAGCCCACCAGGGGCTCCCGGCAGGCCCGGACGTCCTCAAGCCGCTGAATCCCTGCCTCCCGGATGCGCTCGGTCGTGTTCGCGATGAGGTCGGTCACCAACTGGTTGATGATCCCCCGGATGGTCTGGTGCTTGAGGACGCGCATGGGGGAATCAGGGAATTTACGCCGAATCCGGCGGAAAGTCTCCCGCCAAAGGTCCACCTCCTCCAGGTCGTCGGGGCTCAACAGCTCCGAGGTCAGCCCGTCGTCGATGTCGTGATTGTTGTAGGCGATCTCGTCCGCCACGTCGGCGATCCGGGCTTCCAGGCTAGGCGATGCGTCCGGCTCCAACTCGGGATAGAGGGCCCTCACCTGCGGGCTGTCATATTCGACGTTGTGTTTCAGGATGCCCTCCCGGGTCTCCCATGTGAGGTTCAGCCCCGGAAACTCCGGGTAGCGGTCTTCCAGGATCTCCACCACCCGCAGGCCCTGCAAGTTGTGCTCGAATCCCCCGTGATCGCCCATGAGACGGTTCAGGACGGACTCGCCGGAGTGCCCGAACGGCGGGTGGCCCAGGTCGTGGGCCAGGGCGATGGCCTCGGCCAGGTCTTCGTTGAGGCGAAGGGCCCGGGCGATGACCCTCGCCAGAGAGACGGCCTCGAGGGTATGCGTGAGGCGGGTGCGGTAGTGGTCCCCCTCGTGGTAGACGAACACCTGGGTCTTGTATTCCAACCGCCGGAACGCGCGGGAATGGACGATCCGGTCCCGGTCCCGCTGGAAGGCCGTCCGGAAGGGGTGCTCTTGCTCGGGATGTTTCCGTCCGCGGGACCCGACCGAACGGACGGCATAGGGGGCCAGATTTCTCCCCTCGCGGACCTCCATTTCCTCGCGCGTCAGCATGCCGTCCCCACTTCGCGGCGGCCAAAGCCGGTCAAATAAGTCCCGTGCGCTTTGCGTGAAAGAGATACGTCATGGCATAGGGAGCGAATAGACCCCAGCCCTCCGCGACTTTGCGGACACCGTCCCCCCCGACCTTGGCGACGTTTTCTCCGCCCCCATAATACGCCGCGACGATTTTCCGAATCCCCAGGTCGTCCGCCGGGAAGGCGTCCAGCCGGCCCATCCCGCGAAGCAGCGCCGTCTCCGCCGTCCAGCGTCCGATCCCCTTGATCCGGGTCAGACGTTCGATGGCCGCAGGCGTCGGAAGCCGCTCGACGCCGTCCAACTCCCCGTCGGCGAAGGCGCGGGCCAGGCCGACGACCGTGCGCGCCTTGGCGCCGCTGAACTTCATCCCCAGGAGTCTCTTCTCGGCGGCGCGGACCAGTGGGGCGGGCGTTGGAAAGGCATAATACCTCCTCCCTTCCACCGCCAGCGACTTGCCGTAGGCCCTCACCAGACGCGCCCGGACCGTCCCGGCAAACGAGAGGTTCACCTGCTGGGCCGTCACCGCCGTCACCAGGGCTTCGAACAACGTGGGCACACGGGCCAGACGCAGTCCCCGGAAAGCGCGGATGAGGGGGCGAAGGACGGGGTCCTTCCTTGCGACGCGGGCGAAGGCGTCCAGGTCGTCGTCCACCGCCAGGATGTGATAGAGCGTCTTGCGCAAGCGGGTCAGGTCCCGCCGATCCCGAACCATGGGATGAATTTCCGCCGAAAGGCCCTGTTCCACTTGGCTCTTCCGGCCCGACCTCTCAGGCTGGGCCGAGCGGACGCGCAAGAGGTGAAGCCGCCCGCCCCCGACTTCCAGAACCCGCTCGAAGACCTCACCGTCATACCGGTTGACGGCCTCGTCGGCAGACACGGTGAAGCGTGAGACCGTCGCCCCCAGGTCGAGGGGGACGCCCGGCCGCCAGGTGACATGTGTGACGCCTTTTCCGCTCACTTGATGAGCCGCCTCCGGATCCTCCAGACCGCGACCGGAAACAGAAGCATCGCCGCCGCGGCCAGCCAGACCATGGCCCCGGGGACGGTCCACAAAAACCGTCCCTGATTGAGCGCCCGAGCCCCCTCCACGGCGTGCGTGAGGGGGAGGAACCAAGCGAACCACCGGAAGCCTTCGCCAAACCCCTCCAGCGGGAAGAAGATCCCCGAGAGAAAGATCATGGGCGTCACCACGATGGTGAAGTGGTAATTGAAGAAGAAGTAGGAAGGGGACAGGGAAGTGGCTATCATCCCGAGGGAGGCGAACACGAGCCCCTCCAGGAACGCCAAGGGAAAAATGACTAGAACCAGGGGGGAGCCGGCCAGGCCGAAGACCGCCATCAAAACAAGCATGGTGAACGCGCTCATAACGGCGCGGAATCCGCCCCACAGGATGTCGCCCAGGACCACGTCCGCGACCGAACAGGGGGTGGCCAGGACGGCGTCGTACGTCTTTTGCTGGTGCATGCGGCTGAAGGACCCATACGTGCATTCCATGGAGGAGGACCACATGGCGGAGGAGGCCACGAGGCCGGGCGCGATGAATTGCAGATACGACACGTCGCCGCCGAGCCGGACGTAGGCCCCCACGCCCAGCCCCATCCCCAGCAGGTAGATGAGGTGCTCGCCCAGGTTCCCCACCAGGGCCGCCATGTAATAGCCCCGGAAGGAATCCAGGTTTCGCTGCCAGACGCGCAGAACCCCCCGCGAGACGTCGGGGAGGACGCCGGCCAAGAGAGAGGTCCCGTTCATTCCCGCAGATCCCTTCCCGTCAGCTTCAGGAAGAGGTCCTCCAGCGTGGCCGGGCGATAGAGAAGGGGGCCGATGCCCGCTTCCTTCAGCCGTCCCGTGACCTCGAACGCCTTTTCCGTAAAGAGATACACCGTGTCCCCGGAGCGCTCCATCTCAATTTCGTTGCCCGAAATCCGGGAGAGGGCCCGGTTGAGAGATTCCTTGAGAACGGGCCCCTCCTCCATCTCCTCCAAGCGCAGTTCCACCACCTCCCGGCCCACTTCCTGTGCGACCAGTTCGCCGGGGTTGCCCTGGATCAAGACCTTTCCCTGGTCCATGACGACGATCCGGTCGCAGAGCTGGGCGGCCTCTTCCATGTAGTGGGTGGTGAGGAGGAGGGTGACGCCCTCGCGCTTCAGTTGCCGCAGGCGCTGCCAGATGAGGTGGCGGGCCTGCGGGTCCAGCCCCGTCGTGGGCTCATCCAGGATCAGCACTCTCGGCTGGTGGATGAGCGCCCGGGCGATGAGAAGCCGCCGGTTCATCCCACTCGAAAGCTCGTCGATCTTGGACTTCGTCCGGCCGGAAAGCTCCATGAACTCCAGGAGCCGGTCGGCCCTGTGGGCGGCCACGTCCCGGGGGAGGTCGAAGTACCGGGAGTAGGTGAGCAGATTGCGGCGGACGGGGAGGTCGGGGTCCAGGTTGGTCTCCTGGGGAACGACGCCGATCTGCCGCTTGATCTCTCTCGCCGAGGACCGCACGTCCATCCCCAGGACGCGCAGGTCTCCTTCCGTCACCGGCGATGCGCAGTAAATCATCTTCATCGTCGAGGTCTTCCCGGCGCCGTTGGGCCCGAGGAAACCGAAGCACTCTCCCGGCCCGACCTCGAAGCTGATCCCGTCCACGGCGGTGAGCGGGCCGAAACGCTTCACGAGGTCTCTGGCCTCGACGATCACACCTGTCGATGAACCCATGACGTTTGGATAAGAAAAGAGTGGGTTTGGCGGGCGAGACCGTCAAAGCCCGGCTTCTACGAAAGACTCGCTTTTGTTTTCTGCGCGGCGCGCTTTTTGGGCACTGGCGTGCCGGCCGGACTGCGGTTGGAGCCCCGTCTGCTCAAGCCGAGCGTCTTTGGCGCACACCCTCCGAGAGGCGATTCACCAGGCACGCAAGTGCGGAAACCTGACGCGGTGCGTCCGCCCCCCACACCCCCC
>JBHIBA010000136.1:0-11615 GCA_046758845.1 Nitrospinota bacterium
GTGTTGTGGGGGGCCGCTATCCAACCCCCCCCCCCCTAAACAGCTAAGCGCCCCCCGCACAAGCGTCCCCAAAAAGCCTCGCTAAAAAGCCGGGGCGCCTCGCCCCAGGTGGACCAACGCCGAGAACGGCGTTATTAATAGGGATATTCGACGGAGATGGGGGCATTCGCTCTGACCGCCCGAGTGGGTCGGTCGGGAAGGAATCGAAAGGAGAGAGCATGGCCGACTTTGACGTGGCCGTTCTGGGTGGAGGACCTGCGGGTTACGTGGCCGGGATTCGCGGCGCTCAGCTCGGCGGGCGCGTGTGTGTGATCGAACGGGAAAAGGCGGGCGGGACGTGTCTCAACTGGGGCTGCATCCCCACGAAAAGCCTCATCGCTTCGGCCGACGTCCTTCGCCTGACGAAAAGGGCGGCCGAGTACGGCGTGATCATCGATGGAGAAGTCCGGGCCGATTTCGCCGCCATGATGGCCCGCAAGGACAAGATCGTCTCCGGAATGGTGAGGGGCATCGAGGGTCTTTTCAAGAGTCACGGCGTGACGCACGTCAAGGGCCGGGGCGTTCTCGACTCGGATGGCCGCATTCAGGTGAAGGAAGGGGAGAGAAAACCCTCGGAGTTGGCCGCGGACAAGATCCTCCTCGCCACGGGTTCCCGGCCGGCCCAGTTCCCCGCTTTCCCGACCGACGGTGTCGACATCCTCACATCGGACGATGCCGTCACCCTGAAAGAGGTTCCCGAGAGCCTTCTCATCGTCGGGGCGGGGATCATCGGCTGCGAGTTCGCCTTTCTCTTCCAGGCCCTCGGTTGCGAAGTCACGGTGCTGGAGATGCTTCCCCGGGCCGTCGCCACCGAAGACGAGGACATTTCCAAGACCTTGGAGAGAGAATTGAAGAAGGAGAAGATCCGCCTCGTCGTCAATCAGAAGATTGAGCGGGTGGAAAAAAAGCGCGGTTACGTCGAGGCCAGGCTCGCTGGCGGAGAGACGGTGAAGGCCCGGAAGGCCCTGGTCTCCATCGGTCGGGCCCCGAACGCGGAAGACATCGGGCTTGAGACCGTCGGCGTCGCGCTGGCGGAGCAGGGGCACATCCGGGTTAACGAGCGGATGCAGGCGAACGTTCCCGGCATCTACGCCGCGGGGGACGTGGCCGGGGGGAAGCTCCTGGCCCACAAGGCCAGCGCCGAGGGGATCGTCGCCATGACGAACGCCCTCGGGGGCGACAAGACGATGCGTTATGAGGCGGTCCCGGCCGGTATCTTCACGCATCCGGAGATCGGTAGCATCGGCCTGACCGAGGCCCAGGCCAGGCAGGCGGGAAGGAGCGTCAAGGCCGGCCGCTTCCCGTACCGGGCGTTGGGGCGCTCGCAGGTGGCCGGGGAGATCGCGGGCGAGGTCAAGGTCGTCGCCGATGAGGCGACCGGGGAGATCCTGGGCGTCCACATCATCGGGGCGAACGCCGCCGAGCTGATCCACGAGGCCGCCGTGGCCATGAGGTGGGAGCTCACCGTGGACGAGCTGGCGGAGACGGTCCACGCGCATCCGACGCTTTCGGAATGCGTCATGGAGGCCGCCCACGCCGTCCGCGGCATGAGCGCCCACCAGCCGAAGGTCTAGGCGGCGGAGCCCCTCGCTTGTATGAAATTATCCGGGTGAGTACTGGCCTCCGGGCGGACTGGATTGCTTGAAGGAATGACGGATATGACCATCGCCGAAATCAAGACCGTGGGTGTTGTGGGCGCGGGGACGATGGGCCACGGCATCGCCTGGGTCTCGGCGCTCGCAGGCTACGAGACCTGGATGTTCGACGAGTTCCCCGAGGCCCTGGAAGCGGGACAGAAAAAAATTCTCAAGGGATGGGACCGAAGTATTGAAAAAGGCAGGCTGACCCCCGAGGACCGGGACGCTGCGGTCGCCCGGCTCAAGATCACGGCCAAACTTAACGACTTGAAAGACTGCAACCTCGTGGTGGAGGCCGCCCCGGAGAACGTCGAACTCAAACGGGACATTTTTGCCCGCCTCGAATCCCTCATGGCCCCTGAGACCATCCTCGCCACCAATACCTCGTCCATATCGATCACGAAGATCGCTTCCGCGACGAGGTCCCCCGGCCGGGTGGTGGGCATCCATTTCTGGAACCCCGTCCCGGTCCTCCCGTTGGTGGAGCTGATCCGGGGCCTGGAGACAAGCGACCGGACGGCGGATATCGCCCGGCGTTGGTCCGAAAGCCTGGGGAAAACCGTCGTCGAGGCCCGCGACGCGCCCGGCTTCATCGGGAACCGCTTCCTGATGCCCATGATCAACGAGGCCATTACCCTCCTCTACGAAGGGATCGGCACCGCCGAAGACATCGACCGCATAGCGAAGATGGGTCTGGCCCATCCCATGGGGCCGCTGGCGCTGGCTGACCTGGTTGGGCTGGACACCTGCCTGTCGATCATGGAAGTCTTGCACCGGGAGTTCGGGGATTCCAAGTATCGACCCAGCCCCCTGCTGCGCCAGATGGTGGCCGCGGGCCGGCTTGGCAGAAAGGCGGGGAGGGGATTCTTTACGTACTCAGATTAGACCGTTCTTGCCCGGGACGGGGGCGGCTCGAATCTTGCGCCGGGAAGCGGCGCCCCCGTCCAATGACCGCGGGCGCTGTTCGGTGATACCCTTGCCACAACCCATGAGATCACCCGCGAAATGTCGAGCTGAACCGAGGGGGCGGGAGACACGCCATGGCGGTCGCAAAGACTCTTGAGAAGTACCTGGCGGAGCAAGGGATCAAGTACGAGGTGGTGGCGCACCCCCTTGCCCTGTCAGCATCGCGGACTGCTCAGGCAAGCCATGTATCAGGTGAATGCATCGCCAAGGCCGTGGTCTTGAAAGGCAAAGACGTCTACCGGCTGGCGGTCCTCCCTGCCACGCACCATATCCAGTTTAACGTGCTGCGGAACAAATTCAAACTGCGCGTTGAGCTGGCGAAGGAAGAGGAAGTGAGCACGTTGTTCACGGACTGCGAAATCGGCGCCATTCCTCCCATCGGAGCTGCCTACGGGTTGGACGTCATCGCGGACGAAAACCTTGCCGGACAACGCGACATTTATTTCGAGGGCGGAGATCACACCTCCTTGGTCCGTGTTACCGGCGAGCAATTCGACCGGCTGATGGCCGACGCGCAACGCGGACGGTTCAGCGAACACGACTGAGCCGCGCCTTTTTCTTCTATCGCTTCCTGGAGCTCTCCTGCTCTTTAGACCGTCTCCTCGGCTCCCGGAGAGGATAGCCCCGTCCGGTTTCGCCCCCTTCCTGCGAATAGTGGCCCGAGGCCCTGAGCGCTACCGCCTCATCCGTGTCCCAGGCCGGTGATGGCCGCCGCGCCCACGACGATGAGGAGGGCGCCCGTCAAGAGTCTGCCGGTGATCCGTTCCTTCTCTCTCAGAAATATCCAGGCGACCAGAATCACGATGAGAGGAAACGTGTGCATCAAAGGGACTACGACGCTCACCGTTCCCAAGCGGAGGCCCTCGAAGAGGAAGAAGAGCGCGAGGGCGATCCCCAAAGAGTCGAGAAAATAGTAGGCCAACCCCTTCGGATTGGCGTTGAACCGGGAGCCGGCCGGAAGCAAAGGCGCCAGCAGCGGCAGGATGATGAGGGCCCCTACTTGTCCAACGGCCATTCCCGCGGCCGAAGAAGGGATGAACGCCAGGCCCAGTTTCCGGAAGGTGTGCGCCAGTCCGAAGAAAAGGGCGCCGAGAATCACTAAGACGAAACCCAATTTGTCCTTGCCTCGAACACTGGGTTCGTAGGCCAGTGCGCCGACCCCGACGACGATGGCCAGGGTCCCCAGCCAGACCCAGACGTTCGGGCGCTCCCCCAAGAGCAGCATGGCCGCGGCGGCGCTGAAGAGAGGGGAAGTTCCAACGACAGTGGCCGCGCGGGCGATGCCCACTCGGGCGATGCCCGCGAAGTAGCAGATCACCCCGATTCCCGGGTCCAGGGCTCCCGAGATCATGTACCACCAGGCCCCCCGATTCCAGATTTCCGTCTCGGGGTACAGCCACAGGGTCAAGAGGCCGAAGATGATGAGGTGGACGACCGCCTGCATGAGCGAACCCGTGTAGGGCGAGGAGTGGCGGACGGCCACTCGCACGGCAAACTCTGAGAAGGCGAAGCTGATGGCGGAGTAGAGAGCGAGGGCGGCCGGGGCGTAGAACATGCCATCGCCTTTCTGATGAGCGGGAGCGACGTCGCGCCTGCGCGGCCAGCGAGCGCTGGCCCACGAACGCTCGTGAAGGACCTGGACGAAATCAAAAAAAATCCCGCCGAATTTAGCAAATCGGCTGGACGGTTGTCACCCGGAGGGAACCGACGAGACGAACGGCGTAGCGGATTTCCGTCCCGCCCGGGACGCTACTTGGGTTTGTAGCTCTGGAGAGCGCGCATGTACTGGGAGCGTTCGAAGGCGGATGGGTCTGGGCAGTTGATCTGGCACATGCTCCCCTGCATCTGGCGCACCGATTCGTACTCGTGCTCTTCCATCCACACGCCCATCTCCTGCTCCACCGTCTGGAGGCGCTCAATCCCATTGATCAGCAGGGCCGCGCACATCATGGTGACGTTGGCGCCCGCCATCAGCATTTTCAGCACGTCGTGGGCCGTGTGGATTCCACCCGTGGCGGCGAGGCTGGCCTTCACCCGGCGGCAGAGTATGCCGATCCACGTCAGGGGAAGACGGATGTCGCCCGGCCTGCTCAGGGTGACGCCGGGCTGAATCTCCAGCTCCTCCAGGTTGATGTCCGGCTGGTAAAAGCGGTTGAACAGGACCAGGCCGTTGGCGCCCGCCTCATCCAGCCGCTTGGCCATGTATGCCATGTTGCTGAAGGACGGGCTCAGTTTGATGGAGACAGGCATCCGGACCGCCGATTTCACCGCCTCTAGAATTTCCACGTAATTGTTTTCCACCTGGCCGGGCAGCAAGTCCGGGTTAGTCGGGATGTAATAAACGTTCAGCTCCAGGGCGTCCGCTCCAGCCTCTTCCATTAGGGCGGCGTATTCGGTCCACCCGCCGAGGGTGGCGCCGTTGAGGCTGGGGATGATCGGGATATCCACTGCCTCTTTGGCCTTCCGGATGTGCTCCAGGTAGCCTTCGGGGCCGAGGTGGAAGGTTTCAGGTTCCGGAAAGTAAGTCAGCGCCTCCGCGAAGCTTTCCGTCCCGTGGGTGAGGTGGTGGTGCAGCTCGTAGCGCTCTAAGGTCAACTGTTCCTCAAACAGGGAGTACAGGACAACGGCGGAGGCCCCGGCATCCTCCATCCGTTTGATGCTGTCGATCTCTTCGGATAGGGGCGAGGCGGAGGGGACGAGCGGCGTGCGCAGCGTCATCCCCAGATAACTCGTCGTCAGGTCCATGTCCGCGCAACCTCGCTTTTCAGTGGGGCCTCCTCTCGGCTTCCCTCGGGAACTGTTTTGAAGCCCGGCTCCCCACAGCCCCTGGGAAGCTCTTGACGGCCCAGCTGCCGATCGGCCTGCTTGGCGGCCGATGCCCGCCCCTTCAACCTGGGCCGGCTCCAGGTCAGGGCGGTCATTTCTGCGCCCTTTCCAATTTGCGCGAGGCCAGGTGATGGTACAGGTCCCAGCGATCGTTCACCTCCGCCTGGGCCTCCTTGGCCAGCCGTTTCGCCACATCGGGGTGGCTCTTCGTCAGCATCTTGAAGCGGTTCTCCATGAGCAGGTATTCACCGAGTGGTTTTTTCGGCTTCAGCGAATCGAGGTGGAGCGGGTTTTTGCCTTCTTTGGCCAGGTCCGGGTTGTATCGGTAAAGCAGCCACTGGCCGGAATCCATGGCGGCCTTCTGGTTTTGCATGGCGGTGGTCACGTTGATGCCGTGGGCGATGCAGTGGCTGTAGGCGATGATCAGAGAAGGGCCCTCGAAGGCCTCGGCCTCCAGGAATGCCTTCAGGGTGTGTTCGTCCTTGGCGCCCATGGCGACCTGGGCCACGTACACGTTTGCGTAGGTCATGGCGATCAGGCCGAGGTCCTTCTTCGCAGCGGGCTTGCCGCTGGCGGCGAACTTGGCGACCGCGCCGCGGGGCGTGGCTTTTGACATCTGCCCGCCGGTGTTGGAGTAGACTTCGGTGTCGAGAACCAGCAGGTTGACGTCCAGGCCGCTGGCGAGGACGTGGTCCAGGCCGCCGAAGCCGATGTCGTACGCCCAGCCGTCGCCCCCGATGATCCACACGCTCTTTTTGACCAGCATGTCGGCGACGCTGAGGAGCCGTCTCGCATCGTCCGAATCGAGGTCCCGGAGTTTTTCTTTCAGCAGGCTCACGCGCTCCCGCTGCTCGTAGATGTCGGCCTCGTCCTTCGGGTTGGCCGTCAGGATGGCGGCCGCCAGCTCCTCGCCCACCCGCCCGGAGAGCCTGCGCAGGAGTTCGGAAGCGATCTCTTTCTGCTTGTCGATGGAGATGCGGAAGCCGAGCCCGAACTCGGCGTTGTCCTCGAACAGAGAATTGGACCAGGCCGGCCCCCGCCCCTCGGCGTTCTGGGTCCAGGGGGTCGTCGGCAAATTTCCTCCATAAATCGATGAGCAACCCGTGGCGTTCGCCACCAGCGCGCGGTCGCCGAAAAGCTGGGTGACGAGCTTGATGTAGGGCGTTTCGCCGCAGCCCGAGCACGCGCTGGAGAACTCGAAGAGCGGCTCCTGGACCTGCTGCTGCCGGATGGTCGAGGCCTTCAGTCTCCGCCGGTCTATCTCCGGCAGGGCGAGGAAGAAGTTCCAGTTCTCCCGTTCCGGTTCTCTCAGCGGGAGCTGGGGCCGCATGTTGATGGCCTTGAGCCGGGTTTCGGACTTGTTCTTGGCGGGGCAGATGTCCACGCAGATGCCGCATCCGGTGCAGTCCTCCGGCGCCACCTGGATGGTGTACTTCAGCCCCTTCCATTCCTTGTCGCGGGCGTCCTTCGATTTGAAGGTCGGCGGCGCGCCCTCGAGATGTTCGGGTTCGCAGACCTTGATCCGGATGACGCCGTGCGGGCAGACGAAGGTGCATTTGCCGCACTCGATGCAGACGTCGGCGTCCCAAACGGGGATTTCCTGGGCGAGGTTTCGCTTCTCCCACTTGCCGGTGCCGGTGGGGTAGGTGCCGTCCGCCGGGAACGCGCTGACGGGCAGGGCGTCGCCTCGGCCCGCGATGATTTCTGCGGTGACCTTCTGCAAGAATTCGGGCGCCTCTTCCGGGACGGGCGGCGGCATTTCGACAATTCCCTCGGCGCGGGGGGGAACGGTGACCTCATGGAGGGCGGAAAGCGTCCGGTCGACCGCCTGCAGGTTCATCCGGACGATCTCGTCTCCCTTCTTGCCGTACGTTTCCCGGATCGAATCCTTGATGGCGTCGATGGCCTGCTCCCTGGGCAGCACCCCGGAGAGGGCGAAAAAGCAGACCTGCATCACCGTGTTGATGCGCCCACCCATCCCGCTCTCTTTGGCGACCCGGTAGGCGTCGGTGACGTAGAAGCGGAGGCTTTTTTCGATGATGGCCTCCTGCACCGGGCGGGGCAGTCTTTCCCACACCCCCTCCGGCCCGTAGGGGCTGTTCAGCAGGAAGGTTCCCCCGGGCACGATGGCCTTCAGCATGTCGTACCGCTCCAGAAAGACCCATTGGTGGCAGCCGACGAACTGGGCGCTGTTGACAAGGTAAGCGGAGCGGATGGGCTGGGGGCCGAAGCGGAGGTGAGAGACAGTGACGGCGCCCGCCTTCCGGGAGTCGTAGACAAAGTAGCCCTGGGCGTAGTTTTCGGTGTTCTCGCCGATGATCTTGATCGAGTTCTTGTTGGCGCCGACGGTCCCATCGGCGCCGAGACCATAGAAAACGGCCCGGTGAACGTCCTCGGGTTCTATGGAAAAGGACGGGTCGTAGGGGATGTGGGTGTGCGTGACGTCGTCTTCGATGCCGAGGGTGAAGTGGTTTTTCAGGTCATCTCCGGCGAGATGGTCGAACAGTCCTTTCACCATCGCCGGGGTGAGCTCCTTGGACGACAGCCCGTAGCGGCCGCCGATGACGGCCGGAATCTCCTTCAGCCGGCCCCAACCGCTTTGCGTTGCCTCGTGGAGCGCCGTGAGGCAATCCAGGTACAGGGGCTCTCCTGCGCTGCCCGGCTCCTTTGTCCGGTCGAGGGCGGCGACCGACCTCACGGTTTCCGGAAGGGTTTCCGCGAAGCGTTTGGCGTCGAAGGGCCGGTAGAGGCGGACCTTCACCAAGCCGACCTTCCCTCCGCGTCCGTTCAAGAAGTCCACGGTCTCGTGCACGGTCTCCCCGGCTGAGCCCATCAGGACGATCACTCGCTCGGCGTCGGGCGCCCCGTGGTATTCGAAAAGTCGGTAAGAGCGTCCGACGCGCTCGGCGAATTTGTCCATCACCTTCTGGGTGATGTCGGGACATTGCAGGTAGTAAGGGTTGGCCGACTCGCGGGCCTGGAAAAAGACGTCCGGGTTCTGGGCGGTCCCCCGGATGACGGGATGGTCCGGGGAAAGGGCGCGAGAGCGGTGGGCCAGAACGAGCTTCTCGTCGATCATCGCACGCAAGTCGTCATCCGCCAGAAGTTCGATCTTTGACATTTTGTGGGAGGTCCTGAAACCGTCGAAGAAATGCAGGAAGGGGATCCTGGCTTCGAGGCTGGCGGCTTGGGCAATGAGGGCGAAATCCTCCGCCTCCTGAACAGACCCCGAGCACAACAGGGCCCACCCCGTGCTGCGGGTCGCCATCACGTCGCTGTGATCGCAGAAAATGGACAGGGCCTGCGCGGCCACCGAGCGCGCGGCGACGTGAATCACCGCCGGCGTCAGCTCGCCGGCGATCTTGTACATGTTGGGGATCATCAGCAACAGGCCCTGGGAGGCCGTGAAGGTGGTCGTCAGGGACCCCGTCTGAAGGGCGCCGTGCACGGCTCCCGCCGCGCCGCCCTCGCTCTGCATCTCCACCACCGAGGGGACGGTCCCCCAGATGTTGGGCTTTCCCTCGGACGTCCAGGCGTCCGCCCATTCGCCCATGGGGGAGGAGGGGGTGATGGGGTAGATGGCGATGACTTCGTTGATGCGATAAGCGACGCGGGCGGCCGCTTCGTTGCCGTCGATGGTTGCGATTTTGCAGGTCATTGACCGGCCCGCCCGACGATGGCAGATCGTCCGTGGGTTGGCAGAGCCACCTCATACAGTTGCCGAGCGGCTTTTCCGCCTCAGTTAATATATGTCCCGGCCTGGACCCTCACAGTATGACCCCGATCATGGATCGAAAGATTTGTTCCGTCCTCTTTGAAGCCGCCGTGGGGGGCGATTGTCTTGTGAAGGTTCTGGGGGTGCTCCTTTAATCGAGCGCCTCGGCGACCAGCTCGGCGATGTCGCGCACGACCAGGCGGTCGTCGGCGTTCTTGGTCTTGATGCCGTCCTCGAACATCTGGACACAAAAAGGACAGGCCACGGCGACGGTGTTCACGGCCGCGTCGAGGGCGTCCTGGACGCGAATGCGGTTCACCCGGTCGCGGACTTGGCCGTCTTCCATCCAGGCGAATCCGCCGCCCGCGCCGCAGCAGAGACCGTTTGCGCGGTTGCGCTTCATCTCCCGGACGTCGGCGCCCGGCAGGGCGGAGACAACCTCCCGGGGCGCATCGTAGATCCCGTTGTGGCGGCCCAGGTAACAGGAGTCGTGGTAGGCGATTCGTCCGATGCTCTCTCCCGACACCTTGAGCTCGCCGGTGCGGATGAGATCCGCGACGAACTCGGCGTGGTGAATCACCTCGTAGTGCCCGCCCAGTTGGGGGTACTCCCGCTTGAACGCGTTGAAACAGTGGGGGCAGTGGGTGAGGACTTTCTTGACGCCGTAGCGGTCCAGCGTCTCGATGTTCTTCTGAGCCAGGATCTGGAAGCTATACTCGTTGCCGACGCGCCGGGCGGGGTCTCCGGTGCAGACTTCCTCCGCTCCCAGAACGGCGAAGTCCACGCCCGCGGCCTTCAGGACCTTCACCAGGGCCTGGGCCGTCTTCATGTTGCGATCCACCAGGGACGCGGTGCACCCGACCCAGTAGAGAATCTCCGCGCTTCCCTTATCCGTGAGGAGCGGCACGTCCAATCCCTCCATCCAGGCGGTCCGGGAGAATCGGGTCCCTTTCCAGGGGTGCATGCGGTCGTCCAGGCTCTTGAGGAAGGTCTGGGCCGTTTCGGGCATCTTCGATTCCATCAGCACCTGTTGTCGCCGGGCCTCGATGATCTTGGGGATATGCTCGATGTGAACGGGGCACGCCTCCTGGCAGGCCCCGCACGTTCGGCAGGCCCAAATCGCCTCGGGGTTCAGGGTCTCGATGAGGGAAGGGCCGTCGTCCGAGTCGCCGTACACGGTCATGTGGCGTTTGAGGTCCTGGATGATGCTCTTGGGCGAAAGGGGCGTGCCGCTTAGGTGGGCCGGACACGCAGCGTCGCACTTCCCGCACAGGGTGCAGGCGTCGGCGTCAAGGAGGTCCTTCCACGTGAGTTCTTTCAGCTTCGAGACGCCGAAGGATTCAACGGTTTCATCCTCGAAATTGATGTAGGAAAGGGCCGGCTCCGTCCGGGCGTCCAGGTTTCTGAAGAGGATGGCGAGGGGGGAGAAAAGCGCGTGGCTGAGCTTAGACCAGCCCATGTAGGCGATCAGGCCGAAAGAGAGCGCGACGTGAACCCACCACCCCGCGCGGTGAAGGGTGAGGAGCCCCCTCTCGGTCGGGCCCCCAGCCGTGAGCCACTGGGCCAGGACGTACCCGGCGGGCGACCAGGGCGCCCAGTCGGGATGCTGGCGAAGCTCCGTCGCGGCGATCCGAAGCCCCTCCACCAGGAAGCCCGTCAGGAACACCAGGACGAGACCGCCCCACGCCACAGCGTCATCCCAGGTTTCCTTCAGGTGGGGGGGACGAAGCAAGTACCGGCGGAATCCCAGGAGGATGAGTCCCGCCACCCCCAGGGCCATCAAGAGGTCGCCGATGAGGGAGTACCAGAGGTAAAAGCTCCCCTTCCAGAAATGGACCAGGATCCCCAGATAACCAAGGTCTTTCTCGATGGCGATGATGGTCGTTGCAATGAGGGCCGCGAGGAAACCGAAAAACAACAGCAGGTGCCCGACGCCAGGAAGCCTCTCCCGGAAGAACCCCTTGTGGGCGAAGGCGTAAACGAACAGTCCCCCGATGCGCTCGCCCCAGCGGTCCAGCCGTTTCGCCTCCTTTCCGATGCGCCAGAGACGGACGCGGCGAAGGATTCCCCACAAAAAGACCGCCACGGAGGCCGCAGCGATCAGGTAGATCCACTCGCCGCCGGGAACGTTGCCGAAGACCTCACGGGTCGCTTCCATGTGAAATTCTCTCTGCACTTTTCGTGCAGTGCGAACAGGAGGGCTTCAACCTGACTGTTTGCGATTCCTCCTATTATATGCATGAGCGCCGGTTGCGGGGGGTGCTTTTTGGGGGCGACGCTTCCTGATTTCCGCAGGGGGGCCTTTTTGAAAACCGGCCAGATTTCCCAGGGGGCGCTTTTTGTAAACCGCCCCCCTGGGGACCCCCCGGAAAACTTCTGACGGCCCGGCACTGCGTGGCCGGGCCTGCTTTTGGGTTGGGCGTGGGTTTGGC
>JBHIBA010000137.1:0-11488 GCA_046758845.1 Nitrospinota bacterium
CAAGCTGCTTCCCCTTGCCCGGCAGGAGCTGATTCTGAAGATCCACCAGGAGATGGTGGAGAATCCCCTCCTGGAGGACGCCCTGGCCGAGGAGGAAGGCTACGACGTCACACCCGAATGGCAGGAAGACAACTCCGATATGGCCTCCGCTTCCGCCACAGCGGACACCGGCGAGCCCGAGGTCGACCTGACCGCCTACTTCGACAACAACCTGGACTTGGGATATCACGAAGAGGATTACTCCGATTCTCCGTCCTGGGAAAACAGGCTTCGCAAAGAAACGACCCTGTCCGATCACCTCTTGTGGCAACTCTCCCTCACCCACGTGCCGATGGACCTCAAGACCCTCGCCATCGAGGTCATTGGCAACCTGAATGACAACGGATACTTTCGGGCCGACATCGAGGACTTCGCCCGGGAAGCCGGCTGTAAAGCCCAGGATGTGGAGCGCGCCCTTGAGGTCGTTCAGGGTTTCGACCCTCCCGGGATTGCGGCACGAAACCTGAAGGAGTGCCTCTGCCTCCAGGTCCGGTCCCTGGGGGTGCGCGACCGGCTGCTGGACGAACTCCTGGAAAACCACCTGGACCAATTGGAGGATCGCTTCCTGCCAAAGCTTGCGCGCTCGCTGGGCGCGGAGCTCTGCGATGTGGTGGAAGCCGCACAGCTCATCCGGACCCTGAACCCCCGTCCCGGTCTCCGCTATAACGAGTCCCGGGCCCAGTACGTGTACCCGGACCTGTACGTCCTGAAGACGGTGGACGAGGCGGATGAGGATTATCAGGTCTTCTTGAATGAAGACGGGATGCCCCGGCTGAGGATCAATTCCACCTACCGGGCGCTCCTTCGCAACAACAAGGACAACGGCGCCCGGCAGTACCTGGAGGACCGGCTCCGTTCCGCTGTCTGGCTCATCAAGAGCATCGAGCAGAGACGTCAGACCCTGCTGAAGGTGGCCCGAAGCATCGTCCGGTTTCAGCGGGAATTTCTCGACCACGGGGTGCCGGCCCTCCGGCCGCTGGTGCTTCGCGATGTGGCTCTGGACATCGAAATGCACGAATCCACGGTCAGCCGGGTGACCACCGGGAAGTACATGCACACCCCGCAAGGGATCTTCGAGCTGAAGTTCTTCTTCCATAGCGAGCTCAAGTCACGCTTCGGGGAAAGCGCTTCGTCGGTCTCCGTGAAGGACCAGATCCGCCGCATGATCGGCGAAGAGGACCCCCAGCGCCCGCTGACCGATCAGCGGATCGTGGAAAGGCTCAGGGGCCGGAACGTGGTTATCGCCCGCCGGACCGTGACCAAGTACCGCAAGGAGCTGAAGATCCCGCCGGCCAGTCGGCGAAGACGGGTAACCCTCTGAATGCCCTTTTGAGCCGGTCGTTCTCGTATGTCAGATCCCACCGTCGGTGCGATTCGAGGTGAAAAAGCGGAAAGAACATCGTCCCCCGCAATGCGGACACCTTTGTCAAAGGAGTCATGAGGAGAGGCGGAAATGCACGTGGCCATCACCGCGCGGCACATCCATCTGACCCAAGCTTTGAAGGAGCGCGCAGAGGAGCGGGTGCAAAGACTGGAGCGACTGTTGGATCCCCCGGTTTCGGCGAATGTGGTCCTCTCGGTGCAAAAGTACAGGCAGTTGGCCGAGATCACCCTCCAGGGAAACGGGTTCACCCTTCACGGTGCGGGCGTTACCGATGACCTGTACACCGCTATTGACAACGCCGTCGAGAAGCTCCGCCGGCAGATCGAAAAGCACAGGGTCCGGTTCGTGTCGGGGAAGATCCGGGAAAAGCAGCGCCATTCAGAAGCCGTGAAGTCCCGGCAGAAAGTCGCGCAGGAGCCAGGGGAAGAAGCGTCCGAAGAGGAAACACCGGTGGAGCCGGCCCAGCCGGGGGGGGTACCGGCTGTGGGGAAGACCTCCCGCATCCCCGTCACGCCCATGTCCGTGGAGGAGGCCACCCATCAGTTGATTTCCAAGGACTACAATTTCTTTCTCTTCCAGAACGCGTTGACGGAGGAGATAAATGTTGTATATCTCCTCGGCAATGGGGAAATCGGTCTCATCGCACCGGTTCTGTCCTGAGGCGCGACGGCCCAACGAAACCCATGCAAAACGGCGAGCACTTCGGGTCGCTGCCCGGCCGCACCGGGGCGGGGCGCGGAGGGTTCCGCCGATCCGTTGGGAGGGGGGAACGGGGGTTCCGATGCCTGAAATCTCGGTGAGGGATCTGTTCGAGGAGCAAAAGGACCCGCTGAAGTTCGAGTGGCTTACGGGAGAGAGCGGGCGGGACAACCGGATCGCCAACGCCCGCCTGCAAAAGTACAGCCTGGCCTTCGCGGGTTACTACGAATTTTTCCACCCCGACCGCGTCCAGGTCCTGGGGGAGACGGAGATCCGCTACTTGGCCACCCTTTCCGAGGAGCGCGCCCGGCAAATCATCCAGACCTTCTGTAGCCGTCCCATCTGCTGCATCGTCGTCACCAAAGGGCTGGAGATCCCCCCCGACCTTTTGGCCGCCGTCGAGCGCTCGGGCATCCCCCTGCTGCGCTCGGGCTGTCAGAGCTCGCAGGTCATCTCCCACCTGTCCGCCTACCTGGAGGCCCGCCTGGCTCCCGTGACCACAGTTCATGGGGTTTTGATCGACGTGGACGGAGTGGGCGTGTTAATTCTGGGAAAGAGCGGCATCGGCAAGAGCGAGAGCGCGCTTCACCTCATCCAGCGCGGGCATCGCCTGGTGGCCGACGACGTTATCCAGATCCGACGGGCGGGAGAATCGCTGGTGGGGCGAGGCCTGGATCTGGCCCGCTACCACATGGAGATCCGCGGACTCGGCGTCTTGAACATCCGGGACCTGTTCGGCGTGGTGTCCATCCGGGACGAAAAGCAGGTGGAACTGGTCATCCGTTTGGAAGAATGGGAGCCGGGCCAGGATTACGACCGGCTGGGACTGGACGAGCATCATTATGAGATCCTGGAGGTTTCCCTGCCCTTTGTCCGGATCCCCGTCAAGCCGGGCCGCAACCTCCCGACGCTGGTCGAGGTGGCCGCGCGAAACCAGCTCCTCAAAAGCATGGGGCACCGTTCGGCCGAGGCGTTTCACGACGAATTGCTCAAGCACCTGGTCGGGCCGACCGGCCGGCGGGCCTCGCCCCGCGGGCGAAGCGAAGAATGGAATGAAACCGAATAAGGAGAAAGGGCGGAAGCCGCGCCCGTCCTCGAAGGGTGCGCCGCCCCCCGAGACCTCGACCTCTTTGGGGGTGGTCATCGTGGCCCACGGCTCGCTGGCGCCCGTCTTGCAGAAAAACGCGGAAGGGATCGTCGGCGCGCTTTCTCAGTGCCGGGCGATCCACGTCGATCAAAACGTGGACGTGGAAGAAGCGCGCGCCTCCATCGGGAAAGCGATTCAAGAAGTGGACGGAGGGGGCGGCGTCTTGCTGCTGACCGACATGTTGGGGGGCACCCCTTCCAACATCAGCCTGTCCTTCCTGGGACAGCAACCGGTGGAGGTGGTGACGGGGGTGAACCTCCCCATGCTGTTGAAGCTGCCGTTCATCCTGGACAAGCTTCCCCTTCGGGAGGCGGCGGCCTTTATCCGGGATTACGGCCGGAAAAACATCACGGTGGCCGGGGACATTCTCGAGCCGGAGAAGGCGTCCACTTGAGCCCCGTGGTGCAAGCGGAGGTCGTCGTCGAAAACCGGCTGGGCCTGCACGCCCGACCCGCGGCCACGTTCGTTAAGATCACCAACCGCTACGACAGCGAGATCACCGTCTCGAAAGACGACCTCCGGGTGAACGGCAAGAGTATCATGGGAGTGATGACGTTGGGGGCCTCTCAGGGAAGCCGGCTTCTTCTGAGGGCTGAAGGGGAGGACGCGGAAAACCTCATCCGGGAGCTCGCCGCCCTGGTGCAAAACAAGTTCAACGAAGAGTTATGAGCAGAGACGGCGCCGTAGCAGAAATCCGCCTTCAGGGCGTTGGCGTCTCCCCGGGAATCGAAACCGGGAAGGCGACCTTGCTGGAGGGGGGGGATCTACGCATCCCCCGATACCGGATTCCGCCTTATGAGGTGGAAGGGGAGATCGCCCGCTTTCAGCGAGCGTTGCAGAAGACGCGCAGAGAACTCCGGGGCACGCGGGAGCGCCTGGCCAGCGACGTCGGCAAGGAGCACCTCATCATCCTCGACTCCCACCTGATGATCCTCGAAGACGACACGCTGGTCGGCGAGACGGTCGAGAGGATCCGCCGCAAACGCTGGAACGCCGAAGGGGCGCTGGAGGATACCTTGGCGAAGCATCAAGCCAAGTTTTCCAAGATCGACGACGAATACGTCAGAGAGCGCGGAAACGACATCCGCCAGGTCACCCGTCTCGTGCAGCGCAACCTGATGGGCGTGAAGACCTCCCTCGCTCCGGAGAAGGGATCGCCCGCCATTCTCGTGGCCCACGACCTGACGCCCGCCGATCTCCTGCGGCTCAACCGCAAGCAGATCCTGGGGTTCATCACCGAGATGGGGGGGCGGACCTCGCACAACGCCATCATCGCCGGCGCCCTGGGAATTCCCGTCGTTCTGGGAGTTTCCGGCGCGACCGCCCACATCCGCCAGGGCGACGCCCTCGTCCTGGACGGGACGACGGGCCTGGTCACCGTCCGCCCGACGGCCCGCACCCTGAAAAAGACGGGGCGGCTGCGCAAGACCTACGACGACCGCCGGCGGGCCCTGCGCCGCCTGCGGGCCTCGCCCTGCGAGACCCTCGATGGCGTCCTTGTCACGCTGCGGGCGAACATCGGCTCACCCGGGGAGCTGGACGCCGTTCGCACTCACGGCGCAAAGGGGGTCGGGCTCTACCGGACGGAATACCTGTTCCTGAACCGAGACGACCTGCCGAAAGAAGAGGAGCACTTCGAGATCTATCGCCGGGTGGCCCGGGGGGTAGCGCCCGAGCCGGTCGTCTTCCGGACCTTCGCCCTGGGCGGAGACGTGGCGGCCCAGAGCCTCGGGGCCTCGGAGGAAGCCAACCCGGTGCTCGGCCTGCGGGCCATCCGCCTCGCCCTCACTCACGAGGAGGTCTTGCGAACGCAGCTTCGCGCCTTGCTCAGGGCGTCGGCCCACGGACGGCTGCGCATCCTCTACCCCTTCATCTCCGGGCTGGAGGAAGTCCATAGCCTCGATGCCCTGTTGCGGGAGGCGGCGGCAGAAGTTGCCGCCGATGGAGTGGAATTGGAACAGATCCCCCCCGCGGGCATCGTGGTGGAGACCCCCGCGGCGGCCCTTTTGGCGGACGCCCTGGCGCGGGAGGTGAACTTCCTGACCATCGGGACCAACGACTTGATCCAATACACCCTGGCGGCGGACCGGGGGGACGAGCGGGTGTCCTATCTGTACGACCCGTTGCACCCGGCCGTGCTGCGGCTCATCGACCGCGTTGTCCGGGCCGCCCACCAGGCCGGCATCGAAGCGAGCGTGTGCGGCGAGATGGCCGCCGATCCGGCCTCGGCCGCCCTCCTGGTGGGGATGGGCGTGCGGGAACTGAGCATGAGCCCTCACAGTGTGCCACGGGTCAAAGAGGTCTTGAGGAGCATCTCCTCGGTCCAGGCGGAAGCGTGGGCCAAGGAGGCGTTGGCTTTTTCCTCTGCGAAGGAGGTCCACGCCTGGGCCGAGAGGAATCTGGGGTTCGAGGAGCTCAAGGCGCCCCCCTCAAAGGCGCCGGCGGCAATGGGCCGGGCGGGCTGAGGGCGGAAGAACCCGCCGATCAAAACCCGACAGGCCGGAAGGAAGACGCCCATCGTGAGAACGAACTTCTTTTTCACCTCCGAATCGGTGACGGAGGGGCACCCCGACAAGGTGGCCGACCAGATCTCCGACGCCGTCCTGGACGCCATCTATGAGCGGGACCCAACGGGGCGCGTAGCCTGCGAAACCCTCGTCACCACGGGGCTCATCTTCGTGTCGGGAGAGATCACGACGACCTGCTACGTGGACATCCCCAAGATTGCCCGCCAAACGATCCGCGAAATCGGTTACACGCGCGCCAAGTACGGGTTCGATTACGAAACGTGCGCAGTGCTCACCTCGATCGACGAACAGTCGCCGGACATCGCCCTGGGCGTCGATGAGGAAGGCGAACACGAGCAGGGGGCCGGCGACCAGGGCCTCATGTTCGGCTACGCCACCCACGAGACCGAAGAGCTGATGCCCCTGCCGATCCTGCTCGCCCACAACCTGTGCCGCCAACTGGCGAAGGTCCGCAAGGAAGACGTCCTTCCCTACCTGAGGCCGGACGGCAAGAGTCAGGTGACGGTCGAATACGAAAATGGATCCCCCCTGTGCGTGCACACCGTCGTCCTTTCCGCCCAACACGGCCCGGACGTCCACCTGAACGATTTGCGGGAGGACCTCATTGAAAAGGTCGTCAAGCCCATCATCCCCCGACACCTGCTGGACGAAGAGCGCGTCACCTACCACGTCAATCCCACCGGCCGCTTCGTGATGGGAGGCCCCAGGGCGGATACCGGGCTGACGGGACGCAAGATCATCGTGGACACGTACGGCGGCGTCGGCAGCCATGGCGGGGGGGCCTTTTCGGGAAAGGACCCCTCCAAGGTGGATCGCTCCGCTTCCTACATGGCCCGGCACATCGCCAAGAACCTGGTGGCGAGCGGGGCCATGAACAAGTGCGAAGTCCAGTTGGCCTACGCCATCGGTGTGGCCGAACCGGTCTCGATCCTCGTGGACGATTTCAGCACGGCGAGCGTTGACCTGGAAGAGGTCCGAGAAGCCATCCGGGAAATCTTTCCGCTGAAACCGAGGGCGATCATCGACTACCTTCAACTGCGGCGGCCCATCTTCCGGAGAACCGCCGTATACGGCCATTTCGGGCGACAGGAACCCGAGTTCACCTGGGAAAGAACGGACCGGGTGGAGGACATCAAGACCGCGTTGGGCCTTTAACCCCACCACCGCTGAACATCGTCGGCGCTCGCGGAGAGATTGAATGGACTACCACGTAAAAGACCTCGCCCTGGCGGACAAAGGGGCCCTTCGAGTGGAGTGGGCCTCCCGCTCCATGCCCGCACTGGCCACCATCCAGGCCCGGTTCGCGCAGGAGCGGCCGCTGGAAGGGTTGCGCATCGCGGCGTGCCTTCACGTCACCACCGAGACGGCCGCCCTGGCCCTTACGTTGCAAGCGGGGGGGGCCGATCTCAGGCTTTGCGCCTCGAACCCGCTCAGCACGCAGGATGACATCGCGGCCTGCCTGGTGAAAACCAACGAGATGTCCGTTTTCGCCATCAAAGGCGAGGACAACGAGACCTACTACCAGCACATCTCCTCCGCCCTGGAATTCGCCCCCCACATCACCCTGGACGACGGGGCCGACCTGGTCTCCACCCTCCACAGCGAACGGAAAAATCTCCTGCCCCAAGTTCTGGGCGGCACGGAGGAGACGACGACGGGCGTGATCCGCCTGCGCAGCATGGCCGAAAGCGGCGTCCTGGCCTATCCCATCGTCTCGGTCAACGACGCCCAGACCAAACACCTCTTCGACAACCGATACGGCACGGGGCAAAGCACCCTGGACGGCATCGTGCGCGCCACCAATCGGCTTCTGGCGGGCTCCACCTTTGTCCTGTCCGGCTACGGTTGGTGCGGCAAGGGCGTGGCCATGCGGGCCCGGGGGTTGGGCGCCAACGTCATCGTGACCGAGGTCGACCCCATCCGCGCCCTCGAGGCCCTGATGGACGGGTTCCGCGTCCTTCCCATGAAGGAAGCGGCTCCCGTCGGGGACTTTTTTTGCACGGTGACGGGGGACATCTCCGTCCTTCGCAGGGAGCACTTCGAGGTCATGCGGGACGGGGCCATCTTGGCGAACTCGGGGCACTTCAACGTGGAGGTGGACCTGGAGGAGCTGGAGCAAATGGCCGCGGAGAAGCGAAAGCTCCGGGACTTCGTGGAGGAGTATCGGTTGCCGTCAGGGCGGCGAATCATCGTCTTGGGCGAAGGGCGGCTCATCAACCTGGCCGCCGCCGAGGGTCATCCCAGCAGCGTGATGGACATGAGCTTCGCCAATCAAGCCCTCTCCGTCGAGTACCTGGCGAAGCATCACGCAGAGCTGGAAAAGCGCGTCTATCCCGTCCCCGAAGAGATCGACCGGGAGATCGCCCGGCTGAAGCTGGAGGCGGTGGGGGTGCAGATCGACGAAATCACCGAAAAGCAGGCGGCCTATCTGTCCTCCTGGGAGCACGGTACGTAACGATTTTTCCGAAGGGGCCCCTGGGCGCGGTGTCGCGCGCAATCCAGCGGGGGAGTAGACGACTGGAAGGGGCGCATTCTCGAACCGGGGAGGCGCGCCGGGACTTGCGCATAACCCGTCAGAAATCCAGATAGGATAAACAGCATTCCTTGCGCGCATGGGCGCGTGAAGCGCTCCGTCCGAGTCCCCCGGAGACCCGGGAGACGGACCCGAGACGGATTTCGGGGGTCGATGACCCCACCAGCGCTCAGCCAATAGCTCTTAAAGGCACGACGGGAGGACAGTGGCAGATGGCCAATCAGTCCGTGACGGAAGAGCAAGTGTTGAACTCCCTGCGGCGCATCACGGACCCGGACCTGGGTCGGGACATTGTTTCCCTGGGGTTCGTGAAAGACATCAAGATCAAGGGTTCGCAAGTGGCCTTCACCATCGAACTGACGACGCCCGCCTGTCCCGTCAAGGATCAGATGAAGGCCCAGGCCGAGCAATTCGCGGGAGAGACCCCGGGCGTGGAACAAGTCTCCGTGAACCTGACGGCGAAAGTCCCTCAGGGCCGGATCACCCCTGACCGGCAGGCCGTTCAGGGGGTGAAAAACATCGTGGCGGTGGCCAGCGGGAAGGGGGGCGTCGGCAAGTCCACCGTCGCGGTCAACCTCGCCCTGGCCCTTTCCCAGTTCGGGGCCGCCGTCGGCCTGATGGACTCGGACATCTACGGCCCCAGCATCCCGCTGATGATGAACGTTTCCGGACAGCCGCGCGTCGGCCAGGGAAACCTGATCCTCCCCATGCAAAACTACGGGGTGAAGCTGATGTCGATGGGCTTCCTCATCGGAGACCGGGACGACACGCCCATCATCTGGCGCGGCCCGATGGTCATCCAGGCGGTGACCCAGTTTATTCAAAACGTGGACTGGGGAGAATTGGACTACCTGGTCGTCGACATGCCCCCGGGGACCGGTGACGCCCACTTGACCTTGACCCAGAAGGTCCCCCTCACCGGCGCGATCATCGTCACCACCCCCCAGGAAATTGCCTTGTTGGACGCGAAAAAAGGCCTTCAGATGTTCAACAAGGTGGAGACCCCCATTCTGGGGATCATCGAAAACATGAGCTATTTCCTTTGCCCCCACTGCGGAGAGCGGTCGGAAGTGTTCGATTACGGCGGCGGGCAGCGGATGGCCAGTCGGTATGACGTCTCCTTCCTGGGTGAAATCCCGCTGGACGTTCGGGTCCGGGAGCTCGGCGATGACGGAAGGCCCATCGTGTACGCCGAGCCCGACTCTCCGGTCGCCGAGGCGTTCCGCAAGGTGGCGACCGCTGCGGCGGCCCGGATCAGCATCATCAATATCGGCAGAGGGACGGCGGACAAGCCGGAATCTCAGGCCTTCATCCCCATCAAGGTGGGGTGAGGTCGTAAAGGCCTCCTGGCGCAGAGGGTTGAACCGCCTACCGGGGACATCACTTTCTGGAGGATTCCCTGTTTCTATCTCCAATGGCTGTAGCGCGGAGGCTTCAGCCTCCGCCGTCTTTTCCTGCGGCGGCATTCGGAGTGGACATGCATGCGCTGGCCCTTCGGCCGATTGGCAGCTGAGCGCGGCAAAGTAACATTCTTGGCGGAGGCTGAAGCCTCCGCGCTACCTTTTCATGCAACGAATTCATCGCGAAGGGCGCGAGAGACGCGGAAGGGAGTCTCGTTGCCCCCTGACTTTTCGTCCTCCTGGCTCTTTTGCGAATTCAATTCCTTCGGGTTCCATCACCGGGCGGTCTGTTCGGCGTGCCTGACCCTATCTCTCCTCTTCCTCCTTTCCGCCTGTGCGGCCCCGCCAAAAGAGGAGACGGATGGGCGATCCGGGCCCTTGGCCCGCGTTGACCTTCTAGTAACCCCCGAGGCCGGAGGGACCCCCTTTAAGGCGGAAGGGATCTCTGTAACGCTCGCCGAACAAAAAGGAGCCGAGCTCTTCATTCGGGAAATGGAGGCTGCCGGACCCCTGAAGGACATCCGCTTCGCCTTCCGATGGCTACCAGCCTTCCTTCCAAGACCTTCCCCCCCGCCCGGCTACGAAACGCTCTCCGGCCGGACAGTTCATCCGGACGGCGAGACATCCCCTCCGGAGAGAGTGGCGATTCCCCGTCCGTCCAGTTCGCCCGACCCCAGCGAGAAGGCGGACCCGGAGCTCGCGACCGCGGGGCAGTATGTCAGCGCAAATCTGGCTGACCGCACCGCCCTGGCCCTCCGTCCCCAGAGGCTGCCCACCCTTTCCTGCGGCCCCGGCGTTCCCGGCAAAGAAGTGATCTCGCTCATCGGTCTGGCCAGCGGTGCGGCGCGTAAGGCCCTTTTGATCCTCAGCCGGGAAGGTGAGCGCGAGCTGACGCTGGTCTCCGACGGGACGGCTTATGGAAGAAGAGGTCGGCAGGCGGTCGGCCGGATCGCCGATGAGCTGGGCCTGCGGGTCCGTTCGGTGGTGGTTCCTTCGGGGGACTGGAAAGAGCTTCGGGGCGTGTTCAGGACAGGCGGGTCTCTTCCCGTCCTGGCCTGGCTCGACCGGCAGGGCGCGGAGAGGATCGTTCGGGCCGCCCGGGAGGCCGCCTACGCGGCCCCCCTTCTCCTGGGCCCGGCCGCGGTCCATCCCCTTCTGGCCGCCGCGCCGCAACTCCGCTTGTCGGAAGAGGAAATGAAGCCGCCGCGCGGTGAGCCGGACGAGGTCATCTTGGCCATCGGCCATAAACTGGCGGTAGCGGGCGCGCTGCCGTCCGAGGATCCGCTGAAAGAAAAACTGGAGAGATTCCGGTACGTCTATGAGTTGGCATATCGCGCCCCCCCTCCCCTTCCCTCCGTCTGTGCGTACGACGCCCTGCTCTTCCTGTCGGAATCTCTGCTTCAGGCGGCGGACCCCAAGTCCACCCAAAGCCTGGTCGCGCGAGCCCTGAGCCGGATGCCGGAGCGGGACACGTTCGAAGGAACGCTGGGCACGTACCACTTTTCCGGCGCGGGCGGATGGCTCAACCGGGAAGGAAGGCTCGGCGAAGAATCCTTCGTTCTCCTCCGCGCGCAAAAGGAAAAATGGA
Organism: Nitrospinota bacterium; assembly: GCA_046758845.1. GTDB lineage: Bacteria > UBA8248 > UBA8248 > JACPRG01 > JBHIBA01. The sequence continues at coordinate 11,319 of JBHIBA010000137.1, forward strand.
CCCCTGTGAACGGTCCGGGCGAGCGGTTAACCGGCTTCAAGGACAAATCGTTCACGGCGACGCGCGCCCTGTCCCCCCTCCTCACGGTCCGCGACGAAAGCGTCCCTCAGGGTGAGGCGACCGTCCCTGTAAGCATCAGGAGATGAGGGGGAAGGAATCGCGGATTCCCA
>JBHIBA010000138.1:0-11477 GCA_046758845.1 Nitrospinota bacterium
ACTTCCAGCCGCAGTTTGGCCGGCACGCAAGTGCCCAAAAAAGCCCCCCTGGGTTCTCACTTGAACTTCTGATAGAAAGCGCGGACCGACTTGGGCGTTTCATTGCGGTCGATGATGACGTCCAGGACGGCCGGTTTCCCCGAGGCGAACGCCTCCTCCAGGGCTGGGCGGACCCTCGCGGGTTCTTCCACTCGCTCCCCGTGGGCGCCGAATACTCTGGCGACCTCTGCGAAGTCGGGGTTTTTGTGCTCGACGCCGATGTAGCGCCCCCCGTGCTGCATCCTCTGGAAGTGGCGCACCGCCCCCATTGAGAAATCGTTGAAGATGACGACGACCACAGCCAGGTTCATCCTCACAGCCGTTTCCAGGTCCTGCATCACCATCGCGAAATCGCCGTCGCCCACCAGGACGAGGGCCGGGACGTCGGGAAGGGCCAGCTTGGCCCCCATCGCCGCCGGGAAGGCGAAGCCCATCTGACCCAGACCCACCGAGCGCAGAAGCCGCCGCGTGCGTCCCACGACGAACTTGCCGGCAAACGTCGTGTGGGTCCCCGCGCCCACGGACACCACCGCCTCGGTGCCCAGGAAGTCCATCGCCTCCCGGAGGATGAGCTGCGGAAGAATGGGCCGAACGGTCAGGTCTTTGTCCATCAAGTCGGCCCACTCCTGGTCGGCCATCTTCCTGAGATCCCTGATGCGCGGCAGGACGGCGAGGTCTTCTTTGTCCCGGCGGGAACCCCCGTTGCGTCTCACGACCTCCGCCAGGAATTTCGCCAGGAAACGCTTAGCGTCTCCCTGGATACCGTAGGCGGAAGCGTATTGCCGGCCGATTTCCTTCGGGTCGAGATCCACCTGGATGATCGGGACGCCGTCTCCGATCAGGCTCCACTCGATGGTGGACAAGTCGGAGAACCGGGCCCCGGTTCCCAGGACCAGGTCGGACCCGCGCATGGCTTCGCAAGGGGTGACCCTGCCCAGGCTTCCCACGACGCCGAAAGAGAGGGGATGGTCCTCGGGGATGGCGCCGCGGGCCGAGTCGGTGGTCACCACGGGCGTCCCCGTCGTCTCGGCCACGGCCAGCAACTCCTCGCATGCGTCCGACCACTGGACCCCGCCCCCGGCCAAGAGGATGGGGTTTTTCGCGGCCAGGAACATCTCCGCGGCCTTTGCCACGCGCTCCGGGTCCGGCTCGGGCCGCTCCATGGGAACGCACACGTCTGTGGGCTCGTATCGGTCGGTAGGTTCCACTTCGCCCGACAGCACGTCCTTCGGGAAACTTACGTGAACGGGTCCGGGACGCCCGCCCGCTGCCTCCAGGAGCGCCTTTCGCATGACGCCGGCCACCTCCTTTGAGGAGCGGCATTCGGTGTTCCACTTGGTCACGGGGCGCAGGAGGGAGACAACGTCGATCTCGTGCCAGGCGTCCCTGCCGAGTTTCCGGGAATCGATGTTTCCGCTGAAGGCCAACAGGGGGACGGAATCTTTGTAAGCGTTGCAGAGTCCGAGCGGGAGATTCAAAGCGCCGGGCCCCACGTGGGTGAGGACGGCCATGGGTCGACCGGTGGCCCGGGCGTATCCGTCGGCCATGGATACCGCCACCTGCTCGTGCCGCACAGGGATGTACTGGATGGCCGGGTTCTCGTACATGGCGTCGAGAATCTCCAAGACAGAGTCCCCCGAGACCCCGGCCAAGTGTCGGATGCCTGCGTGGGTGAGCGCCTGAACGACCACCTCTGCTCCTTTCATAACGATGTCCTCCGCGTGGGCGATCCCAAAAGATGCCACATTCTGATGGCCCCCCTGTGGATACCCCCCTTTCAGGCCAACCACAACCCAGGCCGGGCCTGCACGGCTTAGACGCTCGTCGGTCTGATGTCGGCGGCTCGAAGCCCCCGCCCCCCCTGTGGGCAGGATTGGTTTTTGCAAAAATCCTTTCCGGCCGGAAACCAGGAATGAACGTCCAGAGGATTGTGAATTTCTCGGCAAAAATAGAAGAAACCGGGTTGAAAATCAATCGCACTGGAATTGGGGTAGTGGGTCAGTTTGCTGAATGACCTCTGCTTTCCTCTCTTGTAGCCGCGATTTGAGCACATTCGCTCCGCTCCGTGCAGGCTCTGCGGAAATCGCGGCCGGGCGCGCCCCGATCTCCGCTCGGACCTAGGTCCTCGCTCAGATCGGGGCTACACCAAATGAAGACACAGCCGTAGGCAAAGCTAAGTACGGGGCTTAATCCGTTCCAAACTGACCCACTGCCGGAATTGGAAGGGATGAAGGAGGGAAACCCCGTGAGGGCTTGAGAGGTGAGAGGTTCACCGGGGCGTCGCAAGGGCGCCATTGTCGTACCGGCATCCGTTTGATATGTTGTGGCGAATCACCAACGAAGGAATGCCTGGCCTTGCGCCCCGTGATCCCACGATCTGGGGCGCCCGCCGAGAGGCTTGACGATCGGGAAAATCCCGATTCTTGAGAGGAGAACCAGCCACAACGGAATGCGACCATGATGGAAAAAGGGGGGAAGGACAGGGATGCCGATGAGGATCCCCAGAAGGAGGGAACCATGCGAAGGATTCGTTTCGGTCCCGTGACTCTGTTTCTTTCTCTCTTCTTTCTAGGCGCCCTTCCGGCCGCGGCCGCCCAGAAGGTCCAGCTCGGCCTGGATTGGGTCATCTACGCCAAGCACACGGCTTTCTTTGTGGCCAAGGACCTGGGGTACTTCTCTCAGGCGGGGCTGGACGTGGACATCCAGCGGGGCAAAGGCTCTGCGGACCTGGTGAAGCGGATGGGGACCGGGGTTCCCCAGTTCGGCTCGCCGGACGTGGGCGAGGTGGTCCGGGGGCGGTCCAGAGGCATCCCCGTCAAGATGGTCGGAATCCTGCTGGACCGGTCGGTGTACGTCGTCTTCGCCCTGGAGGGCTCGGGCATCCGGGAGCCGAAGGATCTGGCGGGCAAGACCATGGCCGACTCCGTCTTCTCCGCCGCCAGGAGGATGTTTCCGGCCCTTGCAGAAAGCGCGGGCTTTGACCCCAAGAAAGTGAAATGGGTGAACGTCACGCCAGCCGCCAAAGGGTCCAGCCTCATCTCGGGGGCGGTGGACGCCATCACGGCCTTCGACCTGATTGCTCCGCCGGTCTACGCGGCGGCGCGGGCGGCCGGCAAAAAGGTCCACACGATCAACTTTCGGGACTACGGCGTGGACATCTACTCCAACGGCATTGCAACCACGGACGGCCTGATCCGCAAAAACCCCGAGATGGTCCGGGGGTTCGTCGGCGCCGCCCTGAAGGGGGTTGTGTGGGGCTACAAAAATCCACAAGGGGCGATGGACATCCTGCTCAAGTACAACCCGACGTTGAACCGAAACTTTAGCCTCGAGACCTGGAAGATCATGATGGGGTACTTCCGGTACCAGGAGGAGAAGGGCCCGGGCGTCGGCCTCATGACCCGGGAGAAAATGGCCCACACCCGCGACCTCATCTCCAAGCATATGGGCGTGAAGAAAACCATCGCGGTGGAGGACCTTTTCACAAACAAGTTCGTCCCGAAGCTTTCCACGGGCAGATGACGGCGGAGGTCTGAGAACGGGGACCCCGGCGGTCTGATTCATCGAGGTGAAGATGGAAAAACCCCTTGCGGGTCAAGTCGTCCTGGTCACCGGGGGCGGCCGGGGGCTCGGACGTGAGTGCGCCCTGGCGGCCGCGGAGGCCGGGGCTTCGGTGGCCGTCGCGGCTACCACGGAGTCTCAAGTCCGAGGCGTCGCGGAGGAGATCCGGGCCTTCGGGGCAGACGGCTCGGCCGTCCGGGCGGACGTGACACGCGTGAAGGACGTCGAACGCATGGTCAACGAAACGGTCTCCCGGCTTGGGGGACTCGACGTTCTCATCAACGCCGCCGGCCTGGGCGGACGCCGCGGTTCCTTCCTGGACCTGGAACCGGAGATGATGCGGGAGATCATCACGGTCAACGTAGTGGGTGTGCTTTTCTGTTGCCAGGCGGCCCTGCGGGAGATGGCGGAGCGCGGGCGGGGGCACATCATCAACTTCAGCTCCAACTACGGCCGAAAAGGCGGGCGGAACGCCATCTGTTACAGCTCGTCCAAGTGGGCGGTGGAGGGAATCACCCAGGGTATCGCGGCCGAGTTCAAGGACCGGGGGATCCGCGTCCACTCCCTCTCCCCCGGCCGAGTGATCACGCACAACTTCCCCCTCTCCGAGCTGACCAAGGACCGCTACCCCGAGGTGCGTCCGGTCGAAGCCATCCGGGGAAGCTTGATGGACCTTCTGACGGACCCGGACGGGTTTCCCAACGGCGGGTTCCTCAACGCCCCGGATTGGGACCGTGAGAATGGAATCGTGTGGAAAAGCCCCCTCGTGGATGCGTGATGGGGCAGGTTAATTGCGGGGGGCGCTTTTTGGGCACTGGCGTGCCGGCCAAGCTGCGGTTGCAGGCGCGTCTGCTTAAGCCGGGCGTCTTTGGCGCATGCCTGCCGAGACGTGGTTGACCAGGCACGCCAGTGCGGAAACCTGACGCTGTGCGTCCGCGCCCCAGCGCATTCGCAGCGCCTGCGGCACCGCAACCGGGTTGGAGGGTTACAGAGGCTTGCTCGGCGAATCAGGAGGAGGCTCGGCCTGCCCCCCGCACCCCCCAGCAAAACTTTTGGTTCGCCGAGCCTTCGGCTCGGCCCTGCGGGGGATGGGCGGTGAGTGGGCTGGGTTAGCTGTTTGTCGTCCAGCGGTGGCGACCTTCTTTGGCCGAATGCTCATCTGGCTTCGCCAGCCGCAGCATTCGGTCGAGGGGCCAGTTTGGCGAAAAGAATGGGCCGGTATGGAACTCGGCTCCTACACGTGTTGACGCTCTCTATACCGGTTGCGTAGGGGCGGGGCGAGGGTCGGTGACTCCTGTACGCGCCCGGAAGTTGTAGCCCCGATCTGAGCGGAAAGCGCAGCCCGTCGCGGAGATCGGGGCGGATATACATGCCGCTTGGTGACACCGACCGGACGCCGCGGGAAGACCGTTTGGTGGAGAACACAGCGCAAACCAGGAGTGATAAATGCCTGAAGGGCGGACCGTTGACATTCACTGCCACTTTGTGACGCCGGAATGCCTTGAGCGGATGAGCGAGGTCGACCCGGCCTGGAAGTTTAGTCGGGAAGAGGGCGGTCCCGAGTCGTATTACGTACGCATCAACGACCGGCGGGTCGGACCCATGCGGCTCGGCGGGTTCGACCCGGAGCGCCGCTTGCGGGACATGGATGAGGCCGGCGTAGACCTGCACGTCCTCTCCCCCGTCCCCTATTTGTTCCTGTATGAGGCGGAACCGAAGATTGGGGAACGACTGGCGCAGATCCAGAACGACTGCCTGGCGCAAGCCGTACAAGCCCATCCCGACCGGTTCGCAGCCCTGGCGACGGCGCCCTTGCAGGATGCGGCGCTGGCCGTTCGGGTGCTCGACGGGGCGATGAATGACCTCGGAATGAAGGGCGCGGAGATCGGGACCCACGTCTGCGGAAAAAACCTCGACCATCCGGACCTGTTCCCCTTCTTTGAGCGGGCGGCGGAGCTGGGGGCGTTCCTGCTCATCCATCCCTACCAGGTGGCGGCGGCCGACCGGCTGAGGGATTACTACTTCATCAACTCCCTGGGAAACCCCTTGGACAACAGCATCGCCGGGGCGAGCCTGGCCTTCGGCGGCGTCCTGGAGCGCCTGCCGGACCTCAAAGTGGGAATCGTCCACGGGGGCGGTTTTCTGCCTTATCAACGCGGCAGACTGGCCCGCATGACGGAGGTCCGCCCCGAAACGGGAGAGAAGATGCGCCGGCCGGTCCGGTCGTCGTTGGAGCGGCTTTACTTCGACACCCTCGTGTTCGACGGCGCCGCTCTGGAATACCTGGTCCGCGCCTGGGGGGCGGATCACGTCCTCATGGGGACGGACTATCCCTTCCTCATGTCGGACCCGCGGCCCGTGGAAGCCGTGAACGGGCTATCGGGTTGCTCAAAGTCCGAGATCGATCTCATCCGGGGGGCCAACGCCGCCCGGCTGTTGAATCTGAACCTGTGAGCTTGCCTGCTTCGCGGAAGCGACACGCTACGGATCTGTGATCTAGCGCGGCGGCCCGGGTCGGTGACCCTTCAGCCCCGACTAGACCGGAAGGGCCTTTTTCATAACCAGATTACACTATCAAATCAGTGTCGGATCATATACGGAACGAAATCTGTGCCGGTAGGTGAAACCTTCACGGGCAGGTAGTGTGGGAGACAGGCCGTGAGTGAAGATCGTTTTAAAGAAGGAATGGCGATCCGTCGCGCCGTCCTCGGTGACGCCCATGTAGATGGTGCGGAGCGCCGGAAAACCGCCTTTGATGAAGACTTCCAACGGTTCATAACGGAAGCCGCATGGGGCGCGGTTTGGAGCCGGAACGCACTGACGCGCCGGGAGAGGAGTATGCTTACGGTCGCGCTCCTGGCGGGTCTCGGTCATTGGGAAGAGCTGGCGATGCATATACGCGCAACGAGGAATACGGGCGCGTCCGAAGACGACATTAAAGAAGTGCTTTTGCAGGTAGCGGTCTATGCAGGCGTTCCGGCGGCAAACAAAGCTTTCAAAGTCGCTAAAGAAACCTACTCGCAGATGATTGCTCAGGAGGAACAGAAGCGATGATTGTCAAACCGAGAGATTGGAAAAGCCAGCCGCCTTATATTTATCCTGACTATAAATCCACTGCATTACGCGGGCCCACGAAACCGTTAATTCCCAGCAAACAAAGCCTGTCGGAAATAACGGGCCCGATTTACGGCCATGATTCGGTCGGTCCACTCGACAACAACCTGACCAAGAATGCTGCGAAGAATGGCGAGCCTGTGGGTGAGCGGATCATCGTGACGGGCCGGGTCTTGGACGAGGACGGCAGAGCAGTCCCGGATACACTGATTGAAATCTGGCAAGCGAATCAGGCGGGACGATATATTCATGTGGTCGATCAACACCCTGCTCCTCTTGATCCCAACTTCTTGGGCGCGGGGCGCTGCATGACGGACAGCGAAGGCCGTTACAAGTTTTATACAATTAAACCGGGGGCCTACCCTTGGGCAAACCATCATAACGCCTGGCGGCCCAACCACATCCACTTTTCAGTGTTTGGCCGAAGCTTCGTAACGAGACTTGTGACGCAAATGTACTTTCCCGGTGATCCTTTGCTCGACCTCGACCCGATTTTCCAAAGCGCGCCGAAAGACGCCCGCGAACGGCTTATCTCCAAGTTCTCCATCGATGTTACGGAGCCGGAGTTCGCACTGGGCTACGAGTTCGATTTCATCCTTCGCGGACGAAATTCAACCCCGATGGAGAAGTGATCCATGAACCTCAAGCAGACACCCTCGCAAACGGTCGGGCCCTTCTTTGCGTACGGCCTGACGCCCGAACAATACGGCTACCCCTTCAAGAACACCGTAATGACCCCCCTGGTGGAACCGGACACCGACGGCGAACGCATCCGTCTCGAGGGTCGGGTTTTCGATGGTGAGGGGACTCCGATCCCGGACGCCATGATCGAGATTTGGCAGGCGGACGCCCAGGGCCGGTACCCCCATCCGGAGGACTCTCGTCGTTCCAATGCGAACTTTCTGGGTTTTGGCCGCGTGGGCACCGGCACTGACCCGGAGAGCCGGTTTTTCTTCGATACCATCAAGCCCGGCGCCGTTGACGCCGAACAGGCCCCGCACATCAACGTCATCGTGTTCATGCGGGGCATACTTTTGCACGCCTTCACGCGCATCTACTTCTCGGACGAGGCCGAGGCGAATGGGCGGGATCCGGTTTTTCAATCCGTTCCCGAGGACCGCCGCGGCACGCTCATCGCAAAGCGTGAGGAAACCCCGGGTGGCGTCGTCTACCGATTTGACGTCCATATGCAGGGCGATGAGGAAACGGTTTTCTTTGATATGTGAGCCCGCACAGGAAGGAAAGCGACAACTGCCGCGTTCCAATCCTGGGCCGGTGCGATCGAAGAAAATGTTATTACATAGGGGAGCACCAAATAATTTAGAGTCATGTCACCCTGAGCAAGAGTCACCGACTCGCGCGTAGAAACAATCTCACAATCTGGGACACAATCTGGGGGACACCATACTTATTTCTGCTTGCACCGCCTTTTTCGCCCTGAATCTGCCAAGAATCTGCGCCAAGAATTAAGTATGGTGTCCCTAGAATCGGTGTCCCTAGAATCGGTGGCCTTGGCCCACAACCTGCTGACCAACTTCCAGATCGATGCCGGAGCGGCCAAACGCCCCCCGCTCCCACAAGGGGACTGCCCTGTATGTCCTCAAGAGTATCCAGACCCTTCGCTTCGAGCTATTCAACCGTGCGGGGCATATCCTCAGACCCGGCGGGAGAACAGTGCTGCGCCTGTTGAGCAATCAGCAAACCGAAAATCTGTTCACCCGAACCACCGATGCCCTCAACCAAGCGGCATGAATTTTTGACGCATTGAGGCTAACTCTAGCGAAAAAGTTCAATTCACAGATTTTGCGATGGTCCGTGTTCGAATCGTGTGGAAGGCCGACATTCTGAATGCGGATGGCAAAACCCTGGACAGAAAAAAGCGAGGAGGTGGATGGGGCGCCATCTCAACGCGAATGAGCCAACTGTTGGGTAGCTGCTGGACCGCGCGCTCTATGAAAAGCGTAGAAGGGCTTCTGAAAAAAGCTGACGCTCAGATCGAATAAATCAGAGTATCCTTTAGTAGAGGTGACCGAGACGCTGGGCTCGGGGAAGGCTTGGGCTGCGGTTGTTTGCTTGCGAAGGCTCTGGCATTCCGCAAAATGCCCAAGTTTCTTGCGAAAGAAGGCGGCCCCGCAGGGCCGCCTTCTTTCGCCAACACAAAGTTTGCCGGGGGGTTCAGGGGGGGGCCGGAGGCGCGGCGTCAGCTTTCCGCACCGGCGTGCCGACTCAATCACCGCTCGGAAGGCGTGCGCCGAAGACGCCCGGTTTAAGGGGAGGGACTTCCAACCGCAGCTCGGCCGGCACGCAAGTGCCCAAAAAGGTCCCCCTGAGAAACCCTACTGGCTCATCCATCCGGCAAACGGATGACCGAACGAAGGGTCTCGCCGCGCTCCATGGCCTCGAACGCCGGCTCCACGTCCCCAAGACCGATCTCCCGCGTCACCGCCCGGTCCAGGTCCAGCTCGCCTTTTTTGTACCAGTCCGCCAGGAGCGGGAAGTCGCGCGAAGGCAGACAATCGCCGTACCAGCTCACCCGCAGACCGCCGCCCAGGCCGAAGAACCTCTGGATGGGCAACTCCATGACCATCTTCGCGTCCGGAACGCCGATGAGGACCGCCGTGCCCGCCAAATCGCGCGACCAGAGGGCTTGCAGGAGGGTTTCCGGCTTGCCGACGGCCTCGAAGGCGTAGTCCACGCCCTTTCCTCCGGTGAGGCCTCGGATCGCCTCGACGGGATCGACTTGGGCGGCGTTCATCACGTCGGTGGCCCCGAACTCTTTCGCCCACTTCAGCTTATTCTCCGCGACGTCGACGCCGATGATCTTGCCCGCGCGAGCCAACCTGGCCCCCATAATGACGCTGCACCCCACGCCCCCGCAGCCGAAGACGGCGACGCTGCTCCCCCGCCGCACCTGGGCGGTGTAGAGCGTCGCGCCAACCCCCGTCATCACCCCGCAGCCGATCAAGCAGGCCTGCGCGGGGGGGCATTCCGGGGGCACGCGGACGGCCTGCTTGGCCGCCACGACGGTGTGGGTGCAGAAGGTGCCGATCCCCAGGGCCGGGCAGAGGGATTGGCCGTCGGCGGTCTTCATCCGCGGCTTTGCGTTGAGGCTGGCCGCACACAGATGCGGCTGGCCGATGGCGCAGAAGCGGCAATGCCCGCACGGGGCGCGCCAGGCCAGGACAACATAGTCGCCCACGGCGGGCTCGGCGACCCCTTCTCCGACGGCCTCCACGATCCCGGCGCCCTCGTGGCCGAGCAGGTAGGGAAACTGGTCGCCGATGGTCCCCATCTTGTAGTGCAAATCGGTGTGGCAAACCCCGCTCGCCTGAATCCGGACCAGCGCCTCTCCCGGACCGGGGGGCTCAATGACAATGTCTTCCAGCTCCGCCCGCTCTCCGGCGCGCCTGGCCACAACCCCCTTCCCTTCGATGGTCATCGGTCCCCCTCCTCTGACGTATGTTCGGTGGCCTTCATCTTACCACCGGCCGGCCGGCTAGGCCCACACAGAGGGCAGGCGCAACCTCGCTGCGGCTGGCCTTCTACGAAAGTCTCTCCCTTTCTTTATGCGGGGGGCGGGTCAGTGGAGCCTTGGCCTCCGGTCGAAGAACGGGCGTTCGTGGACTCGCTCGCAGGGGGGCGGGGGGGGCAAAAACCCCCGCGCTACACGCGAACCTCTGAAGAGAAGCGCCAGGACAGTGCGACAGTCTCCCTGACGTATGGAGAACGCGAGGTAGGCCGACGGGGCGGAATGGGGAAAATCAGTACTTTCTCAAAATTCCCACGACGACGCCCTGAATTCTGAACTCGCCCTGCCGGACGATGATGGGCTCCATTTCGGGATTGGCGGGCTGCAAACGCACATGCCCGTTCTGCCGATAAAACCTTTTGAGGGTCGCCTCTCCCCCCTCCAGCAAGGCGACGATGGTCTCTCCATCTTCGGCGGTTTCGCGTTCCTCGATGATGACGTAATCGCCGTCGCGGATGTGGTCCTCGATCATCGATTGACCTCTGACCTGCAGGACGTAGAGATTCCGGGCGCCGGCCTCTGTCCAGGGAAGGGCGATCGTGGTCGGGTCGGCAACGGCCTCCAGTGGCCCCCCTGCGGCGATGAAGCCCATCAACGGAAGCTCCCGGGTCGGTTCCGGCTCTTTCCCTTCGAGGACCTCGATGGACCGGCTTCGGTTCCAGCCCCGCTTCAAGAGGCCCTTTTCGATCAGGTTCAAGATGTGCTTGTGTATCGTTGCGGGGGAGGTCAATCCGAAGGCCGCCCCGATCTCTTCCAGGCTCGGCGAGTAGCCTTTCTCTTCAATGAAATGCTTAATGAAGTCTAGGATTTGCCGCTGCCGCTTCGTCAGGTACATGGGACATCCCTCTACTGGCGGGGGGGGCGTCGCCGCCGCTTGTTTGTGAAAACCCTCTCGCGTCCATCCGTCCGGCGGCATTATTCTTTCCTCTCCTTAAAGTTAGCGAAAAGCGGACGAAAGTCAAGACAAAAAAATCCCCCGGCGAAGGGTCATGACGGCCGCATCGCCCGGGGATTTTCCGGTGGAGCCGAGTGGATTAGCCCAGGCCCCGCCCGGTTGACACCAGGTCAAGGCGTCAGACTTCGGCCACCTCGCGATGACTACATGGAATTTCTTTCATCGGATCACCTCCTTTCCCGCGTGGGTGTCAGCTTAAGGCTCTGGAGCCAACGTGTCAAGAAAATGTACTGGTTCAAGACATATGAGACACGGACGGTGAGCCCGCCCACTGGCGCG
>JBHIBA010000139.1:0-11334 GCA_046758845.1 Nitrospinota bacterium
AGCGCAGGCACGGGCGGACGAGCCGCCCGTGGCGCCCCAGAGGCGGGGGGCGTAGGACATATTCAACGAATTTCGCGCACGCGACGCTAGGAGCGGACGGATTTAAGGCGCTCGCTCGAGCGCGGGCCCGATTGGCCCCTTTTGGGCGGGTTTGGGGCATTTCCCATTCCAACGGAATTTTTCGCCCGGATATCCCGGACCAACCTCCACGCACAGGCAGGTTCCTTCCAGGGCAAGCGGGTCGAGGGCGGAGGCTTAAACCAGGCTCCATGGTGCAAGAATTCGGCTCCATTCAAGTCTGAATATATCGGATGGGTAGGTGCGGCTGCTGTATGAGCCAAATGAGTGGACGCCCGGTTGAATGCCGGGTGTTTTGGATGAGCTACCCAACGTCATTGCCGAGTCTGGGCGTTTCGGGGATCTTTCCGGCCTTCGGCTGTGTCCGACGGCCCCGATAGAGTCAACGCCGATCGGCCAATGGGGGTTTCGATGAAAAACTTCCTGGGCAAGACAGTTGCTGTGTTCTTGGTCGTTTGCCTCGCCGGCGCCAGTCTTTCCGGTTGCGCCGAGATCAACAAACAATTAGGCATCAGCAATGAGACCGGCGGAATGCTCGGGGGTGGGGCGGCCGGCGGGCTCATCGGCTATGCGATTGGAACCTTAACGGGCGGAACGCTGATCTTGACGATTGGTGGAACGTTGCTCGGCGCCTTTCTGGGTAGCAAGTATGGCAAGAAATTGGACCAGAAGGACAGGGTCGCCATGGCCACCGCTACCCAACAGACTCTGGAGAAAAACCCTTCCGGGAAGGCGGCGAGTTGGAGCAACCCGGATACGGGACATAAGGGCACGGTTGTCGCGAAATCCGCCTTCAAGAACGACAATGGACAGCACTGCCGGCAATTCATGCAGACCATAACCGTCGATGGAAAGACGGAGAAGGTCAAAGGCACGGCTTGCAGGCAAGCCGACGGCAACTGGAGGATCGTGAGTTAGGCGACGATCTGTAGAGTACAACTGAAAATGAGGAGGAAAGACCCAGTGCAAAAAATCACAGCCTGGTTCGTCGTTGTCGCCTTTGGCAGCGTCCTGCTGTCCTCTTGCACCAGTCCGCGAACGCAGCAGGGGGCGGCTGCCGGCGGAGCATTGGGGGCGGCGGCGGGCGCTCTGGTTGACAAACACAATCGTTGGCGCGGAGCGATCGTCGGAGGACTCCTGGGGGCGGCCCTCGGAGGCACGGTGACCGAGATCTCTTCCCGAGCGTCGCGAGAAGCGGCTCAGACAGGCAGGCCCGTGGCCTACCAGAGCGCAGACGGGTGGCAGAAAGTGGAAGCCGCTCCCGTTGCCTATAACGCCCAAACCAGGTGTCATAAGGTGCGCGAGAGAACCTGGCAGAGCGGCAAGCTGGTCAAAGACGAGATCAAAGAAGTCTGTGAGGGAGAAAAAACAGAGCAAACCTACTGACGCAAAAACAGCCGGTAGTTTTCAAGCCAAGCTTCTGAATGGCTCAGTCGAGTCCAAGAGGGAGTTCAATTTCTATCACGCGAATTCTTTCGATGGAATTTCTGATTTGGACGCATACCCGCAACTTTATCGGGCCGACACGCGACGGTATGTGACGTTCGCTTTACCCTGCCTTTTGTCTAGCCCGCTCCACCGCGACCTCGGTGGGCCTGTCTACTGTATACCCTCACGAATAAAAACTCCCAGACCATTTTCACCGAGGACAATTGTTGGGGTCGACATTTTGCTTTAACTAAAAGGCACTCTGGTCCCGAAGGGGGGTTCCGGCATCTCTCCGGTTGTTGTTCTGTGGGCGCGACAACACAATTGACGGGAGTGGAGAGTGGCAATATATTATTTTTGTAATTACATTGAAGCACGGAAGGGGGTAAGAGGAAATGAAACGGATCGCAGCGGGTCTGCTCATAGCGAGCCTTCTGCTAGGAGGGATGGCTCTGCCGGCTCAAGCCGGTGGCTGGAAACGCCGGCACCACCCCCGTTTCCGCGGTCATGGTCATTTCCACTTTCATGAGGGCCTCCTGATTGGTATAGGCACAGGCATTCTCTTGGATGTATTGCTTGCCCCCCGCGTTTATTATCCTCCCCCGTGCCACGACGTCTGGGTCCCTGGGCGCTGGATTGTGCGCTACCGCAGGGGCTACGGCTACAGAACCTACGATCGCATCTGGGTCGAAGGCTACTGGGAACGACGGTGTTATTGACAGTCCGAGGCTCGACGACAAGATTTCCCCTCCTTCGGGGGGTCTGAGGGGAGGTTTCGGATACAGGCGGCTCTCAGCTTCCATCTCGAACATTTCCTTCCACGACCCAATGGATAGCATGCCCTCTGTGGGACTAACCCTTCCTGTCTTTACGGCACTCCTCCTTTCCATCCGATACCGACCGCATCATCACAATCCCACCGACGCTTACCGGAAACACTTGAACCTTGGTCCTATGGTCCTTTGGCGCCATTAATCGGGTGGCACCAAACAACCACAGAGGCTGCGCTACGCAACTTGCCTCTGCCAACCCAGTTAACATAAGCTGACATGACGCCATCCCGGGTCCGATCACCAGATTTACACCGGTTGTAATAATTCAGATCCCCTCGCCTCAATCTGTTTGATTTCAAAGAGTCAATCCATTTGGCCCGAACGCGGCACGAAGTTTGCTCTTCCCAACCGACGGAAGGGAAGCTTTGTCCGGCCACATGGAAGGGCCGGCTGGAAAATGGCGACGGGACATAGTCTGCACGCCACCGTCGGCCCTCCAAGCAGACGTGAAGAACTGCTCATTGCACAGTCTCCAGGTCAAATTGGTCAAAAGCGGATGATTGGACGAAGGTCCTTGGTGCAAGAATTTGACTACACCCATGTCTTCCCATAGGTGGGTGGGCGGTGCAGTGCGCCCGGCTTCGGTTTACGGGGCTCAAAAGGTGACGGGCAGCCAGGGGAAAGGGGAGATGTTCGTCCATCCGGCGGTGGAGACAGGGTGGGCCTCGATCAAGAGTTGAGAGGGGAAATTCCGGTTACAACCGACCAATGAGAGCACGTAGGGCAATGTCTTGATGAGGAGAAGGGCTCGATGAAAAAAATCGTGGCATGGCTCGCGGTTGTCGCCTTTGGCAGCGTCCTGGTGTCCTCTTGCACGAGCCCGAGATCGTATGAAGGGGCAGGTGCCGGCGGAGCATTAGGGGCGGCGGCGGGCGCTCTGGTTGACAAGAATAATCGTTGGCGCGGAGCGGTCGTCGGGGGACTCCTGGGAGCAGCCTTTGGAGGAACGGTGACGGAGATCTCCGCCCGAGCGGGCCGTGAAGCGGCTCACACAGGACGGCCCGTGGCCTATCACAGCGCGGACGGGTGGCAGAAAGTCGAGGCCGCCCCGGTCGCCTATAATGCCCAAACCCGGTGTCATAAGGTGCGGGAGAGGACCTGGCGGGGCGGCAAGCTGGTCAAAGATGAAATGAAAGAAGTCTGCGAGGGGGAAAAAACTGAGCAAACCTACTACGCTCCTCCACCGGGCTACGTCGGAATCCCCCCCGGGTATGGCGGCATCCCTCCGCCTATTCATTTTGATGATGATGATGATGGTTTCTTCGATGACGATGATGGTTTTATTGATGATGACGATGATTTTTTTGATGACAACGATTGATGGAGACGCGGAGAGAATCCCGCCAATATTGGGATTTTGAACAAACTGCGCAACGTTCTCTAGGGCAACCTGACTGGAATCTCCGAGGAAGGGAGTTGGCCAGTGTGACTCCTTCTTGCCCCCTCTCTGTCAGGACAGGAAATCGATGAACGCGCGACTCGCACTCGCCGTCACGCTGGTTAGTCTCCTATTGTCCGGGGGGTGCGCCCTGGCGCCCGTCGGCTCTGGAACAACCGGCGCCGGCCGCTCCACGAAACCCTACACCGTCAACGGCGTCACCTACGTACCCCGCAAGTCCGCCAGGGGCTTTCGGCAGGTGGGGATTGCCTCATGGTACGGCTTCAGTTGGGCTTTGCGGAGGACGGCCAGCGGGGAAAGATACAATCCCTACAAGATGACCGCCGCCCATAAGACGCTTCCCCTGACGACGCCCGTGAGGGTCACCAACCTGGAAAACGGCAGGTCCATTGTGGTGCGCATCAACGACCGGGGACCCTTCGTCAGGGGCAGGATCATCGACCTCTCCTACAGTGCAGCGGAAAAGCTTGGATTCCGCAAAAAGGGGACCGCCCGGGTGCGCTTGGAGGCCCTTCCCCGTTCGTAAGAGCGCCTCGATTCGCCTTGTTGAGGATGACACGAAACGGGCTTCCACTGTAGACGGACCGCCTCATGCGGCGATGCGCCGTAGCCGCGATTTGAGCGAAGGGTCATCGCCCCTCGCCCCTCCCCCCCTCCTCCATTGATAATCCCCGACTGACCCATCGTCGAATGGTAGGAAAAGGTCGCAGGGAATCGCCCGACCTTCTCCGATTTCCCTGCCGCTTGGTTCCCTGAGAGCCGCGCGTCCTATATTGAGTAGTGTAGAGGAACGTAGGGATCTTGCGCTGGGGGCGGGCCGACCACCCCTTTCGAGCGCCGGGGGACGGAAATGGCGGCCGTTGGGAGAGGCGAGGTTCGCAGGGCCGCGGTTGCGGGCGCCTTTTACCCCCTTTCGGCGGATGCCCTTGACCGGGAGAGCGAGGCCCTCCTTCCCGCGCGGAGCGACTCGGTTCGGGCCAAGGGGTTGGTCGTCCCGCACGCGGCCATTATGTACTCAGGCCGGGTGGCCGGGGAGGTGTACTCCCGCATTCAACCCCCGGACACGGTGGTCCTCATCGGGCCGGATCACTATCTGGCGGGCGGGGGCGTCAGCTTCATGGTCCGGGGGCGATGGGAAATCCCCGGCGGAGAGGCGTGGGTGGATGAGGGGCTCGCGGAACGCGTTCTCGAGGAGCTTCGCCCCATCGACGGGAAGTTGGATGTCGTCGAAGGCGCCCGGGCTCACGAACGGGAACATTGCCTGGAAGTGCAGCTCCCCTTCCTGCTCAGGATTCGGGCGGGAAAGGGGGAGCCTCTAAAGATTCTCCCGGTCCTGATGCAGGATTACCGCCCGGCGGTCTGTCGGGCGCTCGGTCTTGCGATGGCGTCGGCCTTGGCGGACCGGAAGGATTCCTGGGCGCTGGTGGCCACCACCGACCTCAATCACGAGGAACCCCACGAAACCGCGCTTCGCAAGGACCATGCGGCCATCGACGCCATCCTCCGGCTGGACCCGGAGGGGCTTCTGGAAGCGGTGCGGCGCGAGGACGTGCGGATGTGCGGGCACGGGCCGGTGGCGGCGGTTCTGACGGCGTGCCGGAGGCTCGGCGCCCAGCGGGCGGAGGTGGTCCGTCACATGACCTCGGGCGAGGTCACCGGCGATTTCAGTTCTGTGGTGGGCTACGCGGGCATGTTGATTCGCTGACGGGGGCGCGGCCGGGCCTGGGTCTGGACGGGCGGCCGTCGGTTTTCCCTGCGGTCCGTGCTGTGACCTCGCCCTGAGAGAGTTTGTTCTTGTAATCAGACACCCCCTCTGTTAGATTGGAGGATTCCATCTGTTAAACCTAACTGGAACATCTCAGGGGAGGGACAGCGAAATGGCGAAAGCGAAGCCGCATGCCGCGGGAAAGGTGAAGGCGGGGGATGTGACGCGGCGCGTGGGCGCCGAGCAGATGGAAGCTCGGGGCGTCAACGTAAAGCGGTTGGTCGACAAGCTCATTGATGCCGCCGGAGCCGAATTCACAACCTATTATTACTACACCATCCTCCGGATGCATCTGGCCGGACATGAGGACTACAAGGAGATCTGCGAGGACGCGCGCTTGGAGGACCGGGCCCACTTTGAATTGGTCGCCCCGCGCATCTATGAGCTCGGCGGCGGCATCCCCAGGGACATCCGGGAATTCGCCGACCGGGCGTCCTGTCCCGATGCGTATCTGCCGGAAGACCCGAGCGC
Source organism: Nitrospinota bacterium (assembly GCA_046758845.1). Classification (GTDB taxonomy): domain Bacteria; phylum UBA8248; class UBA8248; order JACPRG01; genus JBHIBA01. The sequence goes on from JBHIBA010000139.1 coordinate 5,975, forward strand.
CGCGAATATCTTACTGGTGCTCCTGGAGGCGGAGCGCTGCGCCATTCGGACCTGGAACGAGGTCTGCGACCTGACCTTCGGCAAAGACCCCCGGACCTACGACATTGCGCAACGTATCCTCAATGAAGAGATCGAGCACGAAGCCTGGTTCATCGAGCTCCTGAGCAAGGAGAGAGACGGCGAGATCCGGCCCTCTGGGCACTTCCGCCGCGGCGAGCCCGGTGAGGCTCCCTACAGCAAGAACCGGCCCTTCTACAATCCGTAGAGAAAATCGCCGAGATGTGGCAGAGCACTCGGTGGAGCTTGAAACGCCGGAGGGCAAAGTTCGCCTGAAAGTCCGCGAGGACGAATATCTCCTCGATGCCGGAAGGAAGGCGGGTTGTGGTCTTCCGGCCACCTGCCAACAGGGGTGGTGCATCACTTGTGCGGGGGTTCTGTTACAGGGCAAGGTAGACCACTCGGACGCCGTTCGGTTTTTCCCCCAGGATGAGGAAGCGGGCTTCGTTTTGCTGTGTAGCGCCAAGCCCCGCTCGGATCTCAGGATCCGCACTCACCAGTCGGAACCGATGAAGAGACACCGGCTGGCCCACAGGTTGCCGGCGCCCCGGGGGTGAACGGAGAGAGCCACCTCTTTGTTCCCTCTTCGACACCGAAAGCCAGCTATTGATTCCTGCATTAGGAATGGCCTCTCGACGGCAACGGGCCGGTACAGGGGCCACAGGCCCTCGCCCGGCTCGGGCAGAGCAGATGTAGGAGCGGGGCGGAGCTTGCACTGAGCGAAGCCGAAGTGTACCCGCCCGAAAGAAAGATGCGATTGAGAAATCTTCGGAATTACTCTGGGCTTTCGGCCGTTCCGCTCCCTTGCTGGACGCGCTGCGTTGAGGACCTTCTTTATGCAGCCCCCAATAGCTTATGAACGGTGAGATAGTTTCATCGAATCCAGATTTGCTCCTACGGGTTCCCCCACTCTCTTTGATTTTCAATAATACATTGATTCCCTGACTGCAAAGGGCCAAAAGGCCCCCAAGTAGCGGTCAGAGAAAATGCGTCGATGAACCCCGCCCGGACGTTCGGACCGGCGGTGGCCTCCGGTTTTTGGGCGGCTCACTGGGTATACTGGGTGGGTCCGATTCTGGGCGGGATTTTGGCCGCGGTGATCTACAAGATCTGCGCCGGCGGAAATTCGGCTGAGTCCGCGACGTAGACCGGCTCTACACGAATCCTGGCTGGACCGCCAATTGCAAGCCGCTGGTGGGGCGGGCTTGGGTAGGCCGGGCATCCTGCCCGGCGGCCCCGCTTGCAAAGGCGGCCAAGATGGCCGCCCTACTGACCGCTTCTCTGTGGCGAGGCCCCAAGGACAGAACCCTTTGGGCGCTCCTACTGGTATCGGTGGACAGCCCGCTTATAATGAAGGGTTAGTTCATCTCCCAAGATCTACCCCACGGGAAGGACCCGTCTCATGGTGCAGCGGAACATCGTCATCAAGGGCGCCCGGGAGCATAACTTAAAGAACATCTCCGTCGAGATCCCGAGAGACAAGTTCATCGTCATCACCGGGATCAGCGGCTCGGGAAAGTCCTCTCTCGCCTTCGACACCCTCTATGCCGAGGGACAGCGGCGCTATGTGGAATCCCTCTCGGCCTACGCGCGGCAGTTCCTGGAACAGATGGACAAGCCGGATGTGGACTCCATCGAAGGACTCTCGCCGGCCATCTCCATCGAGCAGAAGTCGGGCAGCAAGAATCCCCGGTCCACCGTGGGGACGGTCACGGAAATTTACGACCACCTGCGTCTTCTCTACGCGAGGGTGGGTCGGCCGCATTGCTACCAGTGCGGAAAGCCCATCGCCTCTCAGACCATCCAGCAGATGGTGGACCAGGCTTTGGCCCTGCCGCCCGAGACGCGGGTGCAGGTCCTGGCCCCCATCGTCCGGGGTCGGAAGGGGGAGTATCGCAAAGAGCTGGCCGACATCGCCCGCCGGGGGTTCGTCCGCGCGCGCGTGGACGGCCGGCTGGTGGACCTGTCCGAGCCGATCCGCCTGAACAAGAACCTCAAGCACGATATCCAGGTGGTGGTTGACCGGCTCGTCATCCGCAAGGGGATGGAGGGCCGTCTCGCCGACTCCCTGGAGACGGCCCTTCGGCTGACCGACGGTCTGGCCATCCTGGGGGTGGGAGAGGCGGAGGAGATCCTGTTCAGCGAAAAATTCGCCTGTCCGGAATGCGGGATCGCATTTCCGGAGATGTCGCCGCGGATGTTTTCCTTCAACAGCCCCTACGGCGCGTGCCAGGCGTGTGATGGTCTGGGGTATTTGCCCCGGGTGGACCCCGAATTGGTGGTCCCGGAAAAAGACCTCTCTCTCCGGCAAGGGGCGATCCGGCCCTGGGCCGACAAACCCTCGGTGTCTCATCTCCGCGTATCGAAGGCGTTGGCGGAGCATTACGGGTTCTCTCTGGACACGCCCTTCGCCAGGCTGCCGGCCCGCATCCGCAAGGTCATCCTCGAGGGGTCCGGGAGCGAAGAGATCGAGTTTGTCAACGAGTTCGGGAATCGCCGACAACGGTTTCGCGGCCCCTTCGAGGGCGTCCTCGCCCTGCTGGAGCGCCGGTACGAAGAGAGTTCCTCGCCGGAGGTTGAATCCTATATGACCCTTCAGCCCTGTTCCGCCTGCGGGGGCCATCGGCTCAAACCCGAGAGCCGCGCGGTCCTCGTCGGGGACAAGGGGATAGGAAAGGTCGCCTCCTTTTCGGTCAAGGAGGCGAAGCGGTGGTTTGAAAATCTTGAGCTGACGCCCCACGAGCTAAGGATCGCCGAGCGGATCCTCCGGGAGATCACCGAACGGCTGGAGTTCCTCGCCCGCGTAGGGCTGGATTATCTGACGCTGGACCGGCGGGCATCCACGCTGGCCGGAGGCGAGGCCCAGCGCATCCGCCTGGCCACGCAGGTCGGGGCGAGCCTGGTGGGCGTTTTGTATATCCTGGACGAACCGAGCATCGGCCTGCACCAGCGGGACAACCGAAGACTCCTCGGCACCCTCAAGCGGCTGCGCGATCTGGGCAACACGGTCATCGTTGTGGAGCACGACCAGGAAACGATCCTCTCGGCCGACTTCGTCCTGGACCTGGGCCCGGACGCGGGGCTTCAGGGGGGGCACGTCGTGGCCCGGGGAAGCCCCGCCGAAGTCATGGCCAACCCCCATTCGCTGACGGGTCAATACCTTTCGGGGACGCTTTCCATCCCCGTGCCGGCAGGACGAAAGGTTCCCGATGGGCGCTGCATATCGGTCTTGGGCGCCCAGGAGCATAACTTGAGAAACCTCGACGTGCATTTTCCCCTGGGGGTTTTCACTTGCGTCACGGGGGTATCGGGATCGGGAAAGAGCACGCTCGTCAATGAGATCCTCTACAAGGCCCTCGCGCAGAAGCTCTACCGAAGCACGGAGCGGTCCGGCCGCTGCCGGGCGCTCCAGGGCGTCGAGCACATCGACAAGGTGATTGACATCGATCAGTCCCCCATCGGCCGGACGCCCCGGAGCAATCCGGCCACGTACACGGGGGTGTTCACCCTCATCCGCGACCTCTTCGCCCTGGTTCCCGAAGCCCGGAAACGGGGGTACAGACCCGGGCGATTCAGCTTCAACCTGAAAGGGGGACGGTGCGAGGCGTGCCAGGGGGACGGCCTGATCCGGGTGGAGATGCATTTCTTGCCCGACCTTTACGTGACCTGTCAGGTGTGCAAGGGCAGACGGTTCAACCGTGAGACCCTCGACGTCCGCTATAAGGGCCAATCCATTGCCGACGTCCTGGACATGACCGTGGACCAGGCGCTCGAGTTCTTCGAGAACGTCCCGAAGGTGCGGGACAAGCTTCAGACCCTGCAGGACGTCGGGCTGGGCTACATCAGGCTGGGGCAATCGGCCACGACGCTCTCCGGAGGCGAGGCCCAGCGGGTGAAGCTTTCCCGGGAGCTCAGCAAACGGGCCACGGGCCGGACGCTTTACATCCTGGACGAGCCCACCACGGGCCTTCATTTCTCAGACGTTAAGCGGTTGCTCAGCGTTCTTCACCGGCTGACCGACGCCGGGAACACCGTCGTCGTCATCGAGCACAACCTGGAGGTCATCAAAACGGCCGACCACATCATTGACCTGGGTCCGGAAGGGGGCGAGGAGGGCGGAGAGATCGTGGCCGTGGGGACGCCCGAAGAGGTGGCCGAGATCCCTGAATCCGACACGGGCAAGTTTCTCGGTCGAATCCTCACAGTACCGGAAGCGGTCGCCTAGGCGGGCCTTGCGCTCTCACTCCCCTTGCTTCCAAAGCAGCCTCTGTGGCCTCGCTCTATTGAACTCACCGACCGCGGCGCTGTCGCTCCTTTGACCCTTGATCCCTTACGCCGATGTCACCCTGAGGGAGACCCGTCAGGAAGAATGTTGACGGCCTGCGATTCGCTTTGCTAGTGTGGATGTGAATCTACCAGGATGGCGGAGGTCGGCGGTTCGGGGGCCACGGTGCGCGGCCTTTGATCCATTTGGGCGGAGAGGGGTGAATCCCTGCTGAAGATCCGTGAATTCTCAAACCCTGGAAATTTTAAGCTCCGAGAGGGAGCGATGAAAAATTCAGGACTCACAACGGCGGTGGAGGCGACCCGGTGGGAAGGGCCCCGGAGGACTATCCCCTGGAGAACTATCCCGACTACGAGCCGGGCAAGCCGCCCCGAACGGAGGTCCTGGAGGAGTTCGGCTATCTGGACGAGCTTGCGAAGATCTGGGGCAAGCGCTGGGGCAGCCAAGGCATCGGACGGCTGCGCGAGGTCGCCCTGGTTCGACCCACCGAGCACGAAAAGAATCCCCTGTGGGCGAAGGACCCGAAGTTTTTCCTTCTGCGCCACACGGAAAACATCGACATGGGTGTCGTCTGCAAGGACCATGACGCCTACGCCCAGAGGCTTCGCGACTGCGGCGTCAAGGAGCTGCACGTGGCCCACGCCACGACCCTCCTGGACACCTTCGAGTCGGGGGGCGAGTTCCACATCGACATGGTCTTCGGCGTCATCGACCTGCGCAAGGCCATCGTCTTCCCGGCTCAGCTGGACTACGAGACCTACAAGTGGCTGCGGTCAAAGCGGTTCGAGCTCATCGAGATCCCCGCCGACGAGCAGCGGAAGTACTACCCGGCCAACCTGGTGATGGTGGAGCCGGGAAAGGTCATCATGCCCAAGGGCGCGGTGGAGACGATCCGGCGCGTGGAGCGGGCGGGCGTCGAGGTGATTGCCATCGAGACGGAGGGGATTCAGCAAGGCGGGGTGAACGGGATCAGTTGCATCACCGGCCAGCTCCTGCGCGACCCCGGCCCGGGCCTGGA
>JBHIBA010000140.1:0-11305 GCA_046758845.1 Nitrospinota bacterium
TCGATCCACCCGCCGCCCAGGACCTCGTCGTCCCGGTAGAAGACGGCCGCCTGGCCGGGGGCGACCCCGCGCTCCGGCTCGGTGTACGTGACGCGGGCGCGCCCTTGCGGGAGGGGGAAGACGCGGGCGGGCTTCGGCGTGTGCCGGTGGCGGATCTGGACCCCCGCCGGGACGCCTTCGCGGCTCGCTTCCCCTTGGGGGCGGATGATCCAGTTCACCTGGGAAATTGTGAACTCCCTTCGGCCCAGATCTTCTTCGTGTCCGACGACGAGGCGGTTTCCGGGCGCGTCGATGCGGAGGACGTAGAGGGGCCTCGCGGCGGAGATCCCCAGGCCCTTTCGCTGTCCCACGGTGTAGCGGGGCAGGCCGGCGTGCCGGCCGAGGACCCGGCCAAAGGAATCGACGATGTCTCCGGGCTGGAAATCGTCGTCCGTCTGCCTCTGGATGAAGTCGGCGTAATCGCCGCCGGTGACGAAACAGATGTCCTGGCTTTCGGCCTTGTCCGCCGTCTTGAGGCCGAGGCTGCGCGCCCGCTCGCGGACCTCCCCCTTGGTCAGATGGCCCACGGGGAACGTCGCCCTCGCCAGTTGCTTCTGGTTCAGGCTGAAGAGAAAATAGCTCTGGTCCTTCTCCCGGTCCCGTCCCCGGTACAGCCGGTACAGGGCGTGCCGCCCCTCGTCTTCCCGCCGGATGACGCGCGCGTAGTGTCCCGTGGCCACCCTGCCTGAGCCCAGCTCGTCGGCCCGCCTCAGGAGATGGTCGAACTTGAACCGCTGGTTGCACAGGACGCACGGGCTGGGGGTCCTGCCCGCCTGATATTCGGCGATGAAGGTATCCACGACCTGACGGCGGAAGGCGTCCTGGAAGTTTTGCAGGTAGTAGGGAATTCTCAGCTTTGCGGCCACGGCCCGGGCGTCCATGACGTCGAAGGGGGAACAGCAGGAGCCGAAGGCGTCCTTGGCCTCGGCGTAATCCCAAAGCTGCATTCCCACGCCGATGGTCTCCCATCCCTCCTCCTTCAGGAGGGCAGCCGCCACGGAGCTGTCCACGCCCCCGCTCATGGCGACGACGACGCGTCCGCGCCTTTTCCCTTCAGCCGCTCGGGAGACCGGGACGCCCAAGTCGTTACGTTCCGTTTTCGTATTCAGTAGAGGGGTACGCACAACAGTTTGAGTTTTGGGGGGTTGCGAAACCCCCGAACGCTTTCCACCGAGATTGTGGAAAAACTGGGGATAAATGCGTTCGTAAGCCTCCTAAACGCCCTTCCTTCGCCGATTTCTCCGGATTGCCCAATTATTGGTCAATCGTATTATTCCTTTAAATTCAAATGGTTACGAATTTCGTCACCCTTCTGTTCCCGCCCGAAGATCGGGCGACGGCGTTTTTCCACAATTGGCGCGGCTTTCCGGGGATTCATCGCCGCGAAGCGGCGTCCCGCATGGTTTTTCGGACTTTGACTTTTTGATCGGCTCCACGCGCGTCAGAGCGAGGCCAGGTGTTTGTTCAACGCGTTGAGGTAGGCCTTTGCGCTGGCCTCGATGATGTCGGTGCTGGCGCCCTTGCCGGTGATGACCTTCCCGCCCACGTCGATCTTCACGAAGGCCTCCCCCAGGGCCTCCTTGCCCCGGGTGACCGACTGCACGGAGTAATCCGAGACGGAAACGGGCACCTGGGTGATCTTGGCGATGGCTTTGAAGACGGCGTCCACCGGACCATCGCCGTTGTCGGTCTCCATCAGGACCCGTTCGCCGTCGCGCAGCTTCACCGTCGCCGTCGGGACGACCTGGTTGCCGGTTGTGACGTGCAGGTATTCCAGCCGGAAGCGTTCGGCGTGCAGCCTCAGCTCGTCGTCCAGGATGGCCATGAGGTCTTCGTCGAAGACCTCCTTCTTCTTGTCAGCCACTTCCAGGAAGCGGGGATAGAGCTCCGCGATCTGCTCGTCGGTGAGGCTATACCCGAGCTCCTGGTACCGCTGGCGGATGCCGTGGCGGCCCGAGTGCTTGCCCAGGACCAGCGTGCTGTCGTGCCGGCCGACGGACTCGGGCGTCATGATCTCGTACGTGAGGGCCTTCTGGATCACGCCGTGCTGGTGAATGCCCGCCTCGTGGGCGAAGGCGTTCTTTCCCACGATGGCCTTGTTGCGCGGGATGCTCAGGCCGGTGACGCTGCTCAGGAGCCGGCTGGTCTTGTAGATCTCCTCCGTTCTGACCCGGGTGTAGAAGGGCAGGAAGTCCGAGCGGGTCTTGATGGCCATGGCGATCTCTTCCAGCGAGGCGTTGCCGGCCCGCTCGCCGATGCCGTTGATGGTGCACTCCACCTGCCGCACGCCCGCCTGGACCGCCGCCAGGCTGTTGGCGACGGCCAGCCCCAGGTCGTCGTGGCAGTGGGCGCTGAAGATCACGCCTTCCCGCGCCGGAACCCGCTCGAAGATGTATCCCCACCGCTGGGCCGTCTCCTCCGGGATCGAATAGCCGGTGGTGTCGGGGACGTTGACGACCTTGGCGCCCGCCTCGATGGCCGCCCGGATGACCTCGCAGAGAAAATCCAGGGCCGTGCGGGAGGAATCTTCCGGGGAAAACTCCACATTGGGGCAGAATTTCAGGGCGTACTTGACGCCGGCCACCGCCTCCTGCACCACCTGCTCGCGGGTCATTTGCAGCTTGTGCTCCAGGTGGATGTCGGAAGTGGCGATGAAGGTGTGGATGCGCGGCTCGGCGGCGTCCTTGATGGCCTCCCACGCCCGGTCGATGTCGATCTTCTTGGTCCTCGTGAGGGCGCACACCTGGGAGTCCTTGACGTGGCGGGCCACCTCGCGGACGGCTTCGAACTCTCCCCCGGAGGCGACGGGGAACCCGGCCTCGATGACGTCCACCCCGAGCTTCTCGAGCTGAAGAGCGAATTCGAGCTTCTCGTTCAGGTCCATGCTGGCCCCCGGGGATTGCTCTCCGTCTCGAAGGGTGGTGTCGAAGATGTAAACCTGTTCAGCCGCCATGTCTCCTCCAGGTGCGGGCGCCCTCAGCCGGGCAGAATATCGAAAAAAGCCCAGTCACATCAAGTTTGGTTTTATATAAAGGCGCCCGGAAACCTTGTCAATTTGTGGTGGTGCTGACTTATCCCCGGTTTTCATGCGGAGATGGACGGGCCGCGATTTCCGTGGTGGGGCGGGCATTTGGGTCGGTGACCCCTTGCCCGCCGCCGGGCCTGGCGGGCTAGAAGCCCGCCCTACCAAGCCCGGCCTAGCAAATCGCGGCTACGCTCACGGTCGGCTTCTCGGTCATCCTGAGCGAAACGAAGATTCTCCTCCAGGCAGAAGGGCGACCCCTTAACCCGAGAGCAGGAAGACCGCCCCCGCCGCCAGGAGGACGGCAACGGTCTTGGGGGCCGTCCACGCCTCCCCGAACCAGGGCACGGCGAAGGCCGCCGTCAGGACGAAGCTCATCTGGTTGATGGGGACCATGATTCCCGCCTCCCCCCGCATCAGCGCCGAGACCAAAAGGATCAGGGCCAGAGACAGGAGGACGCCCGCCCCGAGGCCGTGCCCAATCGAAACGGGGTGCCGAAGGAACCGCCGGCGAAATGCCGCGTAGACCATGGCCGAAGGAGAGAAAAAGGCGAACTGGATGAAGATCAGGGCCGGGGCCGGGACGCCCTCTCGCGCCGCCAGCTTATAGAAAAACGACAGCGTCCCGAGACAGGCCAGGGCGGCCAGGGCGAACGCGAGGCTCCTGCCCTTCTCGCCCGCCGTTCCCTCGGCGGCCCCGGCGCCCCCCGCTTTTTTCCTGAGCGCCGGAAAAATCGTCAGCGCCGCCACCGCCAGACCCGCCACCGCCAGGCCGGAGACCTTCCGGACGGTGACCGGCTCCCCCAGGAACACGATCGCCAGAAGCGCCGTCAGGACGAAGCTCAGCCGGAAGATCATCGTGTTGACGCTGACCTGTCCCCCTTTCAGGCTTCGCAGGAAGAAGTAGTAAGCCGCGAACCCCACCAGTCCGCAGGCGGGGCCGTACTTCCAGGCCGTGAGGTCGGAACGGAAGGCCCCCTGGGCCAGGACGAGGGCGAACGCCGTCACGCCGAAGCTGTAGGACTGATAGACCAGGAAGGTCTCTGGGACCGCGCCCTTGACCTGGGAGCGCTTGTACACGCAGTCGGCCAGGGACTGGACGGCCATGGAAGCCAGGGCGAGGAGTGCGGGCGGGACGGAAATTTTCCTTAACCCTCCTCTTTGGCCTCTTCCCAGAGGGAATCCAGCGTGGCCAGGTCCGCCTGTTGGGGCGTGAGGCCCCGTTTCGCCAGGGCGGCTTCGATGTACCGGAAGCGCTCCATGAACTGGGCCACGGACTCTCCCAGGGCCGCTTCCGCGTCGACGCGGAGGTGGCGGGCGACGTTGACGATGGAGAAAAGGAGGTCGCCCAATTCCTTCGCGAGGGTTTCTTGTTCGCCCGACTCCGCGGCCTCCTCCACCTCCGCAACCTCCTCCCGCACCTTTTCGAGGGCCCCTTCGGGCCTCTCCCAATCGAACCCGACGCGCCCGGCCTTGGTCTGCACGCGCTGCGCCTTGAGGAGGGCGGGGAGGGAGGCGGGGACGCCGTCCAGGACCGAGGGCGGCTTTCCGCCTCCTTCGTTCTCCCCCGTCCTTTCGGCGAGCTTGATGGCCTCCCAGTTTCTTAAGACCTTGTCCGGCGTCTCGGCTTCGACGTCGCCGAAGACGTGGGGATGACGGCGGACGAGCTTCTCGTGGACCCGGCCGATGACGTCATTGATGGTGAAACGTCCCTCTTCCTCGGCGATCTCGGCGTGAAAGACAATCTGCAGGAGCAGGTCGCCCAGCTCCTCCTTCAGTCTTTCGGGCGGGCCTTTCTCGATGGCCTCGATGGTCTCGTGGGTTTCCTCGATGAGATAGGGTCTCAGGGATTTGTGGGTCTGCTCCCGGTCCCAGGGACAGCCCCCCTCTCCCCTGAGCCTGGCCATGAGCTGGACCAGGTCTTCGAAAGGCCGGGACTGAGACATTATATTAGCTCCTCATTGATGAGCGTCCTGCACTCCTGCCTGATGGCCGCAGTCTACGTTCGATTTATCGCAAGAAAATGTGTCCCACTGGGACTAACTTGCGCATTTCGTCCGAAGGTGTGACTACAAACACTTCTCCGCTTAGATGCAGGCTCACGTCCACCCACATTCCAGAAACATCACTGTTTGTGCGAAACCTCTCTCCCTCAAATAGGATGAAGCTGTCTCGGGTGACCTTGACCCTTTCTTGGTGAATTTTGGCAGAAAGAACGTCCCGCGGGACCTGGCGAATTCTGGCGATAGATTCCCGCCAGATCTCACTGCGGGTGTAGTTCTTATAATATGGATGTTTGCGCTCATTATAGTCGGCCACCCATGATTCGAAAAGCTGAGCGAGAGTTCCTATGGGGATCCGCTCGCGCTCGTGTCTCACTAGAAAGATTAACTCAAAACCCGACCACATTGTCCGAAAGGCCGTTTTCAGCTTTCCGCCCGTTGGACCTTCACGATTGACCCATCGTTCCCACCTTAGACCGGCCGGACCTATCAGTTGAAGTCTGTCATCTACGGCTTGGAGCATCGTCTGGAATGCGTTGGATGTAAATGGCGGTCCGTTACGGCTCATAACGATTTCGGGAAGTCCGCCATAAGCGGAGCCCTCGATTTGCCTCCAGACAGATTGAAGAAACGGGATGAGGACGATGGACGATTCGCTTTGCGAAATAACATATTGGGCGCGTAGGGGTCGCGAATAGTCGTCCACAAGCGCTATCACCCTTAAGCTCATACCCATATCACCTTGCTGGTCCTTCGTCTTCGCCGTAGCGGAACGGGGTCTAACCTCAGCGAACCAATTGCCATTCTCGATTACGGGCCTGAAATATTCGGATTCAGAGAATCCCACGTGATGGAGGATGTTCGGGGCTGGCGCTTCAAACCGCACGTGTCCGCCCTTGAGCGCGTTCCGCTGTTTCATATGCCGGTTGGCGGTGCAGACCGTCGTCCCAGGTCAATTCTTCCCCCGGTCGGTTTCGGGCGTTAGTCTCCATTTCTCACAAAGAAAGGGACCAACTGGGTGATTGCAGGCGGAATTCGTTGCCGTCGAAGAGACGGCACCCTGGGGGAGAAGCGTTTCGTCCCAGACACCTTTTTCTGCCTGATGAAGAAGACGGGCCGGTACAGGAGTCACGGACTCTCGCCCGGCCCCTTCGTTTGAGAGACATGGGTTGCGCGTAGGGGCGGGTCTCCGTACCCGCCCGCACTTCTGTAAGGGCGCACGGCCGTGCGCCCCTGCACGGATATAGCGCGTCTTCCCAGCAGACATCATCCGGATCGGTACCTTCGTCAGAAATGGGGGTTAGCCTTGATGTAGCCCCTGAATCCCTTGATCGCCCCGTAGATCATCGTTGTTTAACAGGCGAGCCTTTTGGCGCGCATGCCGATAATGGGCTCCTTCTGGCGGGCCGCAGCGGTCGCCTGTTGGGCGGCAGTCTCGGTCATGATGAAATTTCTTGGCTTAGACATTGAGTTTTCGCTTTAATTTCGAAAAAAATTGCCTTATATTTTAGTTATCCCAAGCTTCCCCTCCTATTATACAGGCCCGGCGGGGACTGGCAAGGAAAACGGGTGGATCACGATATTTTGTATCTGCCATCCATTTTTTACACAATATCTTGTATTTTTTTCTTGACTCCGGTTTCTCGGCGGTGGTATCGTGCCCGCCATTCTCGTTGAGCCGATCCTAAAATGAAAGACCGTGTCATCTCTAAGATGAAGGGCGATATGGAGAGGCGGATCCAGGTCATGCCCCCGCCCCTTGCGAACCAGATCGCCGCCGGCGAGGTCGTGGAGCGCCCGGCCTCGGTGGCCAAGGAGCTGATCGAGAACGCCCTGGACGCGGGGGCGAAGTTCATCGAAGCGGAGATCGCCGGGGGGGGAATGAAACGGGTGCTCGTGGCCGACGACGGCGAGGGCATTTTCCCCGATGACGCCCGTCTGGCGTTTCAGCGCCACGCCACCAGCAAGATTCGCCGCGCGGAAGACCTCCACTCCCTCATGACCCTCGGCTTCCGTGGAGAAGCCCTGCCGAGCATCGCCTCGGTGGCCCGGGTGACGCTGATCACGCGCCGGCGTGCGGCCGCGGAAGGAACGCCGGCCGGAAAAACCCATCCGGGGGTGAAGGTCGTCGTCGAGGGCGGAAAGGAGGTCGAGGTCCGCCAGGCCCCGGCCCCGCCCGGCACGGCCGTGGAGGTCCGGAACCTTTTTTACAACACGCCTGCGCGCATGAAGTTCGTCAAGAGCCAGAACACAGAGCTGGCCCGGATCGTCGAGGTGACGACGAACGCCGCCCTGGCCCGCCCCGGCGTCGGCTTCAAGTTGCGAAGCGAAAAAAAGTCGCTGTTGGACCTGCCCCCCGCCGACCGGGAGGGGCGGGTGCGGGCGCTACTTCCGGAGCGGGAGGCGAAGGGCCTCTTTCCCTTTTCGGCGGCCGAAGGGGGGGGAGGGGGGGTCCGCGTCGAAGGGATGGCCTCTCTCCCCTCGGTCACGCGCGCCGGGCGGTCCTGTCAGCACGTCATGATCAACGGGCGCCACGTCCGGGACCGCGTGGTCCTCAGCGCGGCGAACGACGTGTACCGGGGCCTGATCCCGTCGGGCCGCCACCCCTTGTTCTTTCTCTTCTTGACGATGGACGCCGCAGACGTGGACGTCAACGTCCACCCGGCCAAGGCGGAGGTCCGCTTCCGGGACGGGGGGCGGGTGTTCGCGGCGGTGCGCCGGGCGCTGGCCGAAGGGCTGATCCGGGCCTGCGGGGTCTCGGACTCGAGCCTGACGGGGGTTGTGGACCGGAAACCCGGCGAAGCGAACGCGCCGGAGAAGGCGGGTTCCGGGGCGACTTCATCCGCGGCGAAGATTTATCCCCTGCGGCCGACTGAGCGGCCCGATGCGGGGCGGCCGGAACCGCCGGGGGGCTGGGGCTTCACGCTCCCGGGAAGGAAGGCGGGGGGAAGGAAGGGAGCGCCCGGACGGTCGGCCGCGCTGGCGGCCCAGGCCCCCGATTCCGACCGAGTCCCCCTCCTGGAGGCCGCGGCGCCCAAGGGCCTGCTCTCCGACGTCCGCGTGTTGGGACAGATTCACGGGACGTTCGTCCTCCTCGAGCATCCCTCGGGCCTCCTGGTGATGGACCCGCACGCGGCTCACGAGCGGGTTCTCTTCACGCGGCTGCGCGAATATTTTGAGGCGGGAAACATCGAGCGCCAGGCCCTCCTGATCCCCGTGGACGTCGAGGTCTCCCCCGCCGAGGCGGTCTTGTTGAGCGAGCATCTGGGCGACCTGGATCGCCTGGGGCTCGGCATCGAGCCCTTCGGCCCCTCGTCCTTCGTCGTCCGGGAGGTCCCGGCCCTGCTCTCCCACGTGGACCCGGCGGGGCTCGTGCGGGAGGTCGTGGAGGGGCTGGGCGATGCGGGGAAGCGGCGGAAGGAATTCACCGACCTGGCCGGGCGCATCATCGACAGGATGGCCTGCCGCGGGGCGGTGAAGGCCGGCGACGGGATGAAGCGGGAAGAGATCGAGCGCCTGGTGAAGGAATGCCTGGAGCTGGACCTGCTGTTCACCTGTCCGCACGGCAGGCCCATCACGCTCGTCCTGCCCCGCGAGGAAATGGAGCGGCGGTTTCTGAGAAGGTGATTCGTGAGACCAGGGGTCGCAACGTCCGGGCGAAGAACAGAAGTCGCGCTATCGAGGGCCGTATCTCCTTCACCGTTTCTGAAATGGGCGGGGGGGAAGGCGCAGCTTCTGGAGCAGTTCGAGCCTTTCTTCCCCAAGAGGATGGAGCGCTACGTCGAGCCGTTCGTCGGAAGCGCGGCGGTCTTTTTCTATGTGATGGAGCGGTTCCGACCTCCCGGCATTGTTTTGTCAGACAACAACGAGGAGTTGATCAACACCTACCGGGCGGTGCGGGACGACGTGGAGACATTGATTGCTTTGCTGGAAGAACACCGCCGAAAGCACGGGAAGGATTATTACTACAAACTTCGGGCGCTGAATACAAAGAGACTCGGACCGACGGAGAAGGCCGCGCGGCTCGTCTACCTCAACAAGACCTGTTACAACGGCCTGTATCGCGTGAACTCTCGCGGCGAGTTCAACGTCCCGATGGGCAGTTATAAGAACTCGAGAATCTTCGACGCCGAAAACCTCCGCCTCGTGAGCGAATATCTGAAAGGGGCGGAAATTCGATGTCGCCATTTTGAGGCTTACGTCCGTCTCGCAAAGAAGGGGGATTTCTTTTACTTCGACCCGCCTTATCATCCGCTTTCCCCGACCTCCAGCTTCACGGCTTACACAGCCGGGGCTTTCACCGAAAAAGACCAGGAGCGCCTGGCCGAGGTCTATCGCGCCCTCGACAGGAAGGGCTGCAAGCTGATGCTCAGCAACAGCGACTGCAAATTCATTCACGGGCTCTATGCCGGCTTCCAGAAGAAGAAGGTCCGGGCGAGAAGGGCGATCAACTCCAACGGCCGGGGCCGGGGCGAGATCGACGAGCTGTTGATCCTGAATTACGAACCCCAGGGGACGGGAATCAGGAGGGGAATCAAATGATGGACAGGGATCCGATCGCGGAGATGCTGGCGTTCGACGACGTGATGCTCCTTCCCGCCCGCTCCGCCGTGGCGCCCCGGGACGTGGACCTCTCGGCGCAGCTCACGCGCGGCCTCACGATGAACCTGCCGCTGCTTTCCGCCGCCATGGACACCGTCACCGAGGCGAGGCTGGCCATCGCCCTGGCCCAGGAAGGGGGAATCGGCGTCATCCACCGCATCCTGTCCCCCGAGCGGCAGGCCGAGGAAGTGGACAAGGTGAAACGCTCGGAGAGCGGGATGATCCGGGACCCCGTCACGCTGGGGCCGGAGCAGAGCGTCCGCGAGGCCCAGGACATCATGGCGCGCTTCCGCATCTCGGGCGTTCCCATCGTCGAGGGGAAAAGGCTCGTCGGCATCCTGACCAACCGGGACCTCAGATTCGTGGAAGACGGAAAAAGCAAGGTCCGCGAATTCATGACCCGGGATAGCCTGATCACCGCCCCTGCGGGGACGACGCTGGATCAGGCGAAGTCCATCCTTCACGAGAACCGGATCGAAAAGCTCCCGGTGGTGGACGCGGGCTTCGCGGTGGTGGGCCTCATCACCATCAAGGACATCCTGAAACGGAAAAAGTATCCCCGGGCGTTCAAGGACCCCCACGGCCGCCTGCGCGTCGCGGCCGCGGTGGGCACGGGCCCGGACGCCCACGAGCGGGTCCGTCTCCTCGTGGACCGGGGCGTGGACCTGATCGTCGTGGACACGGCCCACGGCCACGCCGAGGCCGGCCTGCGGACGGTGGCCTGGGTCAAGCGCGAGTACCCGGACGTCGAGGTCGTCGGCGGAAACGTCGCCACCCCCGAGGGGACCGAAGACGTGATCCGCGCCGGGGCGGACGCCGTCAAGGTGGGCGTGGGTCCGGGCTCGATCTGTACCACGCGGATGGTGGCGGGCGTCGGCGTGCCCCAGTTCTCCGCCGTCTCGACCTGCTCGAAAAAGGCCGCCGAGTTCGGCGTCCCCGTTATCGCCGACGGCGGCATCCAGTATTCGGGGGACATCGTCAAGGCCCTGGCGGCCGGCGCCCAGTCGGCCATGATCGGGAGCCTGTTCGCGGGCACCGATGAGAGCCCGGGCGAGCGCGTCCTCTACCAGGGCCGGAGCTACAAGGTCTATCGGGGGATGGGCTCTCTCGGGGCCATGGCGCAGGGAAGCGCGGACCGCTACGGAGGGTCGGTCCATCGGGACGATTCGAACGGCGCCGGCGACAAGCTCGTCCCCGAGGGGGTCGAGGGCCGGGTGCCTTACCGGGGACCGCTCTCCGACAACGTCTTTCAGCTCACGGGGGGCATCGCCGCGGGGATGGGCTACTGCGGCTGCCGGACGCTGGCCGAGCTGCGCGAGAAGGCCCGGTTTTGCCGGATCACCTCGGCGGGGTTGCGCGAGAGCCACGTCCACGACGTCGAGGTCACGCAGGAGGCGCCGAATTATTGGCGAGAGTGAAGTATCGGGGGGCGCAGGCGACGTGCGCGCTAGGCAGCGGCAGGTGCGTTCAGAGGGAATGGTCCTGATGCTCTATTTCGCCTACGGCAGCAATTTGAAAGCAGATGAGCTGAAAGGGACCTGTCCAGGTCACGTATTGCGAGGGCGTGCGCGTCTCGAAAATTATCGTTTGGCTTTTACGCGTTACTCAGGGAAGTGGGACGGGGGAGTGGCCGACATCG
>JBHIBA010000141.1:0-11183 GCA_046758845.1 Nitrospinota bacterium
GCATTCGGGCAAAGACAGGAGCCATCGCAAGGCCCCAGACAACCAGCCCAGCCAACCCCACACCCAACCCCAAGCAGGCCCGGCCATGCAATGCCGGGCCGTCAAAAGTTTTCCGGGGGGTCCCCAGGGGGGCGGGACGCACAGCGTCACTTTTCCGCACTTGCGAGCCTGGTCAATCACCTCTCGGAAGATGCGCGCCAAAAACGCCCGGCTTAAGCGCACATACCTCCAACCGCACCTCAGCCGGCACGCCAGTGCCCAAAAAGCGCCCCCTGGGAAATCCGACCGGTTTTCTAAGCTTGTCCTGAGCGAAGCCGAAGAAAGGCCCCCCAGAGATTAAACTCCCTCCGACGCGCCCTGCTACAGACAAGGCGGCACATTACTCGAACAGAGGGTTAGCTTGACGGGGACGTTGAACATTTGGTGTTATCGTCCCGCTCCCAACATGCGCGAATCGGTCTCCTTCTATGGAAACCGTTCCCAATTGCCGCCACGAAGATGCAAGGAGAACCGCGACCCGCCGGGTCCCTAAAAGCGGAGGAGGATTCCAAATGACGGTACAGGTTGACAAGAAGGACCGGATTTTCACCGCAACGATTAATCGGCCGGAGTCCCTGAACGCACTCGATCCGGACACCCGGGTCCGGTTGCGGGGAGCCTTCGAGGAGTTTCGGGAGGACAACGGCCTCTGGGTCGCCATCCTCACCGGAGCGGGAGAGAAGGCCTTCTGCGCGGGCGCCGACATCAAGAAAACCATCTCCGCATCCCTGGACCAGACCGTCTGGGACAGGCGAAAACCCTTTCTCGGAGAAGGGGACATCTATCCCCTCCTGGAGTCCTTGACCAAACCGGTCATCGCCGCCGTCAACGGATACGCCCTTGGCGGAGGGCTCGAGTTGGCGCTTTGCTGCGACATCCGCGTCGCCTCCGAGACGGCGAGCTTCGGCCTGCCGGAAGTGAACATCGGGATCATGCCGGGGGCTGGGGGAACGCAACGGCTCTCACGCGTCGTGGGCCTGGCTCACGCCCTGCACATGACGCTGACGGGAGAGCGGATCGACGCGAAAGAGGCCCGCCGCATCGGCCTGACGACGCGCGTCTGCCCGCCCGCAGAGTTGATGCAGACGGCGCGGGAGATCGCCGAGAGCATCTGCCGGCGGGCGCCCCTCGGGGTGCGATTCGCCAAGGAAGCCATCCGCCGGGGGGCGGAGATGAATCTGGCCGACGGCCTGCGGCTGGAAAATCTCCTCTCCACGCTCCTGCGGGGGACCCAGGATGCGGTGGAGGGAACGAGGGCCTTCGCCGAGAAACGGAAACCAGAGTTCAGGGGTGAGTAGAGAGGAAATTCTCTGGGGGGCCTTTTTGAAAACCGGCCCCCCTGGACCCCCCGGAAAACTTTTGACGGCCCGGCATGCGGGTCGATGACCCTTATGGCCGGGCCTGCTTTGGGTTGGGTGTGGATTTGGCTGTGCCGGTGGTCTGTCGCCTGTTGGTGGCTTCTTCCTTTGGCCGGACGCCCGCCTTGCTTCGCAAGCCTCCGGCATCCGGCCAACAAGCCAGAATTGGCGAAAAGAGCGAGGCCGCCAACAGGCGGCCACAATCTTTCCGCCAAAGAAGGGAGATCCAGAGGAGCCACCGACGAGCCCCCAAGCCGTACCCACGCCCAATGGTCGCAAGGCCGAGCCTTTGGCTCGGCGAAACGAAAGTTTTCCGGGGGGTCCAGGGGGGCGGCTTACAAAAAGCGCCCCCTGGGAAGTTCGGCCGGCACGCAAGTGCCCGGACAGGCCCCCCTGGGAAAAACCGGAAGGCCCGGCGGGCCTATTCTTCGGCCCTCGGTCTTGTTCGCACCTGATCGGCGTGGCCGGTGGGCGGGGCGAAAATGCCCAGGAACTTCACCGTCCCTTCGCCCGCGTTTGCATGTCGGTGCTCCAGGCCGGCGGGGATCCAGACAATTGTCCCAGCCCCTGCGCGGTATTGGGCATCTTTCGTGTTCACGCTGGCGCTTCCCTCGAGGACGATGAGGACCTCGGGATGGGGCCGCGAATGAAACTCCGAAGAACCTCCCGGGGGGATCTCCACGTGATAGAGCTCGAGGCCTTCATGGCCGGTTGCGGGGTCGAGGACGACGCGCGTCCGCCGGCCCCCGGACCCGAGATACCCGGGGAGGTCCTCCGGATGGATCGTCCGGACGTCGCTCATCGCGAGGCCGTTCCCGCGGCATGGTCCAGGGAGCGGGGAAGGAACCGCCCCGTAGCCGGCTCGGCCGTCACTTCGCCCCCCTCCATGACGATCTTCCCCCTCAGTATGGTCAGGACGGGCCAACCCTGAAGAGTCTCCCCGTCGTAAGGGCTGAAGTCCGACCCCTGGTGGAGGTTCTTGGTTGCTTGGACCACCCGGGTTTCTGCCAGGTCCACGATGGCAATGTCCGCGTCCGATCCCACTTGTAGCGTTCCTTTCTTGGGGTAGAGGCCGAAGATGCGGGCCGGCTGGAAGGAGGTCGCCTCGACGAGGCGCTCCAGGGAGATCTTTCCCTGGTTGACCCCCTGGCTCAGAAGGACCGGGAGCGAGGTTTCAATCCCCGGCATCCCCACGGTGGCCGACCACAGGTCCTCTTTGTGCCGGAGCGAGGTCGGCGCGTGGTCCGAGCCGATGGAGGAAAGGACGCCTTCCGCCAGGCCCTCCCAGAGGGTATCTGAATCGGCCCCCTCCCGGAGCGGCGGGTTGATCTTCCCGATGACCGGATCGAAGTCTTTCGTCAGCGTCAGATACTGCGGGCAAGTCTCCCCGATGACCTGTTTTTCCTGCGCCCGGGCCTCCCGGATGATGCTCACGCCCTCCTTGATCGTGATGTGGACGATGTAGAGCGGGCAACGGGCGGCGTCGGCGAGGATGATGGCGCGGTTCATGGCCTCCTCCTCGCAGTAGGGCGGGCGCGTTTCCGTCCACGCAACGTCTTTGCGGCCGCTCGCCTTGAGCTCGTCCTGGAGGGCGAAGAAGACCTCGATGTTCTCTGCGTGGACCATGGCGATGGCGCCTCGGCCGAGGCGGCCCACCTCACGGAAGCCCCGGAACAGGAGGCCGTCGTCGATCCCCTGGAGGGGAGGCTTGGCTTCGGCGCCTCGGTAGGACATCCAGAACTTGAAGGAGGTGATGCCCTGGCGGGCCAGCTCGGGGATCTCCCGAACGTGTTGCTCACTCACGACGCCGCCGTGGAAGGTCCCGTCCGAGTGGGCGTTCGCGTTGAAGAGGTCCTTCATTTCGGCGAAGTGTTCGAGCAGGCTCCCGGTCGAGAGGATGAAATGGATGAGGGTCGTCGTCCCGCCGGCCAGGGCCGCCCGGGTGGATGTGCGGATGGCCTCGTCCATGGGCCAGTCGGGCCAGTGCATGTGGACGTGCGGGTCGATTCGGCCGGGAAGGACGTATCTGCCCTGTGCGTTGATCTCCCGGGTTCCGGGGAGAGTCTCCTCGGGGGACGCGATGGCCGCGATCTTCTCTCCCCGCACGGCGAGGTTCCCAGCCGCCCGACCCCAGGGATGAACCAGGGTTCCCCCCCGAATGACGAGGTCATAACTCAAGGTCCCGCCCCCTGCTGTCGGAGAGCCGGGATGACCTCCCGGCCGAACAAGCGCACGCTTTCCAACTCTCGGTTGAAGGGGAGGTGCTTGACGATGAAGTGGTTGACCCCGATGTCGAGGTAGCGGCGCAGCCGGCCGACGATGTCCTCCGGAGTTCCGATGAGGGTCTTTTCCGCCACGACGTCGAGGGGGGCGTCCATATCGTGGTGGATGCGGAAATAGGGCGCCACGCGTTCGAGCTCCTGGCGTAGGAGGTCTTTGTCGCGGGTGCAACAGCCGTAGAAGCCAACTCCCCAGCGGAAAGCGGAGGGGTCCCGCCCCAACTCGGAGGCGCGGGCCTGGATCGCCGCCATTCCCTCTGTCATCTGCTCGATCCGGCCCCCCCACGGCATCCAGCCCCGGGTGTGGCGCGCGACGCGTTCCAGGGTCTTGCCGACGTCTCCGCCCGAAACGATCGGGGGTCCCCCTGCCGTGTAGGGCTTCGGCTCGAAGGAGACCTTTTCAAACCCATAGTGTTTGCCCGAGTAGGTGACCTCTTCCTGCGTAAAGAGGGCGTGAACGATTTCCAGCTCCTCGTTCGCCATGCTCCCGCGTTTCTCGTAGGGCACCCCGCAGGCGTCGAACTCGGGCCGGTAGCCGCCCACGCCAAGGCCCACGATGAGCCGCCCCCGGGTCGCGTGATCGAGCGTGCAGATGAGGTTGGCCAAGTGGATGGGGTGGCGCATCGGAAACAGGAGAACCGAGGTCCCCAGGATCAGCCGCTCCGTGATTGAGCTGAGCGCCGCGAGGACCATCGTGGCCTCAAAGATTCCTTTCGTTCCGAAAGGGACGGCGAGGCCGGGCGGGGCGAGAAAGTGGTCGGCCACCCACACGGAGTCAAAGCTCAGACCCTCGGCTTCTCTCGTCAGGGTGCGCAAATGGTCGAACGAGACGACGGGATACCCGTCATTGGGGAGCAGGAGGCCGAAGTGGGGCGTTGCGTTTTTCGTCACAGGGGTTTCCTCCGCGGTGCCGGCGGACTTCCCTCAGGCGCCTTTCCCCGAGACCGATTCGGGTGTTCTCTCTGTGATGAGACCGTAAAGCTCGGGCCTGCGCTCCTCAAAGTAGGGAAGGGTACGGCGGGCTTCCGAGACCTGAGCGAGGTCCACCGTCGCTCGCAGAATGACCGGAACGTCGGGCGGGGCCTCTGCGACGAGGCCCCCGAAAGGATCGAAGACACAGCTGCGCCCAAAGAACCGGGTTTTCAACCCGCCCAGCTCCTCGACGCCCGCTTTGTTGCAGGCCGCAACGAAGAGGAGGTTTTCGAGCGAGCGCGTGCGTAGCTCCACGTGGAACATCTGCTCGGCCGTCGCTGACGGGGAGGGAGACCAGGCGGGAACGTCCGCGACCATCAAGACGAGCTCAGCCCCTTGAAGGGAAAGGACGCGCCATCCCTCGGGGAATCTGCGATCGTAACAGACGAGGAGCCCCACTCGGGCCTTCGGCGTATCGAAGACAGGAAACCCCTCTCCCGCTGTGAAGAATCGGTGCTCGTCCACCCCGGTTTTGGGCGTCGCCGCAAGGTGGGCCTTGGCGAATCGATGAGTTGGCCTGCCGTCGGGGAGCGATCCCCGAAGGGGCTGTCCATCGGGGCCGAAGATGACGACGCTGTTCAGGCGCGCGCCCGTCTCGGGAAGCAATTCGTAGAAGGGGTAAACAATGTGGCACCTTAGCCGGCGCGCCCGCTCGCCCACCTCCGCGAGGGCGTCTCCGGTCAGCGCGATGGCCCAATGGTGATGCTCCACGGCGGGGTTCCGGGGGAAGTAAGGAGTCGTCGATAGCTCGTTGAGGCAGATGAAGTCGGGAGAGCCGGCCCCCGCCTCATCAATCAGGCGGAGGTTCTCCTCCAGGTTGGCCTCGAGGTCCGTTCCGGCGGGCCCCCTTTGGACGAGCGCCAGTTGAAGGATCCGTTCCTGACTCAAGTTGATCTCTCCCCAACCCGTTTGCCCCCGGCCTGGATAGGCGGAGCCGCCGCTTTCGATCGCACGCGCGGCTTGGCAAACAATCGCCCAACGGGTCGCCCTTGGCGAGTGATTCGGCGAAACACCTCAGCGGTGAGTCGGTCCCTAAACGTAACAAAGGGAGAAAACGGGTGTCAAGAAAATGTACGGGTTCAAGACATATGAGACACGGACGGTGAGCCCGCCCACTGGCGCGAGGAAGATTTGAGAGGAAACTTCTTTGCGGGGGGCGCTTTTTGGGCACTGGCGTGCCTGGTTAAGCACCTCTCGGAAGGTGTGCGCCAAAGACGCCCGGCTTAAGCGCACGTACCTCCAACCGCAGTCCGGCCGGCACGCAAGTGCCCAAAAAGGTCCCCCTGGGATTTTCTCTTATTCCGGAGGGAACGTCCCATATGCTTCTGAACCTGTTCAGAAAACCCGGTTCATCCGGTCCTCGGGCGGCTTTCCATAGGATGGCTGGCTTGGGGTCCGGGGGCGGGAAAGGAAGAACGGACAGATTATTTTGTCGTTGACGAAATCCGGGCTGCGTTGGTACTGTGGACGATATCATCTTACATGGTCTGGCCGGATTGCCTGTCCGCGCAAATTGGCGGGCGACGAAGGATATTGGACGGAGGGCGGGGTCGTCAAATCCAGAACGCCGTTGAAATCTGCTGGACCAACAAGTTCGTACCCGCCGGGAACCAGGCCCGCCGCTAACCTCGCGGGGGTCTCAGTTAGGGGAGGAGATGCCATGCATCATCTTCGAGTCGGAATGACCTTATGGGTAGCGGCCCTTTCTACGGCCTTCTTGCTTCTCGTATGGCCGCAGACGAGCTGGGGCCAGCAGAAGGAGAGGGTCACTTTGAAATGGGCCTGGCTGTACGGTCCCACGGTGGCTCCCTTCTTCGTCGGGATAGAAAAAGGGTTCTTCGCGGCCGAGGGTATCGACCTGGACTTCCCGGACGGGCGCGGCTCGGTGAAGAACGTCCAGTTCCTCTCGGCCAAAAAGGTCCTCTTCGCCATCGCCGACTTGGCCACCGCAGCCAAGTTCATCAGCCAGGGCGCCCCTGTGAAGGCCGTCTGGGGTTACATGCAGACCAGTCCCATGAGCGTCATCGCTCAGGAGGGTTTGGGGGTCCGGTCTCCGAAAGACCTGGAAGGGAGAAAGATTGGTGCGGCGGCAGGCGACGCGGGCAAGGCCATCTTCCCGGCCCTCGCCAAGCTCAATGCGGTAGACGTGTCCAAAATCAAATTCGTCAACGTCACATTTGCCGCCAGGAACACGTCTTTCCTCAACGGTGACGTGGATGCCATCATCGCCTTCTTCCCCGATAACGTGCCGTTCCTGCGCTCCAAGGGGGCGGAGGTGAGTTTCCTGCGGTACGCGGACTTCGGGGTCAACACCCTTTCGCAGGGGGTCAACGTCCACGAATCCGTTCTCACAGAAAAAGCTGACACTCTTCGCCGCCTGCTTCGTGGGGTGAGTCGGAGTGTGAAGTACAGCCAAACCCACCTGGACGAGACCATCGCCGCCTTGCAGAAGCGGGCTCCCCTGTCCATGAAAGACCCTGTCGTCGCCAGAGGCGTACTGAAGAGCGTCCTCTCCCTGGGCCACACCGAGAACAGCCGGGGCAAGCCTCTCGGTTGGATGGCCAGGAAGGATTGGGAGCAGACGATCGACATCCTGACTAATTACGGGGGAGTCAAGAAGGCATTGCCGCCGGAGCGGTATTACACGAATGACTTCGTGCCGAAAGATATCATGTGATCGCCGCGTCGGGAGGCAGCCGGTTCTTCGTTGCGTGAACATGGTCTCGGCGGGGGGTGATTCCCCCGGAGGGCTCTAGCCATGCCTTTTGATGACCCCAGGGGTTTCTTGACCCGCTTGGAGGAAGAAGGGGACCTGGTCCGGATCCCGGAGCCGGTGGATGTTCGCTTCGAAATTTCCGCTTACATCCGAAAGACCTCCGACCAGCAAGGTCCGGCGATCGTGTTTGAGCAGGTCAGAGGGTACGACATGCCGGTCGTCGGGGGTCTTTTCGCAGCGCGGCGCCGAGTCCTTCGGGCCCTCGGCTACAAGCCCGAGGAGGTCTTCGAGCGTTTCTACGACGCAGCCGGTTGTCCCGTCCCCTCCATCCTGGTGGAGCAAGGTCCCTGCCAAGAAGTGGTTTTCGAGGGAGACGAGGTCGATCTGACCCGGTTGCCGATTCCGACCTATTGCCTCCAGGACGGGGGCGCCTTCATCACCCACGGGGTCCAGATCACCCGAGACACGGAAACGGGGAAATCCAACGCCGGCATCTATCGGATGCAGCTCAAGGGCCGTAACCGCCTGGGAATTTTCTCCAACGTTTATCAGCACTGCGGGCTCCAGTTCGCGAAGGCCGAGAAGAGGGGAGAGCCCCTGGAGATTGCCGTGGCGCTGGGCGTGGACCCGGTCATCATGCTGGCCACACAGGTCAAGGCGCCTTACGGAGTTGACGAGCTGGCCATTGCCGGGGGGCTCCGGGGCGAGCCCGTCCGCGTCGTGAGGTGCCGGACGGTGGATCTGGAGGTCCCGGCCACGAGCGAGATCGTGATCGAAGGACGTCTTTTGCCCAACTACCGGGAGGAGGAGGGGCCCTTTGGAGAGTTCAGTGGTTACTACGGGCCTGAGGGCGATAAGCCCGTCATGGAGGTGAGCGCCATCAGCCACCGGGTTTCCCCCATCTTCCACGCGGGACTCACCGGAGCCCCCATGACCGAGAACCATTTCCTCAAGCAGCTCCCCAACGAGGTCACAGTCTACCGGGAACTCACAAACAAATTTCCGGAGGTCAAGGCCGTCCACTTCCCGGCCTCCGGCTGCAGCGAGTACACCTGTTACGTCTCGATGACGCCGCGCTACAAGGGTCAAGCCCGAAACGTCATTCTGGCCGCCTTGGGCAGCGCCAAAAGGCCCAAGCTGGTCGTTGTGGTGGACGAGGACATCGACATCTACGATGACGTGAAGGTGCTCTGGGCGATCAGCACCCGGTTCCAGGCGGACCGGGATATCTTCATCATGCCCTCGGTGGGGTCCGCACCCCTGGATCCGTCCACGCCCGAGCCGAACGTCTCCGCCGTCATGGGAATCGATGCCACGCGGCCTTTTGGCGAGCCCTTCGCCGAAACACCCGTGGTGCCGGGAGTCGAGAAGGTGCCCGATCTCTCGGCGCTGACCCGCGGCCCGCGAGGGGTGACGGCCTAGGGGCGGGACTCCTTTCGCAATAACTCGTCGGCGCCACTGAGGGTCGGGCGGCGAATCGAGCGCCCTTCCGTTTGGATTGGCTTGAGCCGTGGAGCTGTGAGCTGAAGGGAGGCAGTATTGCAGACGCGGGTCGTGGGGAAGTCCATCCCTCAGATCAACGCTCCCGAGAAGGTCATGGGGCTTGCTCGGTACGTGGGGGACCTGAGTTTTCCCCGGATGCTCCACGCAAAGGTCCTTCGAAGCCCTCACGCCCATGCCCGGCTCTTAGAAATCCGCACCGACAAGGCCGCCCGCGTCCCCGGGGTGGTGGCGGTCATCACCGCCGACGACACCCCAAAGGTCCCCTGGGGAGTCGTGAAGAAGGACCAGCAGGTCCTGGCCCTCGGCAAGGTTCGCCACGTCGGGGAGGAGGTGGCTGCGGTTGCGGCCAAGAGCGAGGAGGCCGCCCGGGAGGCCCTGGAGCGGATAGAGGTGGACTATGAGGTCCTTCCGGCGGTTTTCGACGCCGAACAGGCCCTCGTTCCCGGAGCGCCCGAGATCCACGAGGGAACGGGGAACATCGCCCGGGAGATCCACCTCAGCCGGGGGGACATCGAACGCGGTTTCTCCGAGTCGGCCGCCATCCACGAAGAGACTTACACGACGACCCACCAGTTCCAGACCTATCTGGAGCCCCTCGGGGCATTGGCCGACATCGACGGCCAGGGTCGCCTGACCCTCTACGTTCCGGCCCAGTCCATCTACTTCACGCGGAGGCTCGTCGCGGAATCCTTGAACCTCCCTTCCTCGAAGGTCCGGGTGGTCCAGACGTACGTGGGGGGCGCCTTTGGCGGGAAGCTCGGCGAGGACCCGGTCGCCCACATCGCGGCGGCGCTGGCCCAGAGGAGCGGCCGCCCGGTCCGGCTGCTCAACAGCCGGCTGGAGGAATTCCAAGGCTCCAGGCCGAGGATGCCGGTCAAGATTCACCTCAAAATAGGCGTTCGCAAGGACGGGACCATCTGCGCCAAGGAGACCCGGATCGTCGGAAACAATGGGGCCTATTCCTGTTTCTCCTACGAGGTCATCCAGGTCACGGCAACGCGCATGGACTCTCTCTACTGCCAGCAAAACGTCAAGACCGATGCCATTCTGGCTTATACCAACCTCATACCGGCGGGCGCCTTCCGCGGCTTTGGCAACCCGCAGATGGCCTTTCCCATGGAGTCGCACCTGGACGTCCTGGCCGAGAAACTGGGGATGGACCCGGTAGACCTCCGTCTGCGGAACGTCATCCGCAAAGGGGAAACCAGCATCCACGGCTGGGAGATGGGAAGCTGTGGCATCGAGGAATGCATCCAGAGAGCGGCCGCCGCCGTGGACTGGAAGCGCTGGCGCGAGGCCCCGAAGAATGGGACCGTGCGAACCGGAATCGGCGTCGCGTGCGCCATTCACTCGACCTCCAGCCGTCAGCTTTCCAACTGGGACGGCTCGACGGCGGCGGTTAAGGTGGCCGACGACGGAAAGGTTCAGGTCATCTGCGGCGAGGGGGACCTGGGCCAGGGCTCCCAGACGGTGATTGCCCAGGTTGCCGCGGAAGAGCTGGGCGTGGAAGTTGAGGACGTGAAAGTCTCCTCAGCCGATACGGAGAACACACCGCTCTGCTTCGGAGGCTACGGCAGCCGTCTGACCTTGATGGCCGGAAACGCCGTTCAGCGCGCGGCCAGGAATTGCAGAGACCGCCTGCTTGGCATCGCCGCCGACGAGCTGGAAGTCTCCCCGGGGGACCTGGGTCTCGAACAAGGGACGATCTTCGTCCAGGGCGCGCCGGACAAGAGGATGACCTTGGGCGAGGCCGTCGTGGCCAATCTTCTCCGGCCGGGCGGGGATGTGGTGTTCAGCCAGGCCACCTGGGATGCGCCGACCGAGATGCCGGACCCGGAGACCTGCTACGGCAAATCGACCTCGGCCTGTTCCTTTGTCTGCGTGGCGGCGGTGGTGGACGTGGATACTGAGACCGGGCAGGTCCATCTCAAGCACATGGTCGCCGCCGATGACCTGGGCCGGGCCATCAACCCGCTCACCGTGGAAGGTCAGGTCCAGGGCGAGCTTGCCCAGGGGCTGGGCCTTGCGTTGTTCGAAAACGCCGTCCTGGACAGCGGACAGTTTGTCAACGCCAACCTGGCCGACTACACCGTGCCGAAGGCGGAATCGCTTCCCCGCTTCACATCCATCTTTGTCGAGTCCATCGACCCGAACGGACCCTTCGGCGCGAAGGGCTGCTCTGAATGCGCCCTGGTCCCCTGTGGCGCTGTGATTGCCAATGCCATCTACAACGCGGTTGGCGTGCGACTGACGGCCCTGCCCATCCGTCCCGAGGCGGTCCTGAAGGCCCTGTCGATGAAGCGTAGCTGAGGGAAG
>JBHIBA010000142.1:0-11100 GCA_046758845.1 Nitrospinota bacterium
GATAGAGTGCCGCCCCATAAGGGGGCGGCACTCTATCGCGAAACGAAAGTTTTGCTGGGGGGTGTGGGGGGGCGGACGCACAGCGTCAGGTTTCTGCACTGGCGTGCCTGGTGAATCACCTCTCGGAAGGCGCGCGCCAAAGACGTGCGGCTTAAGCAGACGCGCCTGCAACCGCAGTTTGGCGGGCACGCTAGTGCCCAAAAAGCGTCCCCCACAAAAAAGCCGGCACGCCAGTGCCCAAAAAGCGGTCCCCGCACGAAACAAAGGCGGGTTTTCATGGAAGAGGGAGAGAGACACATGACCTGGATCAAGACCATCGAGGAGTCGGGAGCGACCGGGGTTGTGAAGGAGATTTACGATGCATCCCGCCGCGATCGGGGCTACGTGGGAAATATTCTGAAAGCCCACAGCATCAAGCCGGAGCTCATGCGTCAATATCGGGTCTTTTCCCACACGGTCACTTTTGGAGGCACCAGCCTGGGTCGCCAACGGGAGGAGATGGTGGCCGTCATGGTCTCGGCCCTGCTCAAATGCAGGTACTGAACGATCTCTCACGGAGAGTTTCTCTGTGAGGTGGGTGAAAGCGGCACGAAGAAGCTGATGCTGGCCTTGAAGGAAAATTTCCGGGAGGCGGGGGTGAGTCCCAAAGACATGGCCATGCTGGAGTACGCCGAGAAGATCACCCTGAACCCGAGCAGCATCACGGAAAAAGACGTAGATAACCTTCGCGCTCAGGGTTGGACGGACCATGAGATACTGGAGATCGCTTGTCTGGCGAGCTACCGCAATTACATCGCACGGGTGGCCAACGCGTTGGGGGTGGAATCGGAGGAGCGTCATTTCGCCGACGACCCCGCGACCCTGACCGCCCTGGCGTCGGGGTTGAAGTAGCCCGGAGTAGGACTCTGGTAGGACGAGAAAGAGAAGGTCATCTGGCAAGCGCCATAGGCCCAAAGGAGGGATGGCTTGACGTTGGGTGAAGGACGCCTCGAATCAATGAAAGGAGGATGGAGCCATGTTTGCACGCTTGACACTGTTCACCCTTGGTCCAGGGACGCGCTCGACGGCGGAGAAACTGGCCGGTCAGTTCGATCCTCTCTTCAAGACCCAGAAGGGATTCAAAGGTATTACCTTCATCGGTGATGACGCGGTTGGAGAATATGGGGGCCTTAGCCTGTGGGAATCGAAGGAGGCCGCTGAGGCCGCCGCCAGCGCCCTAAACCCAAAGCTTCAGGAGGCTTTGAGCGGCATTGTCAAAGGGCCTCCCACGCTACGGCTGTTTGAGGTCTTCGAACCGAAAGCGTAGGAAAAGGCAGAACCGAGAGACTGCTGAACCGTGGCCGAGGCGTTGGACCCGGAGGAACTAACGAACCTCGGCGAGCTTGTGACGTCCGCGGTGCGGTCTGAGGAAGCGGCGGGAGCGCCACTGGCGGACGGGACTATTCGCTGGAAGAGGCAGCCAGAACGTTTAGAACATGCTTCGTTATCTCATCGATTTTTTCCCTCTCGACCCAGATCAGCTCGCCCCGGTTTTTGTATCGGCTCGCAAGATTTCTATGAACCACCGCGACGACAAGCTTGTTTGAATTAAGGACCTCATCGGACGTCTCTTTGAACTTCCTGGAAAACAGCTCCATCTTCCCTATCTCGTCCAGGAAGATGTAGTCGGCGATTTCAGAACTTTGCCGAAACAGATCAACGATATGATCAACGCCCGCGACGTTCACTCCGTATTTTCCCACTCTTGGCCCGGATCGGATGTCAACCGAGGCGAGGATTTCCTCCCGGCCGGAAGCGAGGTCGATGATCTTAAAGCCCCTTCTTGTCTTGTCTCTGATTTCAGGAGTGATGATGCCGGCGATCTTCTTGGCTTTTAATGCCTGAATTAGAGCTTGAACCAGCGTACTCTTGCCGCAACCCGGCATTCCGGTCAAAAGGATGTTCATCTTTTCGTCGCTTAACACGTGGATGGAAAAGAAAATGTAGCCCCGATCTGAGCGAGGGGTCTTATCCCTGACCAGAGATCGGGGTGTGCTCCTTGCGCTTCCGCGATTTCCGCTCGGGTCAGTGACCCTGCGCTCAAATCGCGGCTACGAATTATCTTGGGCGGGTACGGGAGTCACCGACACTCGCCTCGTCTCTAGAGGATGAGGAAGAGATTCACTACCGGCACGGCAGGGCCGGTACGGGGACCGGCCCCTACGCGATTAATATCCGGTTGAGCTCCGTTTTGTAGGGGCGGGTGCCACGGCGGACACGCAGGGCCGCCGCTATGAATTCCCCGCCCGGTTGCATCAGTCCCCGAACACCCCGGGGAACTTCTCGCGGATCTTTCGCAGGTCCTCCGGGTCGGCGGCGGCCACGCGGGGAAATTCGTCCATCCACTCGTAGGGACGGCAGGCGTCGATGATGGCGCGGGTGTTGAAGGGCGCCTCGGGGGTTCGGTTCAGCGGATCGGCGGGGCTCCCCCGGGCGCGGCGGATGAAGTCGATGTCGCTCGCCGGGTCAGACCGCGTGCACATCGCCCAGATGACTTCTTTGATGTCGGTGGGGTCAATGTCGTCGTCCACAACCACGGCGTAACGGCACATGTACGCCCCCGCGTGACACTGGGAGGCGATAAAACCCGCCTGCCGGGCGTGGCCCGCGTACTCCTGCTTGATGGACACGGAGATCCACAGACGGCCTCCGCCCGCCTCGTCGCACCAGACGCCCCGGACCGACGGCACGCCGGCCTTGATGAGCGCGTCGAAGATCATCGCCGACTTCATCACCGACCGGAAGTAAGAGTAATCGTGGGGCGGCTTGCCGGGCGGGGACCCCAGGAGGATGGGGTCGTTTCTGTGAAGCACGGCCTCCACCTTCACCCGAAAGGCGGGATACTCGCTGCCCGAGTAATAACCGTGCCACTCGCCGAAGGGTCCTTCCTCAACCGTCTTCCCTTCTTCCAGATGGCCCTCCAAAACGATCTCGCCCGCTGCGGGGACCGGAAGTCCGGTCACCTCTCCCTCCACTACGGGGTATCTTCCGCCGACGATGGCGCCGGCGAAATTCAGCTCGCTCACCCCGGGGGGGACCTCGATCCCCGAGAGCACGGCCAAGAGGGGATCGTGGCCGACCGAGATGGCCACCGGACAGCGCTCGCCCCGCTCGAACCACTTCCGGGCGAACTGAATCCCGTGCTTGCCCGGGATGATCATCACGGACACGTGTCGCTCGTCGAGGATCATCACCCGATAGGAACCCAGGTTGACCGCGCCGGTTTCCGGGTCGCGAATGATGACGGCGTCGCCCGTTCCGATGAAACGTCCCCCGTCGTGCTTGTGCCACAGCGGCGTGGGGAAGCGCATGAGGTCCACTTGATCGCCCAGCAAGACGTTTTCCTTGACCGGGCCGGCGGGCAGAACCTCGGGCGGAAGGTCCGGGGCCTTGCGCTCCCATTCCAGGGGTTTTCCCTGAAGGACCTTGACCAGCTCGGCGTTGGTGAACCCGCCCCCCATGCGAAGGGTGATCCCGAGCCGGCGGGCTGAGTTGGAGGCGCCCGTCAGGACGCGGAACCCCTTGGGGAAATCCGGAATCTCGTCAAAGAGCAAGGCCGGACTCTCGGGCTGCCTGTAATTGGCCTCGGAGAGGCCGCCGATTTCCAAATGCCAGTGGGCGCCCCGGACCCGTTTCAGCTCGCCCAGGTTTTCCACCGCTTCCAGCCAGTCCCGAAGGTCCGTCACCGTCAGGAGTCCCGTCTGTTCCCCGGCCTGTTCCATAGCTCCGTCCTTATCCATGAAAACCATGCGCCACGGGATAAGCCGCCCAGCTCCCCCGCGCGCCAGTTCGTCCGATCACTTCAATGCGCTCAAGTGCTCCTCAAAATTCAGCGGCTTCCACCACGGGTCCATTCCCAGGTCCTCCGCGACGGCCTTCGCCGCGTTGTAACCCGGCCCGCCCGTGATGTTTCCTCCAGGATGACAACAAGACCCGCAGAGGTAAAGCCCTTCGATGGGCGTCCGGTAGCCGGACAGCTCCGGTAGGGGCCGCCGGTCGTAGAACTGCTCTTCGTACAGATGGCCCTCCATCCAGTCTCCGCCGACCATCGTGTTGAAGTGGTTTTCGATGTCCACCGGCGTCTGGCAGAACTTGCTGACGATGACGCCCGCTTTCTTGAGGTTGGGGGCGAAGCGCGCCCAGCGCTCGTGAAGGGCGTCCAGGAACTCGTCCTGGATCTCCAGCCACTTCCGGGGACCCCCGTCTGCCAGGCGATACGGGACAAGCTGCCACATGAAGGCCGTGTGCTTGCCGGCGGGCGCCTGGCTCGGGTCGAACACCGTGGGCGTCGTCCCGTTGAAGAAGAGCTTCTTGGGGAGCCGCCCCTCGTTGTGGGCGTGGTGCAGCTCGTCCATGTCCTCCTTGCTGTCCAGGCCCACGACGGTGAGCAGGCTCCGGCCCGCATCCGGCTCGTGCTTCTCGGCGGTGTAGACGGGACGCTCGTTCAAGGCCAGGTTGATGGAGAAGATGGGGCCGATGGGGCCGTATTCATACTTCTTCGTCTTCTCCGCGAACCTCCGGTCAACGTGTCCCGGCTCTATCAGGTCCCCGAAGGTCTGGCCCGGTCCGGTGCTGGTGGCGATCAACCGCCGGGCGAGCAATCGCTCGCCGCTCCTGAGCTCCACGCCCTTGGCGCGGCCATTCTCCACAAGGATGCGCGTCACCTCTTTGCCCTCCACGACGTCCGCCCCCGCCGAGAGGGCGCTGGCGTCCAGGGCGTGGGCCAGACGGTGGGAGGTCCCCCGGGCCATCTGCGGATTGACGCCCGTCGCGACCATGTGGGGGATGAGCCAACCCAGGCGCTTGGACCAGGTGTCGTACCCTCGGATGTCCGACAGATAGAGGAGGAAGGCGCGGACGGCATCGCTTTCGAACAGGTCACACACCACCTCGTCGCACGACTTGTCGGCGAACTGGAGGAACTCGCGGCCCGGTCCGCTCCCATTCAGGAGCGATTTCAACTTGTCCCAGCCGATGGGGGGCGAGTAGGTCATCGGCTCCGTCACGTCTCGCACGACCGGCTGCCAGCGGCGGTGGACCTCCTCCCACATCTTGGCGTCGGCGGCCGAGATTTTCCGGATGGATTTCTTGGTCTTTTCAATGTCGGCGTAGAGCAGGATGCACCGCCCGCGCTCCATCAGCATCCCGCAGCCGACCTCCGGACGGAGGTACTCCACGTCGTACTCGCCGACCTTGAGGTCCCGCCACCAGGAGAGGTTCGTGAGGTTGCGGTGGAAGAAGGAGTGCATGTTGTGGAGAAAGCCGGGGAATCGAGGGTCCACGTGCGTGTCCAGCCCCCCGCCTTGTTCTAAATATCGCTCCAGGACGATCACCTCCAACCCTGCGCGCGCCAGGTAGCCCGCCAGGATGAGGCCGTTGTGCCCCGCTCCGATGATGACCGCGTCGTATTCCCCCTTCAGCGCCATTGCGCCTCCCCCCCCCGTTCAACGGGCCGCTACGGGAATCACCGATTCTCTCGCCTCGCCCTCCTTCCATGCCTCTCATGAACTGCTTTTCCTAGGGGCCGGTCTCCGTACCGGCCCGAACTCCTCACGAAGGAATTGCGTCCGGGGTACCAGAAAACGCGTATTCCTCGTCCCGCGTCGCCAATCCTGCCCGCAATGGATTCCCCAGGATATATTCGCAAATCGACCTCAAATCCTCGCCACGCCGGACCACATGATCATAGAAGCTGCGCTGCCAGATCGCTCCCTTCAGGTCGCACTGCCACCCGGCGCGCGTTGTCAGCTTTTTCAATTCCCGAACGAATTCCGGGAGACTCTTGCCTTGTGTCTGCGGAAAGACCACAAGGTGCAAGTGATCCGGCATCAGGCAATAAGCGAAAACTTTGACATGAAATTGCGAACGCAGGTCCAAGAGGATGGCTACCACTTGCGGGGCAAACATGCGGTCATTGAACAGTGGCTGAGATCCCTTCGCGCACAAAGTCAAGAAGTAGGCGTAGCCGCGTTTGCGATAGTCGAATTCAGGCAAACGTAGGCGCTTTCGTCGAGGGAGATCCTGTGATGCGGAATGCGTAGCTTTATCCATATCGAATTCCACGCGGGCGGGTACGGGGACCCGCCCCTACACCTGATCACCACTCGGCGGGTGCCACTGGCGGCTTGTCCGCCAGCGTTCCACAACAGCCTTCCGAGGAATTGTAGCCCCAGGCCTAGGACTTAGCCAGCTTCGCCCCCTGTGTGCCCTTCCTAAGCCCCCTTTACCCACCATTTCTCGAGGCCAAGGTCATCGGCGATGACGTTCACGGCGTGATACGCCGTGGCCCCGATGACGCCCCCAGCCGGATGCGTGCACGACCCGCAGTAATAAAGCCCCTCGATGGGGGTGCGGTAATTCGCCAGGTCGGGAATGGATGAGAAGTAATCCGCCCTCCGGTAAATGATCTCCCCCATGTGCACCGCGCCCTTGTCCAGGTTCCCCACGTGCCGTTCGATGTCCGCCGGGGAGATGACCTGGGCGTCCAGAATCGCGCCGTGCTTCAAGCCCACCGCTTCATGGAAACGGGCGACGCACTTCTCTCTGAATTGATCCTTGACGTTGTCCCAGCCGTCCACACCCTGATCTCCAATCGAATAGGGAACGGGCGCCCAAACGACGGCCGTGTGGCCCCCGTTCGGGGCATGGAGGGGGTCATAGACTGTGGGAATGCTAACCGAGAGGCAAACCGGATCGGGCACATTTCCCCCATCCACCGCGGACCAGAGGTCCGCCCAATCGTCGGGGCTCTGCGGCCCAAAATCGACCTTGAAAGTTTGCGCCAACGCAGCCGGCCGGTTTCGGTAAAAAATGGAACCTTCCATGGCCAGATGGACGCTGAGCACGGCGAAACGGGCTCCGTGAAAGGCGTCGATTCCATTGGCCAGGGCCTGAGGCAGGTTTTGCGTTCCCACCAGCTCCAAGAAGATCTCCTCCAGGCCAAGCGCACCCACCACGCACCGCCGGGCCTTGAGTCGGGTTCCGTCGGCCAGCTCAACCCCGGCCGCCCGCCCGTTCTCGAGGACGATGCGGCGAAAATCGCAACAGGTTTTCAAGCCTCCCTTGGCGGCCACCATCGCCCGCCAAAGTGCGTGGGCCATGACGTGAGGCCCGCCTTCGACCAGGAGCATCATCGGCTCCACCTGGGCCACCGCCAGCAAGACCACGTGTCCGAGACCGGGAACGTCAGTCCGAAGCCCCCGAGGCAGAGGCAACTGGTTGAGGTAGAAAGCCTGCACAGCGGGATCTTTGAAGAGGCGGGCGGCCGCCTCCCGCGCCGTGAGGCGGCGGAACTCGTGAACTTCCCTGCCCTCCGGACTATCCGGCAATCCGTCCAGGGGATCGCCTCCGTCCCCTCCGCTATTTGGGACGCCTTTGAGCGCGCCGGGAGATCCGTAAAGGGCGGGAACGACCTCTTGCCGAAGGAACGCGCCCAGGCGGCGATTCACCTCGCGAATGGTCCCGCTGTCTTGCGCCGATATTTTTTCTACCGAGGCCGCAGTCTTTTCCACATCCAGCCAGCCGATGATTTCGCGGCCATCTTCCAAGAGCAGAGCGTTCTGGGGGTCCGGCGTGACGTAGTGGGCGTGAAACCGCTCGAAGTCCAGGTCCCGGAAGGGCGCCAGCCGATCCACTCCGAGATGGTAAAAAGAGTGAAGGTTGTGCCAGTAGCCGGGATGCGTGAAGGATTCGGTGTTCATGTCTCCGCCGACTTCGAGCCCTTTTTCCAGGATCAGGACGTCCAGACCCGCCCGGGCCAGATAGGTCGCCGTCATCATGCCGGCGTGACCGGCTCCCACCACGATCACATCGTACTCACCCACGGTTCCCCCCCCGGTCGACGATTGGTTGAAATCTGGACTCGCTCGCCATGCGCAATTGTGTCGTGATCCCCACCAGGGCTTTCGTGTCTCACGCATCATTCGCGGCATCGCGAGAGGCCGTCCCCGGTTTCGTCTTGGGCCACTGGCCTGAGCCCCCAGCGGCCTGAATCAAGTAAACACGTCCCCACCGTTGACCAGCAAGGTCTGGCCGGTCATGAAGGCGCTGGCGTCCGAGGCCAGGAAGACAACCGCGCCCACGAGATCGTCGGGCATCTGGTGACGTTGAAGACACCGGGTGCCCAGAATCCGCGCTTCCGTGCCCTTCCACCATTCTGCCACATTCGGGTCTTCTGCCAACCGCCGATTGGCTTCGCTCATCGTAAAACCCGGGGCGATGGCGTTCACCCGGATGCCCGACGGCCCCAGCTCGCGGGCGGCGGCCCGCGTCATCCCGATGACGGCCCCCTTGGAGGCCACGTAGTGGAGAAAGCCCGGGACCCCTTTGTGAACGGTGTCCGAGGCGATGTTGATGATGGAGCCGACCCCGTTCTTGCGCAGGGCCGGCACAGCCGCCTTCATGCCCAAAAACGTCCCCCGAACATTGACCGCCATCACGCGGTCCCACTCATCAACGCGGATCTTCTCCAGACTCTGATCTCTCAGCAGACTTCCAAAAAGGGCGGCGTTGTTCGCCCAGACGTCGATTCGTCCGAAGTCCGCCTCGACTTTTTTTACAAACCCTTCGACGGAGGTCTCATCCGCCACGTCCACCTTATAGCCCTTGGCTTTGGCGCCTTCCGCCGCGATTTCCCCGGCCGCCGGAGCGGCGTCCAGGACGTCCCCCAGCGCCACATCCGCCCCCGCGCGCGCCAGCCCTGCGGCAAGCGTTTTGCCGATTCCCTGGGCGGCCCCGGTCACGACGGCCACACGGCCCTTCAGTTCCATCAGCACGGCTCTCCTCGTTTTCGACCCCTCAGGGGGACGAAGTCTCGCGATTGACCGCCGCCTCGGCGATCGGCTCAGTAACCGGCTCCTCCCGCGACAATACGGAAGCCTCCCTCCAACTCTCCCTGTCCTGTCCCCCGAGCCGAAACGCGGTCAGCCCCAGGCCGATCCCGACGAGGTCTGACCATACCCCTCCTCTGACCAACAGGATTCCCGCCAGAAGAAAGACCCCGCGGGCCCACCACCGGAAGGGCTTCAAGAAGAAGCCCTGCACCGCCGCGCAAACGCAGATGACCCCCAGGCAGGCGGTCACCAGGGCGAGCACAACCTTATAAAACGGCCCCTGGGCGACCAAGGTGGGAGAATAAGCGAACATGAAGGGCACGATGTAGGCGATGATGCCCACGCGAAACGCCATGAATCCCGTCTGCATCGGATTCCCTTTGGAAATGGTCGCGGCTGCGTAGGCTGCAAGGGCCACCGGAGGTGTAATGGCTCCGATGGTGGAAAAATGAAAGACAAACATGTGAGCGGCGACCTCATTGATGCCGATCTTCAGAAGCGGAGGGACGGTGAGCGCGGCCATGATGATGTATACGGCCGTCGGCGGCATGCCGCATCCAAGAACCAACGCCGAGAGCATGGCGAACACGAGAGCGATGACCACCCAGTCGCCGGACATGGAAAGAATGACGCTGGAGAACTTGACGCCGACGCCGGTCAGTCCGATGACACCCACGATGATTCCGGCCGCCGCGCAAGCCGCCGCCACCGGCAGGGTGTTTCTGGCTCCTTCTTCGAG
This sequence comes from Nitrospinota bacterium, assembly GCA_046758845.1. Lineage (GTDB taxonomy): Bacteria > UBA8248 > UBA8248 > JACPRG01 > JBHIBA01. Next base: position 9,610 of record JBHIBA010000142.1, read on the forward strand.
GGCCCGAATGGCCCGAACCACGCGCTCCCGGCTCGGTCTGCGCAGCGCCCCCAGACCGATGATCAAGAGGGCCGCCCAGCAGGCCGCCTTTGAGGGGTCGGCCCCCGCGGCGATCGAAATTCCCATGACGACGAGCGGGACGACCATGTAAGCCGAATCCAGGGATATCGTTCCGAACGTCGGGCGATCTCCGTTGGGCCATCCTTTCAAGGCTTGCTTGACGGCGTCCACGTTCATCATGACGAAAAGAAACACCATAAAGATCGCCCAAAAGGCCGTCAGCATGGCGCTGTAACCCAACACGATGAAGACGATGAGGGTAATCAGAGGAAGGGCCAAGTAACCAGATTCGGCGAGGACCTTTCTGATGGAAGGCAGCTCCTCTTTGGAGAGGCCCCTCATGCCCCGCTTGACCGCCTCAATGTCCACAAACAGCAACACCGCCAGGTAGAACAGCAAAGCCGGGATGGCCGCCGCGATGGCGACCTTGCCGTAACTCACGCCCAGGTATTCGGCCATGATGAAGGCCCCCGCCCCCATGACCGGCGGCGTGAACATGCCCCCCGTTGAGGCGCAAGCCTCGATGGCGCCCGCCAGCAGCGGCGGGTAGCCCATTCGTTTCATCAAGGGGATCGTGAAGGTGCCCGTGGTGACGACGTTTCCGACGGGCGACCCCGACACCATTCCCATCAGGCCGCTGGAGAGGACCGCCGTCTTGGCCGGCCCTCCGCGGAACCGGCCCGCGATCGCGTGGGACACGTCGATGAAGAACTTCCCGCCCCCCGAAGCCGCCAGGAACGCCCCGAACAGGACGAACATGATGATGAAGGAAGAAGACACGTACATGGGGATGCCATAAAGGCCCTCGGAGATGACGTACAGGTCCCGGACGATCCGCTCAACGGCGTAACCCTTGTGCTTGAACATGCCCGGCATCCAGGGCCCGAAGTAGGCGTAGACGAGAAACAGGGCCGAGGCCGTGGGCAGGACGGGTCCGACAGCCCGGCGGGCCGCCTCCATGGCCGCGATAAACATCAAGGCCCCCAGGAGGGTTTCCTCCCAGGTCGGGTCTTCGATCAGGTCGGCCTTCTCCTCCCACGTCAGAAAGATGTAGACGCTGGAGGCGACGACTACGGCCACGAAGACCCAATCGAGCGCCGTGGGCCTTTCCCGGGGCCGCCCTTCCTTGCGCCCGCTCAGGATAAGGAATGCGGCCACGCCCATGAAGAGCCAGTGCAGCACTCGCTGGTCCATGGCAGAGGTGGCCGCGTATCCGGACCAGTAAAGGGCGAGGACGGAGGTCGTGATGAGGATCAGACGCGCGAGCCAGCCGGAGGGGCCCAGCGCGCCCCCGGCGCCCGGCTTTACTTCCGTCCGGTCTGGAGGGATTCCCTCATCCACCAATTCAGGACGACTCCGGAATCAGTTAGAAAAAAAAGAGGCGGGGCCCCGGCCCCTGGGGCCGGGCCCCCCCGGGAAGCGGCTTTTCAC
>JBHIBA010000143.1:0-11007 GCA_046758845.1 Nitrospinota bacterium
GGACTGCTCGGCTCTTGGGGTACAGGCAAGAGCACAATTAAGGAACTGTACCTAGCCGCGCTCAAAAATGATCAGACGGGGGTACGGGGAAAAAGGCGAAAGGACCGTATTCACGCCATCACGTTCAATGCCTGGCGATACGGCGGCGACGAGGACATCAAGCGCGCACTGCTACGGCATGCATTTCTCGAATTGGGGGGTGATGACATTGCTCTTCGCCGCGAACTTTATCAGCAGGTCAGCCAAACGAGCCAAACGCGCCGCTCAGTCCTGGAGTGGTTAAAAGAGGCGGTTTTCCAGAATTTCGCTTCCGTTCTTGTGTTCCTACTCCTCCTTGCTTGTTCATTGGCTCTAGTGTGGATTTTTGCATCGCTCGTTGGCTTGACTGACCAACTGGGGTTGGCGCTTCTTGGCTCATTTGGGATCGGTTTAGCTGGACTCCTCGCAAAGTATGTCGTGGATATACGGCTTAAGTCACCCGCTTTTTTTATTCCGGCAACGACTATCTCTTTTCCAGCGGCAAGCGCTGAAGAATACGAACGACTGCTCATTGAGCAGATCCACACTTTTAGGGAATCAAAGGAAGGGCGTTCATGCGAGCGGCTTGTTGTCTTTGTTGACGACCTCGACCGCTTGTCCGCGACGGAAATGGTCGTCGGCCTCGATGCAATTCGCACTTTTCTCGAACTGCCCCGAAACAAGATGCCCAAAGATTTCGGGGTGATCTTCGTCATCTCTTGTGACGAGGACAGGGTTGCCGAGGCATTGGCCCGTGGACGCGGGAGGCTGAAGAACCCTGATCTCCCTGGAGCGGTTTTCACGCGATGGGACGCCAGACGATATCTGGATCGCCTCTTTCAGTTCCGCCTGGAGATTCCGCCCTTCCCCAAACTGGATATGCGTCAGTTCGCGGAAAAGAAGCTCCGAGAAGCTGGCTCGATCACCCAGGATATTGCAGAAAGCGGCGTCCGGTTGCAGGATCTTGTGGACAGATTGATCCATGTCGGCGTCCAAAGCCCGCGCAATGCCATTCAGATACTCAACGCCTTCATGCAGACTTGGCGGATTGCCATCCAACGCGAACGCAGCGGAATCGGGTCCATCGCACCGGGAGCCCTTCACAGCGGAGCAGTAACGGAACATCCGTTGGCGTTGGCAGCCCTATGCGTGCTTCGCGTCGATTTCCCGGACTTTTTCAACGAGGTGCAGAAACGTCCCGAGCTGATTCAGGAATTCAGCCGGGTCGTTTTCGGAACCGAAAAAGCTCAATCGCTGGCGATCGGCGCACAGGATGCCCTTAAGGAATTCCTGGTCAAGGACCAAAATGATGAAGTCGGCAAAGACGTCCGTCCGGAGCACCGGAATCTTCGCCAATATTTATCCAGCCTCCAAGGGCTAAGATGGCCGAAACGGCTACAGCCGCTTCTTCTACTTGCGGAAGACTCCATTACGCGTCAATACGGTGACCGTGCAGCGGAACTCAATGATGCCTTCGTTTCAGGGGATACGCAGGGCGTTCTGGAGGTCTTCGGCCATCATCTCGATACCGGCGATCTCGAGAGGGACGACATACGGTTGCTTGAGGAACTTGCGGAAGCGGTGTCACAGGATACGGAGGTTCGCCGAATCAATGCAGCGCGCGTGCTTGCCGGAATTGTCGAACGGATACCTACTGATTACCGAAAGGGCTTGATGACACCTCTGGCCCGCCAAATGGTTGATCTCAAAGATGTCCGAATGAACGTAGGTCCCGAATCCGCAAAGAAGGTCATCCAACACGTAACGAAGCTCGATCGACAGGAGGTGGCCGACCGCTTTTCCGGCGATCTTCTGACGGGCGAGGAACTGCAATGGCGCCTGCCGAGCGGTGAAACGCCCAACCTCCACGAAATGATCAAGAATGTCAGGGACGCCGTCGACCTTGTGCTCGATGTACGCGGCATGGACGGTTTGCCTCCACATGCCGATCGCCGTGTACGGTCCTGGCTTCTGAGCAGGGAAATCCACTTTGGCCGTGGTTCACAAACCTTGCCGTTTTCGGAGCTTGAAACGTGGGTCGACAAACACGCCGACCACCTTTTGCAGGCCCTCGGTGGGGACTACACAAATCTGGCCGTCATGGAATTCCAGACCAATCCGGCTTCTGTCGCCAATATGGAAGATACGATCCGCAGGATTGAACAGGTTCATCAGCGCCTCGCAGGACAGGGGCAGGAAAGCCGGGAAAATGTGTGGCTCCAATTGACCAGGATGGCCGCCGTTCAGCCTGCCAGCGTCGTGTCATCTGCCTGGAACGCGGCGGCAATGCATGCCGATTTGGCGTCCGGCCAGCAAGCCAGAGCGTTTCTTCGCGCTATGGCAGAGCGTCTCCAAAAAGAGAGGGAGAGCGAATCTGAAGAATCTGAATGGGCACTTAACTGGGAGGAAGGAGGGAAGAAGTTTCTTGATCTAATGACGCAGTGGGCAAACCACGTTGATTCCGGCACGGGCGGCGCGATCGTCCCATTGCTGATCTCATGGAGCGGAATCGACGAATGCGCCGAATACATGGTGCGCGCTTGCGAAATTTTGGAGCGGCAAGATCGAGATACGTGGAACACCGTCATGGAACATCTCGTTGGGCAGTCGTTCGGCGAACTACCGTGGACCTCTCGGCAATCTGTGGCTTCCAAAATGGATGTGCTCACCGAGGAACACAAGACGACACTGGTCGCTCAGATGGACCAATTGGTCAACGCCAAGAGCGTCGATCCGGATGGGGCCGAGAACTACCGGAAGTTCATCGATGCGGTACCTTCGACGGAATGGGCATCGCCTCCGTTGCAAGCTCATGTGGAGACGCTGCTCGGCAGGCTTGTTTCCATGTTCAACGAACGCGACTACCTGTCGGAGCTGTTTCTTGCCGGGCGCCAGCTTCTCAGAAGTGCGCCACAGGGACAAGCGGGCAGCTTCCTCCAGAAATTGTTCGAGCAAGCCGCAGGAGCACCAGAGACGTACCCGGTTATCCATCGCCACATGATCAGTGCGTGGCCAGAGGAAGGCGATGAGATAGGAGCCTACGGTCCGACACAAATCGCCCAGCGTGCCATCCAGTTCATAAAGGAGCATCCGTCTGTCGATGGAATTGGTCATGTCTTTGAATCGATCGTCGATCTAGCTGATCGTGGCCTTGCATCGGAAAGCATTCGTCCAGAGATATCGAACGCCGCTACCGTATTGTGGCCTCAAGCTCCATCGTCCGTGGTCTCATGCATTGAAAAGGTCGCCGATTTCCTGTCTCCCGCAGACATTAAGGAGATCTTGACGGGGAAACAGCCGGGTGATCTGAAAACCGAAGACCTTCAGGCGATTGCCGAAGTCGTCGCAGAACATGGCGACGAAGAGCGTTGCGTGACTATCGCGAACGAGATCCTGTCGACACAACCGATTCCGATCGGCGACAGGCCGGACGGGTCCCTTGACATATGGATGAAGGCTCTCCAATCGAAAGAATCCGGGGTCCTGAAGAGCCTTCTGGAGGTCGCGAGCCTTAATGACGACCAGAGAGAACGGGTGCTTCGCTATGCGATCGGCCAAAAAGAGGTGCTAGGCATTTCGTTCTTTACGGATGCACTGCTAAGCATCCTGAAGAGAACGGAAGAGCCGAAAACACTGGCGGCAGCTGTTGCCAAGATCGATGATATTGCCGGTTTGGCCCGAACGGTCGATCAGAAAAACAATCTGTTTGGAAATCTGATTGCTGCGCTCCCAGCCATTTCGAACGAGCCCTTGGTGACGATCACACGCCTCATTCGCCAACTGGGCGGCAAAGGGGCTCTTGAGCGCAATTCGGAGGTTATCGAGCAATTGAATGATGACCAGCTTGCGATTGTGAGCAAGGAAATGCCGGATTCAAAGGCCCTGGCTAACGCGGTCGAACAAAGATCCGTTGAACCGTCCGAGTGAGACTGAGAGCTGCCCCTTCCCAAAAGGTCTGGTTCACGCTCGCTCAAGCTGTTCGTTTTACAATGGATACCTTCCGAGTCTTTCCGATGATCTGATTTAAAGGAGGGATCAACAGAGAGGTTCCGCGACCTTGTATTACCCCAAGGTCGCGAAGCGCCTCGCCCTGGGTCAGGGGGGTAGTCTTCTGTCTGGAAGGGGAGCGCTACCGAATCGGGGTTGGCGGAAAGTTCCTGTGGGATTGCCCAAAGTGGTGCAAACTGATGATATAATTAGAATCTGAAAGGGCTTAAGCCTACGCTCCCTGAGCAAAGAATTCCAGAGACGTTGACGGGAAACAGCCAGGACCCGCCGCCACGCCGGTACACTTTTATACCGCCCTTGACAGTTCAGCGTGATCCACGTCACACCCATCCGCCGGGCCGCTTGCTCTTGTGTGAGACTCAGAGCGATCCTGGCCCGCCGGACGCGCTCAGCGGGAATTGCCGCCACCGAGAGCAGAAACTCAAGGTCGGGGTCCATCTTCGCTTCTAGGGCGTCGACGCGGTCCTAAAGTGTCAGACTCTCGGCCTCCAGGCCCTGGACGTACTCCTGGATGTGCGGGGGGATGAGGTCGCTTCGGACGTCAAGGGCAAAGGGAGTTTCGTTGTCCTCAGGTCCGCCCGCATACGGTCATCATTGACGTGAACTGCGATCCACATGCCGAGGCGGGTCCAGCCGCCTATAATCACGGCCAAAAGTTCTTGTACGGACCAGAAAAAGGATCCGAGAAAACTTTTCAGCTTCTCGACTCTTTGCTACGAAGCGACCACGCAAAAGCAAAACCTGGGAAAATCGCCGCCAGAGTGAAGAACGAAACGTGGGAGGCGTGCGTAAGAAAGCGCCCGGACGGACCTTAGGGGACGGTGGCTATTAGTTCCTGCATTAGTAATGGCCTAACAACGCCAACGGGCGGGTACGGAGCCCCGCCCCTACACCGGATCCGCCCTTGCAATTTAGGGGCCGGGCGAGAGTCGGTGACTCCTGTTCCGGCCCGAAAGAAAGATCCGGGTGGGAAATCCGCGGAATTCTTGCTGGACTCTTGGCAGTTCCACTCCCCCCGGACGCGCTGCCTTCGGGAGGAGTAAACCACGGAAGGGAATCAGAGGCTGAGCGTGCGCAACAGCCCGATCTCGTTCAGCACCCTGCCCGTCCCTATGACCACGGCAGTGAGCGGGTCTTCGGCCACGTGGATGGGGAGTCCGGTCTCCTTCTCGAGCAAGGTATCCAGGCCGCACACCAGGCTCCCTCCTCCGGCCAGCGTGATGCCCTTGTCCGCGATGTCGGACGAGAGCTCAGGTGGGGTGTGCTCCAGGGCGATCTTCACCACCTCCACGATAGCCTGGATGGATTCGCTCAGGGCCTTGCGGAGCTCCTCGTCGTTGATGATGGCCGTTTTCGGGAGGCCAGTCATCAAATCCCGCCCCTTCACTTCCAGCATCTTGCGGTCTTCCGCGGGGTAGGCAGAGCCGATCTGAATCTTGATTTCCTCAGCCGTCCGCTCGCCGATGAGCAGGTTGTAGTTGCGCTTGACGTAGTTGACGATGGCCTCGTCCATCCCGTCGCCGCCCACGCGAATGGACTTGCTGAACACGATTCCCCCCAGGGAGATCACCGCCACCTCGGTCGTTCCACCGCCGATGTCCAGGATCATGTTCCCAGAGGGCTCCTGGATAGGCAGGCCGACTCCGATAGCGGCGGCGATGGGCTCCTCGATGAGAAACACCTCCCGTGCCCCTGCCAACTTGGCGGAATCTCGCACGGCCCGCTGCTCCACCTGTGTGATGCCCGAGGGCACGCAGAGAATGATTCGCGGCCGGACCAGCATCTTGCGGTTGTGGGCCTTGGTAATGAAGTGACGGAGCATGATTTCGGTGATCTCGAAATTGGAGATGACCCCGTCCTTCATCGGGCGGATGGCCACAACGGAGCCGGGCGTGCGCCCCATCATGGCCTTGGCCTCGCCCCCCACGGCCAGGACGTGCTGCGTGTCCTCGTGGATGGCCACCACCGAAGGTTCCTTCAGGACAATGCCCTTATCACGCATGAAAACAAGCGAGTTGGCAGTCCCCAAGTCCACAGCCAAGTCGCTGGAAAAGAAACCAGCCAGCCGTTTCAGAACCATCTTGGAAGGTTGCTCCTCAATCCACTATGGCCCCTTTCGAGGCGCGCCGTCGCTGATGTCTTCCGAGTAGCCCTCCGGCCCTTTCCTCCTCTCGGGGCAAATCACCTGAAGCTCAACGACACCCTTCAAATTGGTACGGTGCTCCCTCTGAAGCGAAGTTCCTGAATCGACAAGCGCACGCCCAAAGAGGGCGCCAACCCGGACGAGAGCCGGTTTAGTGACACTCTGTATAGACTCGTTTGTAGCCAATTCCTTGCACCATTTTGTTGCGTGAAACGTCTTCTCCGGCCGTCGTATCTCCCGAAAAGGCGTCACAGCCATAGAAAAAGCCCCTCGTTCGACCGTTGCCCCTTTTTTTCTAATAGTTGCAGCAGCCGCCCAAGTTGGTGCGCCTCTGGCGTTTTTCATAGGGTGGGTTTAATGGGGGAAGGAACCCTTGTGCGTTGGACCCCGTCCAACCGATGGCGGGTGGAGTCGGTCCCCTAAGTATTCAAGTCGCCCCAATATCCCTGGGCAATGCGGCTTTCGCTCAAGCAGGTCCTGAAAGACGGGAATCCAGCGGAGCGCCTGCACCTCGGGTTGACAGTGAATGAACGGCAGCCATTTCAACGTTTCACGCTTTGGCGGTCCCGGAGCGTAATCCTGCCCGCCACTGCTCAAACCCTTCCTCGGCACTCCGAGCGGTGCCTTTTGCAACGGAGCGTTGCGGAGCCGGAACCAGATCTGCTCGGGGAACAAGGGGGCGCTGAGGCTCTAAGCTACCGAGTGGCGCGAATAGCGACGCGTCACGATCCTTAACAGCTCTGTCGTTTTGATAAAAACTCCCTTTTTCCTCTTTTCACTTCGGCCGATCCCCCGAAGACACCGTAGGGAAATGTCGGTAGGGTTTACAAACTTCCAGAAGGCAGAGAACAGGTCTATCTGACTTTTCCCTGGGGTTCAAGAGTTAGGCATCATTGGCATTGTCCTTGCTGATTGGTAAAGAGAAAGTTTCCCTAGGGATCTAAACGAGGTGCTCAAATGCATTGGCCTATGAGCCGGACGGTCCATTACATGAGATTACTCCGTTGGAACCGCTGCTTCTATTTCCTGGACTTCTCTGCGGGATCTTTTTACGCCGACTGGGGTATCAAAAAATATGGCTTTCTTCAAGCAGATTGGGCTGCCGCCGCTAGGGGGGACGCTGGCTCGTTCTACGGGAGGAATTGACACAGGATTGCTCTTTCTGAAATACGCCGCGAAGGCGGGCGCGTGGTTTGCGCAAAATTAAAATGGAGACGGACTTGAAATCTCGCATCTCGTGTTGGCAATCGACCCGAGAGTATTCCAGGCCGCCTGACAGTTGACACGGATTCACGCATCGTCAGCTAAACGAGGACAGTATTCTCGGTTGGGGTGTAATTGTTCTACTATGTCTTGGCATATTCTGTTCTGCCGATGTTCTGGGATCAATTTGAGATGATGCTGGTTGGGTTAATAACGGCTGGCTTTGGATTTATTCTTATGTGGATTCGGGAATCGGGTATATAGAGTGCCAATGCGATGATCTGCGGCAGACGATGCAACGCGCTGTTGTCGCCGACAAGCCCGGTATGTTCGTTTACAGTGCCCTACAGACACTTGGATGATTATTCGGCTGGCACTGTATAGTCGATGCAGGCTAAAAGTAACGTATGGCTTTTGGGACCATGTAGCCTAGAGTGCGAAAGGAGGCAACCATGAAACGGGCGCTTTCTCTGGTGGCAGTTGCGTCGATCCTGCTTCTTTTTTCGGCACAAGCACGAGCGCAAAAAGAGGTTCGGGTGGCGTTTTTCAGTCCGTTCATTTTGACGGGGGGGGGAGGTACGATCAAGTCGATCGTCCTTCTCAGAAACCTTTCGTCGGACAAGCCTCTCACCATCTTGAATGTCGAGATCATCGACCAGGCAACCGGCCTTGACGTGGCGAACCTCGGAAGTGGCTGCCCTTTCGCGGGTGAACTTCCCTTTGTTCTCGAACCTTTGGGGCAAGGCCAAAACGCCATCAAATTCTTCGTGAGTGAATGCCTGAGCGTCGGCCCGAAGAGCGGCCCTCTCGTGGGCAGCACCCTTGACAGTACCATCCGGGCCGATTTCCTGACTATCCTGACCGTTGAAGCGGCGGGAGATAAGGCCATAGGAGGTAACACCGCCCTTATCGCGCCTCCAGATGGAGCCCGGAGGAGACCATACCGCCGGTCATACTCAAATGACGCAGATGGACTGAGAAGGGGCAATTCGTCCCGTAGCAAAATATTCAAACTGACCCACTACCCTCAAAGCCCACTTCTTGTCTTTACCCATTAGGTCCCCCCGCCAGAGGATGGCGCGGGGGCGCCAATGCGTTGATTTTACAAGAGTAATCCGCTCGGAATCCCTCGAAAATTGTCATCCATATGGAAAATCCGGGTATAGTAGAAAACTTTATTGAAGCGCGAAACGCTCTGAAACCCTACGTGGATCTGTGACGCGGAATGCCTGCCTTGGCGAGCATCTCTTGGAGCATCCGCACTGAGGCGGGGGCGTGTCCGGCATAGTGGTTGTTGAAGTAGGCCAGGACATCCAGTTTTCGCTCAAGCAGGTCCTGAAAGACGGGAATCCAGCGGAGAAGGTCTTCCGTCCGGTCAATCACCGGCTTGTCCCGGAGCCGGGCATCGCCTCGATCTTGTGACGGCCGCCAAGCCAGCGGATAAAGACGAGAAGCCAATCTGGATTGGTGCGAAGGTGGTTACCCATCCCCGGACCATCACCCTCCAGATGGCCGAGGAGGCGGTGCCCAGGGAAGTGTTCGCCCTGATCTTGGACCGAATCAACCGATTACGGCCGGTGCCGGTCTAACCTTGCGCAGAGGGTTCCCGGCAGCATGAGGTGATTGGTTAACGGGTTGAACCGCGGGCAGAGGGGACCGGAGGGCGAGGGTCCGCCCTTTGGGCCAGCCGATGGCCGTCAGCCCCCTGTTGCGGAGGGTTGGAAAGCTGGTGACAAGCCCACCGGAAGGGGATCAAATGGTTTTCATCGGGAAAAGGGACCGGAAACCGCCCAAGCAAGTTGATATGGGAAATTCCGGAGAAAGTGTAAGAATTGATAACACCCCTGTCCGTGGATTTTGCAGGCCCCTCTAAGCATGTGACTCAGATCATCCCTATAACCCTAATAAGTTCCAATGGTTACAGTCATTCAGGGTTTTGGCACGGACCTTGCGAAGCTATTAGGCATTCGTTGAATAGAACGGCAAATGGGAATGACCGGTCAAAGAGGGCAAGTACGCCCTCAGCTGGGCCCCTCTTTCCTGCCGCCGGTTCTTGTGCACTTAAAGCAAATTGGATATTGAGCGACGAAGGTACACGCCGTACGGCAAATTGCCTGCCTTCTCAAGAGGGGGCGAGGGCGATGAAGATGCACTGGCTGTTACCCATGGGTGTGGTGCTCTTTGCCGTTGTCTTACTTTTCCCCCCACTCGCCCCGGCGCAGGTCCGCGTGCCCTTCAAGGCGAAACTCCCGAAGGTCTTATCGCCTGTGACGCAGATGACCCAGACCGGAGACGAAGCAGCCGGCCGTCTGGGCCGGAGGGGACGGGCGGACTTCATCGTCGCCGAATGGGACTATTTCGTAGCCGTCTTCGTCGGGGCGGCGATTCCCTTGGATACGGACCTCAAGGTGACCGACCTACTCACCTTGACGAACTTCACGGCGAAGGACGTGGAGCTGGACACTTCGGCTTCCATCGGGGGAAAGATGGGGGCCTGGTGGACAGGTCTGCGCCCGAGCACCAGCCTTGATTTCGGCGCCGAGTTGGACGTTACGCGTTTCGCCCCGGATATCAACTCGCAGGGGGCGCGGGCGAGCGGCACATTTCTCGGAATCCCCATCATCAGTGTAGTGACGAATAGAATCGACCTGAGCGCAACAATTTTCGCCGTCAACCTGATGGCCCGCTGGCCCCTTGGCCTGAGCCCTGGGCTACCCCATGGAAGGTGGCACCCTTATGTAGGGATAGGGGGCGGGTTCGAGGTCTTGGACGCAGACCCTGCGGGGCCAGGAGACGATAGGACCATGACCGGGGTGCTGCAGGTGCTCACGGGCCTGAAGTACTTCGTCACTAGGTACTTCGCCCTGTTCGGCGAGTACAAGTATACGCATGGGGGACACACCTTCCAGGGCGTCACAGGCAAGGTCGAAGCCGACGTCAGCGCCACCCACATCGTGGGCGGCGTGGCCGTCCACTTCCCTTTCGGGGAGACGTCACGGTAAGGGACTACGAGGGACAGTTGAACGTCCTGACTCGATGGGGTTGCAGGCCGTGGGCGTCCCCCCAGATGCGCTGCACCGTGGCGGGACTCACCCCTTGGGCCTGGGCCAGGGTTCGGCAACTCCAGTGAGTTGCTCCTTGGGGTCGGGTGTGTAAGGTGGCTTTTACGATCTGGCGAACCCTGTGCGGTCCAATGCGCCGCTTTCGACCCCGGCCCGGGCGAACCCGCGTGAGCCCTTGCACGCCTTCAGCCGAATATCGCTTGCGCCACTGAAGGACGGTCGACCGGGTGACCCCCAATTGGGCGGCGATTCGGCAGTCGGCCCACCCGTCGGCGGCCCGCAGGACGATGGCGGCCCGCAAGGCGACTTGCTGGGACGTGGAGTGCGCGCGCAACCAAGCCTTCAAGGTCCGTCGATCCTCATCGGATACAGGCAGGGCTGTGGCTGGCGGGTACATGTCCCAAGGATATCAGCTTCCTGTGTAAGTGTATAGTTATTCTTGAGACACTACACTAGGTTGACCTGCTGGGAAGGCTCGCCTACCCGGAGGGGTGGATTGGTTTTCAATGGTGGATACCACCTAGTGTCGCGTCCCTCAAGTTCGTTCAATAAGAAAAACGGTGTCTCTCAGAC
>JBHIBA010000144.1:0-10968 GCA_046758845.1 Nitrospinota bacterium
CGACGAGACGGAGCGCATTCTTGGCATCCCCGTCATGGCGACGGTGGACCATATGCGCAAGCTGACCAAGAAAACGGGCGAACTGGTTGTTCTGGAAAAGGGATCGTCAGAATACGCGGTCAATTTCTTCAATACCCTTCGGACCAACCTCCTCTACTCTGCCCCGGCCGAGGAGCGACGGGTCCTCCTGGTCACAAGTTCTACTCCGGAAGAAGGGAAAACCTTCCTTGCTTCAAACCTCGCTCTGGCCCTGGCAAATTTGGGGGAAGAGGTTCTCCTGATAGACGCTGACCTGAGACACCCCAGGGTGCACGATCTCTTTGGTCTGGATAAAGAGCCGGGGCTGACGGATTTCCTGGTGGGGAGGAATGCGCTAGAGGAAGTCCTTCACGCGACGGGCAAGGATCATCTATCTCTCATTCCCGCGGGCCATCATTCTCCGAACCCGGTCGATTTGCTGAGCTCCGATCGGCTGCAGGGGCTGTTCGAGGAGCTTCAAGGCCGGTTTCAGTACATCGTGGTGGATTCGCCTCCCGTCTTGAGCGTGGCGGACCCCCTGACGCTTGTGCCCGGGGTGAACGGGGTAATTGTCGTCACATGGGCCGGGCGGACCCCTCGCCGGAATGTCATTCAGGCGTTTAGAAAGCTGAAGGAGGTGAGGGATAGCCGGGTGTTCTTCGGCCTGGTCATGAATCGGATCGTCCATCGCCGAGGCAGTAGTTACTACTACTACCACCGGCGGTACAGATACTACTATTCCAAGAGTCAGTGAACTTCACGCTGGCAACCCGGAAGGAAATCCGGCGGGAGAGCAGTGCCCAGGGAAAGGGACGGGCTTGGCTCTGATCCCGATGGGCTAGGCCCTCGGCCGATTTTCGAGCCGAAGGCGGAGCGACTCCTCAGAAACAGCACCGAGCTGGGTCTTCACCTCCTGATCGTCCTTTCCCCTGTCTTCTTCGGCGCAACCCCTGATTGGGCGTACCTGCCGGCTCGGGCGCTGGTTCTTCTCCTGACGGGACTGACAGTCCTCCGCCTTTGTACAAACCGGGCGGTCCGTCCGGTGTGGACGTGGTTAAGCCCCCCTGCGGTTCTTTTTCTCGGCTACGTCCTGTTCTCGCTGGTTCCCCTTCCCGGTTTTGTTCTGGAGGCTCTCTCGCCGGGGGCGTTTGCCCACTCTCAGGAGGTGGCGCGATGGAGGGCCGAGGTGGACAAATCCCTTCTCGCCCCTCTTCAGGAGCTGGTGGTCGGGGGGGCCCAGGGGACCGAGGTGGCTGCGGTCCCCTCGACCCTTTCCGTGGACCCTTGGCGGACGCGACAGGCTCTCCTCAGCCTCCTTACCCCCCTTTTGGTCTTCTTTGTGGCGGCCAACTTGGGGGGCTCACGGCGCCAAACGAAGCGGTTTCTGGTGACCGTCGCCGGGACGGCCGGAGTTATCTCGGCCTATGGTCTGTTTCAGGTTTTCACGGGACGACCCTATGTCCTCTGGTCTATGGTTCCACACGGTGGCCGCGTTCTGGGCGCCTTCATCAACCCAAACCACTTTGCCCTTTACCTGGAAATCGCCCTTCCTCTGACGCTGGTCCTTGTGGGGAGCTTCTTTTTGGCAGATGGCCCCGAGGAGGACACAGGCTGGAGGAGTGCCCTTTCGCGTTTCCGTCGGGGATGGGGCCCGGGCTTTGTCTTCGTGACCCTTTCTCTTGCCTTGAGTTTCTTGGCCTTGCTCTATACCCAGTCCCGGATGGGGTTGGCCAGCTTTTTGCTGGTTTCAATCGCTGGAACACCGTTCCTTGTGCGCAAGCGGCGGACCCTCGCATTGAGGTCGGTCGCCCTCTTGTTCCTGGGTTCTTTCCTGGTGGCAAAGGTCTGGGTGGGGATCGATCAACCCCTTCGCCGATTGGTGACTCTCACTTACGGGGTGGAGAGAGGCCGCCTGCAGGTGTGGGTGGATTCCCGGGATTTCAGACGGGATTTTTTCCTGACGGGAAGCGGTCTCGGCTCCTTCGAGGTGATGTACCCTAAATATCAGACCATTCAAACGCACCTGAAGTTCGACCACGCGCACAATGATTTCCTCGAAGTGTGGACCGAAACGGGCGTGATCGGATTTGGGCTGGTGTTGTTGGGAATCGGGGCGGTCGGCTGGGAGATGATTCGGCTGCGGAGCCGGCGGCAAGAGCCGTTCGTCCTGCTCTTCAGTGGGGCTGCCATGATTGGCATTGGGAGCGTCCTTCTTCACAGTCTCGGAGACTTCGGTCTCAGGATTCCGGCCAATGCCTACCTCTTTGCCCTCACAGGAGGCTTGACGGTGGCGGCCTTAAACCGCTCGCGGCGGGGACCAAGGGACGCCGCGCGAAGAGAGGGGTCCTCGCGGAAGTGGCCCTGCCCTGTTGCCGCTGTGCTCGTGGGCGCATTGCTGGCCGGGATAGCTTTGGATACGGCCTTGGGGTTCGGTGCGTCGCTCCGGTTCCGATCGGCCGAGCGGGGGGGACTGGGGAGGGGTCTTGGAATCGGGGAACGCCGGGCCCTTCTTCGGGGGGTGGCGTCGCTTCGGCCGAGAGAAGAGGGCTATCTGTTAGCCCTCGTTTCGGCAGAGGAGCTTCGGATGCGGCTGGACTTGATGCGGGAGCCAGAGGATGGGCTCCGGTCGGCCCTCCGGGCCTTGGAGCTCGTGGGTCGGGCGCAGATTCTCCACCCCGCGTCCGGGAACTTCGTCTTTGGAGAGGGTTTGATTCTGAGCCACCTGGATCGGTGGATGTCGAGGCAGAGGGGGCGGGGGCGATCCTTGTTCCGTCTCCCGGCCGCCCCCGCAGCAGAGAGGCGGGAGAGGCAGGTGCAGATGCTCGGCAAACTTAGGCCGCAGGTAGCTCGGCTCGCCTGGGAGGCCTTCCTCAGGGCGGTGAGCTGGGAGCCGACCCGCCTTGCCTTTCACTACGCGTTGGGCCTGTACGGAGCCTTTCGCTGGGAAGGGCTGGGCGTGGCTGCGCGCCAGCAAACGAGGGCGTCTATTGCGGAAGCGGCGGGGTTGGCAGCCTGTGGGGACAGGAGGAGATTGCAGGTTCTCCGAATGATGGCTCGTCGATTGAACGACAAGGAACTGGAGGAGAAAGTCCGGCGGGCCCGTTGTGTTCCATTCAGGCCAGCCCCGTGGACGGAGGCTTCTGTTCGCCGAGAGGCGGGCAGGCGCTAGCGCCCCCGCCCCCAGCGCTCCAAAAGTTCTGAGATTATTTTCCTGCGCGGATGAGTTGCTCCCCTTGGTCGATCCGTCCATCCGGGTTCCCGCCGACCTTGGTTTTCATGTTGTGCTGTCGCGCTTTGGACTGACCGTGCTGGGGCCTCGAGAGGGGAAAGGGCTTCTCCTTCGACCCCAGATGAGGTGATGTCTAATTTGTCCGCGACCAGAAGGGCGATGGAAGATGTGATTGTTGTCGGGGCTGGCCCCGCGGGGAGTTCTGTGGCGTTCGTCTTGGGGAAGCATGGCCATCGTGTCACGGTTCTGGAGGAACACCCGAGAATTGGTGAGCCGGAGAACTGCGCCGGCCTGATCGGGGCTAGAGTCTTCTCTTCCTACAATCTCCCGCGACAGACGGTACTGCGGGAATTTTCCTCGGCTTCCTTCTACGCTCCGAGGGGGGAGAAAGCGGAGGTCCAGTTCGACCGGCCTATGGCCTATGTGGTTCAGCGGGGCGAGTTTGACCGGGCGTTAGCCAAAAGGGCCCAGTCGGTCGGAGCGAGCTACCTGCCGGGGATGCGCTGCACGGACATCTCTATTCGTCCGAACAGGGTGGAACTGACGGTGAAGCCCGCGAAGGGGTCTTCCAGAGAACGGTTTTCGCTCTCTGCGAGGGCCGTGGTTCTCGCAACGGGAATTCGCTCTGGCCTTCAGAAAGTTGCGGGCCTTTCGCCGCCCACTCGCTACATGGAAGCAGCCCACACGGTGGTCCAGATGCGCGATGTGGAGGAAATTGAGGTCTTCCTGGGAAGGGAGTGGGCCCCCGGTTACTTCGCTTGGGCCCTCCCCTTGGATGGTAAGTATGTTCGCCTCGGTGTCTGTTCTGAGCGATATCCAGTGCAGTTCCTGAAGCGGCTCTTCTCCCATCCGATGATCTCCCGGCGTCTGGTTTCCAACAGCCAGCCCATTCTTGCCAAGATTATCCCCGTCGCTCCGGTGGCGAAGTCGTACGCCTCGCGCCTTCTGCTGGTGGGAGACGCTGGGGGCCAGGTGAAGCCCACTACCGGAGGCGGGATTGGCTCTAGCATCATCTGCGGCCACATCGCCGGGGAAAGCCTGTCCCAGGCGCTGGCGGAAGACGACCTCAGCGAAGTTTCCCTGAGTCGGTACGAGACGGCCTGGTGCCGAGAATTGATGAGCGAGTTCCAGACCGCGAGCGCCTACCGGACGCGCTTCGCCGTTCTCTCAGACCGGAGTTTGGACGGCTTAGTGAAGTTGCTTCGGAGGAAAGAGGTGAGAAAAATCATCCGGGCATATGGAGACTTCGACAGACACGGCATGCTCTTGCGGAGCCTCGCGAAGGTCGGAGAGATTTCTTCCCTTATCGGGCTTCGATTTGGGTTGAACACTGCGAGCGAAGGCGGAATTCGGCGTGTCGAGGAACGCGGGTCGCGCGACGCATGATAAGGACCTCATTCTCTCCCAGGGAGTCGAGCGTCCAGATGGCGGGCACATCGAGCGGCGATTTTTCTGGGTTGGCGGTGAGTTGTTCGTGATGCCATGCGGGGGGGGTACTGCGGATCTCAACATCCCGTCCGAGCTTCCGGCCCAAGAAGGGGAGGGGCCTAACCGGTCGTGTGCGGAATTGCTGGTGTCATAACGAGGGAAGGGTTTCCCGAGCTGCGGGAAGCTCTTCTGAGAATGGTTCGCGCCCAAACTCATCGAGGCCCGGACGATGAGGGGATTAAAGTGTTTGGTGCGAGGGGTGAGGTCTTAGGAAAAGACGGGCCACGCGCGGAAGGTCCTCACGTTGCTCTGGGCAGCCGCCGCCTTGCGATTATTGATCTTTCTTCATCAGGGCATCAGCCCATGACGAACGAAGATGGCACCCTCTGGATTGTGTACAATGGCGAGATTTACAACTTCATGGAGCTTCGCCAGGATCTCCTGTCCAAGGGACACAAGTTCCGGTCGAACACAGACACGGAAGTGATCCTGCATCTCTACGAGCAGTATGGAGAAGGCTGCCTGAAATACTTGAGGGGGATGTTTGCTTTTGGCATGTGGGACAAAAGAAACCGGTGTCTTTTCATTGCCAGGGATCGCCTTGGCAAGAAGCCACTTTACTACAGTTGGGATGGAAAAAGGTTTTTATTTGCCTCGGAAATCAAAGCTCTGCTCGCTTCGGATCTGGTGGAGAGGCGGTTGAACCCCGCCGCTGTCGTTGCGTATCTTACCTTTGGGTCGGTTCCTGTACCCGTTACAATAATTAAGGGAATCGAGGCCCTCCTTCCCGGATGCTACCTGAAGTATCAAGTCGGAAGAGTTGAGCTGAAGCGGTACTGGCATATCCCATTCAGTGAGAACCCGGACCTGAGCGAAGCAGAGACCATAGAGACGCTGCGCGGCTTACTCGAAGAGGCGGTGCGGCTCCGCCTTGTTTCCGACGTCCCCATCGGGGCATTTCTATCCGGGGGGATTGATTCGAGCGTCATTGTGGCCTTGATGCGAAAAATCACAGGAGGCTCGATTCGAACATTTTCCATGACTTTCAGGGAGCAGGAGTTCAGCGAGGCGTGCTTTGCCGAGCAGGTAGCTAGAAAGTTTGGGACCGAACATACGGAGTATGTGGTGACGGCCGAGGAGGTACGAAACGAACTCGAGAAGATCGTTTGGGCCATGGACCAGCCGACGGTCGACGGGGTGAACACTTATTTTGTTTCGAAGGTCGCGCGGCAGTCGGGGACGGTTGTAGCCCTATCGGGGCTTGGGGGAGACGAGCTCTTCGGGGGATATTCCTCCTTTCTGCTTGTTCCGAGGCTGTGTCGCGTGTCGCGCCTCGTCCGGGCGATCCCCGGGGGACGCCGAGCTTTGGAAAGAGTTTTAGGAAGGCCGGGACAAACGAGAAATCCCGCAAACTGAAGGCCCTCATCCGCTCCCGTCCCTCCCCGGAGATGGGGTACTTGACGGTCAGGAGCCTTTTTTTAAACGGAGATCTGAAAAGCCTCCTCCCCCATTACTACGAGGAGGAGGCATGTTTATTTGACCCATTAGAGTATCTGCGCAATGTGACTCTCGGCATGGCCTCTCCTGTCGGGAATGCTGTTTCCCTGATGGAACTCAGGGTCTATATGCACAATCAACTCCTCCGGGACACCGACGTCATGAGTATGGCTCACTCTTTGGAGGTGAGAACGCCTTTGCTCGACCACCGGTTGGTTGAGTTTCTGGGCAGTGTACCTACTAGGTATAAATTCATGGGCAGGTCGAAGAGTCTTCTTCTGAAGGCATCTGGGGACACACTCCCGGAGACGGTCAATAGTCGATCCAAGATGGGGTTCACATTCCCCTTCGAGAGATGGTTGAAAGGCGAGTGGAGGGCAACCGTGGAAGACATTTTGCAAATGGAAGGTGACGAACCTGTCAATCGAAACGCGGCGGCGGCCCATTGGCAGGGTTTTCTCAGGGGGCAGGTCCATTGGTCTAGGATATGGGCTTTGGCCGTGTTGCGATTGTGGGCCGACCGAAATATCCATCAAGGGCTGCCGACGCCTTCAACGTGAGCAAGGACGAGATCTACTTATGGGCAAAGGATGAGATGTGCCGGGATGCTGAACTATCGTCAGCGGTTATATAAGCATTACATTACCACGCATTTCTCTTCGATTCGCGATACCTCGATCGAAGCGTGTGAGAGGCACCGGCGTTTTTTTCGGGCTTACTTTGGGCCCTTCCTCCCCGCAGACAAGAATGCGGCGATTCTCGATATAGGGTGTGGATTCGGCTCTTTTCTCTACTTTCTCAAGAAGGAAGGCTACCGAGATGTGTTCGGCGTAGATATCAGTCCAGAACAAGTGGAAGTGGCCAGAGGGCTGGGGATAAACAACGCCCATTGCGAAGACCTAGAGGTATTTTTGCAGAAGCACACTGGAGAGTTCGATTGTATCGCGGCACTCGACGTCATTGAGCATATTGGAAAGGAAGAGCTCTTCCCGATCTTGGATGCCGTGCAGCAGGCCCTGAAGCCGGGTGGGATTTTCATCATGCAGGCGCCCAACGGAGCGAGCCCCCTCTGCGGCGCCATACGGTATGCCGATTTTACCCACGAGCTTGCGTTCACGAAAGAAAGTGTCGGCCAGGTCTTGCGGGTTGCAGGGTTCGCCGACATTCGGGTTTATCCGACAGGCCCCGTGGTCCATGGTCTGTTGAGCGCGTGTCGCTGGGTGTTATGGCAGGGGATCCAGATTCTTCTCCGACTGTACCTTGCTGCGGAAGCGGGTGTTTTCGGAGGGTATGTTCTGACCCAGAACCTAATCGCCGTGGCGCGGAAACCGGGATCAATGGGGGCTTCTCCGTGATTCTCGGATTGTTTACGGAACTGCTGGCACCAGGGGGCGTGCAGCGGGTCGGTCGGCACACGTTTGCGGTTCTGACTGCGCTCGCCCGAGAGCAAGGTCTATCGTGTCGTTTGCTCAGTCTTAATGATCCTTCGGGACGTCATGAGCTGCGGGTGGGCGACCTCGCCGTCACCTTCCAGGGGTTCGGACGGCGCAAAGCCCGCTTCGTCCTGGCGGTTCTGGCGGAAGCGCCCAGAGTGCGCTTGGCGCATATCGGTCATCCCAATCTTGCCCCCTTGGGCCTGCTCGTAAAACTCTTACGCCCAAGCGCCCGCTACTCAGTTGCCGCACATGGATTTGAGGTTTGGGAATCCTTGCCCCTCGTCCGCAGGCTGGGTCTGCGATTGGCGCATGTCGTGACAGCTCCGAGCCAGTTCACGCGCGAGAAGATGGTGGCGGTCCAGAAGCTGAATCCTGAGAAGACAAGAGTGCTTCCGTGGGCGCTCGACGCGGGATTCCTCAGAATGGATGGTACCACTGCGCTTCCAAAGCCTCGCCTCCCTTCGGGGAAGCTGCTGCTCACGGTGGCACGGCTTGCGGCTTCTGAGCGGCAGAAGGGCATGGACGCCGTTATCCGAACGCTCCCGAGGGTGTTGGAGGTCGTGAGAGATACTTACTATCTCATCGTGGGGGATGGGGACGACCGGCTCCGGCTCCAACACTTGGCTGAGGAAGAGGGGGTGGCGGATCGCGTCCTGTTTGCCGGGACCAGGAGCGACGATGAACTCGCCAGCTACTATGATGCTTGTGACATCTTCGTGATGCCAAGCCGTCAAGAGGGCTTCGGTGTGGTCTTTCTCGAGGCCATGGCCTTTGGCAAGCCGGTGATCGGGGGCAAGCACGGCGGTACGCCGGAGGTTGTGATAGACGGAGTCACGGGGTTCCTGGTTCAACACGGCGATGTCGAGGGTTTGGCCTTTCGACTCATACAGCTACTGCGTGACCCGGAGTTGTGTAACCGGATGGGGGCGGCCGGGCGACGGCTTGTGGAGGAGAACTACACCTTCGAGCACTTCCGGCGCGGTCTGGTTCAGCCCCTGACTGGGGGTAACGGATGCGAATTCTGATTACCGGGGGCGCCGGCTTCATCGGGTCTAACTTGGCTGCCCGGGGTATTCAATTGGGATATGAGGTGACGGTTCTGGACAATCTTTCTCGGGCGGGAAGCTCTTGGAATCTGGAGTGGCTGCGGTCCTTGGGGTCATTTGAGTTCGTCCAGTCCGACATCCGCGATCTCCCAAAGCTGCTGAGCCTTTTTCGCTCGAAGCAGTTTGATGCCGTGTTCCATCAAGCGGCGCAGGTGGCGGTGACGACCTCAGTGCAAGATCCCCGGGCAGATTTCGAGTTCAACGCGCTAGGCACCTTGAACCTTTTGGAGACCATCCGACTCAGCGGCCAAAACCCGGTATTCATCTTCGCCTCCACCAACAAGGTCTACGGATCCCTGTCGTCCTTCACGGTGGTGGAGCAGAACGGCCGGTACGCTTTCCAGGAGCTTCCCCACGGGGTTCCGGAGTCAGTCCCCCTTGACTTCCGTTCGCCTTACGCCTGCTCGAAGGGAGCCGCAGACCAGTACGTGCTCGACTACCGCCGCGTTTACGGACTGAGGACCATCGTTTTTCGCCAGTCCTGCGTCTACGGCCCTCAGCAGATGGGAGTAGAGGATCAGGGCTGGGTGGCCTGGTTTGCCATCTGTGTGGTTCTGGGTCGGCCCATCATCATGTATGGGGATGGAAAACAGGTGAGGGATGTGCTCCACATTGACGACCTGGTGGACCTATATTTCCGTGCCGTTGAGGTGGAACCCCACCTCGAAGCAACTGCCTTCAACGTGGGTGGTGGGCCGGAACAAACCATGTCGCTCCTGGAAGTCATTCGCCTGCTCGAGGGGGAGCTTAGTCATCCCGTTGAGCTACGATTTTCCGATTGGCGTCCCGGGGATCAGCGGGTCTATGTGTCCGACATTCGGGCTGTGTGTGATGCTTTCCGATGGGCGCCCAAAATTGCTCCCCAACAGGGGATCTCTTCCTTGCTCTCCTGGATCCAGAAGCACCGGGATGTGTTTTGTCAATTGAGCTTATGAGAATGCCCATTAATGGTCCGCACGGCTGCTGGCTTGGTGCCTGCCAGCTGGCGAAGCGGCGGGCTCTGGAGCGGTTTCTCAGAACTGGCATGACGATCTGCGTCCAGTGTTTGCTCTCCCACATCCGCATGAACGGCGTGCAGAACGTACAGGTCACCCCGGTGGCCCCGGCGGGGCACAGTAGCCTCGCCGGTTTTACTTTACCGACCGGGGCAGAAGCCAAAACGCCCTCACGGGCACCGTCGACCCATCGTTTCTGGTTCCAACGCTCAACCTTGACGAGGCGATAGAGGTCCACGGTCTAACCCCTCCCCATCTCACCGCGATGAACGTGGAGGGTGCCGAGTCCGCGGTTCTCGAAGGTGCAGGGCGGACGATTGGGCGCTACCGACCAATCGCCTTTGTCGCTCTGCACGGGCCGGGGCAAGGGGCTGACCTGGGAAGTGGGTAGCCGCCTCGCGATGAGTCGAACCTATCGTCTCGCTTACCTGGTTTCGCACCCGATCCAATATCAGGCACCCATGTTGCGCTACATAGCGGCGCAACGGGAGATCGACCTGACGGTCTTTTTCCTGAGCGACCTTTCCGTCAGGGATTACCGGGACCCCGGCTTTGGCATCCCGGTGAAGTGGGACGTGCCCCTGCTGGAGGGCTACAAGCATGTTTTCCTACCGGCCCTCGGGCGGAGGAACCGGCTCTCCTTCTGGCGGCCGTTTGTGTACGGGCTGTGGCGACACCTGAAGGCCGGCCACTTTGACGCCCTCTGGCTTCATAGTTATGCCCACCAGGTTAGCCTGCGAGCGCTGGCCATCGCCAAATTGCTTGGGTTAAAGGTTTTGTTCCGTGGTGAGTCGCACCTGAAGAGCCGCCCTCGATCTCGGGCAAAGCTCTGGCTCAAGGACCGAACTTTCCCGAGGCTGTTTAAGGCGATAGACGGCTTTCTGGCCATCGGCACGCTGAACAGGGCGTATTACTTACATTATGGGGCCCCAGAGGAACGGATTTTCATGATGCCTTACGCTGTGGACAATGCCTTCTTCCAGAAAAGAGTGAATGAGGCTCGGCCGCACCAGAAAGCCCTGCGCGCGGAGTTGGGCCTCGAACCGGATCGACCGGTGATCCTCTATGCCTCCAAGTTCCAGCCGCGGAAGCGCCCTGGCGACCTCCTGGATGCCTATGTGCGGTTATCTCCAGACGGGGTCCGACAACCCAAACCCTATCTCCTGTTCATTGGCGATGGCGAAGAGAGGCCCCGTCTCGAGGCGCGCGTCCAGAGGCTCGGTTGGTCCTCAGTTAAGTTTCTGGGTTTCAAGAACCAG
>JBHIBA010000145.1:0-10828 GCA_046758845.1 Nitrospinota bacterium
AAACCTCTCCGCCAAAGCCGGTGAAGGCGGCAGTTGCCCCGAAGCCGGTTTCGGACAAACCTCGCAGGTCGTCTGTGGGGAAACGGACCGCGGCGGTTCAGACCGGCCGCTACGCCATCCAGGTTGGGGCCTGTCGGACCCCGAAATGCGTGCGGGCGTTCAGCAGCCGACTCAAAGAGTTAGGCCTGGAGCCTTTCACCAGAAAGTCCGGGGGCGGCAAGTTGACCCTCGTTCTGGTGGGTGCCTATCGGACGAGGGGAGAGGCGAGGGTGGAGATCGAGCGCCTGAAAAAGAGGGGGTTTAGAGGTCCATATGCCGTCAAGCGGTAAGAAGAGGGCACGGATGAGCCAGGCGGCGGACAAGCCCAAGATCCCGGACAAGCTCTTTTTCAAGATCGGCGAAGTGGCGGCCATCGCCAAAACGAAGCCCCACGTCCTGCGATACTGGGAAACCGAGTTCGGCGCCCTCAGACCGGTGAAAAACACCTCGGGGCAACGCGTCTATCGAAGGCGGGACGTGGAGGTCGTGCTGGAGATCAAGCGTCTCCTTCACGAGGAACGGTTCACCATAGCCGGGGCCAAGAAGCGCCTTACAGGCCGTCGAAGTGCGAAATCCAGGACACCGTCCGTAGAGACCCAGCCGGAGCCTTCCCCGACGCCGGGTTTGGCCGGGAGCAGAAAGCTTTCCAACCTTGTGCGCGAGTTGGAAAAGGGCCTGCGGGAAATTCTGTCCGTCCTGGACGAAACCGACCGAAAGCTTGGAAAGAGCTGAGCCCGCCTTGTCGCGTCCCTCGCTCGGAGGAGAACTTGCGGGAGACGACCCCGGCGGAGGCCAAGCCGCAGCACTCTGCAAATCCAACTTGGAAATTACTGGAAGAGAAAGACCATTGCAGGCCCGCCCGCAGCGACGGGTGACGTTCGCGGGGACTTGATATAATGTATCGTTCTAAATCAGATTCGGATTGCGCGGCGACGCGGGACGATCCCTCGCTGGACCGATTTTCATCGGCGGACAGCAGCGGGTGCTCGCCGCCGAAGGCATGCTTGGCGTTCTGAGATCGGCCCAAGAACGGGCCGGAGATGGAATCGCCTCCCAGGAACTCGCCGGGCGAGGTTCACTGAGGAGTCGTTCAGAGATGAATGTCTTCCAGAAAATCATTCGGGAACATCTCCGCGAAGGAGAGATGAAGGTCGGTGAGGAGATTGGCATCAGCATTGACCAGGTGCTGATCCAGGACATCACCGGCACGGTGGTCATGCTCAATTTCGAGGCCATGGGATTGCCCCGGGCTCGCTGCAAGGTGGCGGCCGCTTACGGCGACCATAACGTCCTTCAGGTGGACAGCCGCAACACGGAAGACCACATCTACCTGGCGAGCGCCGCGCTCAAGTATGGCATCTGGTGGGCGAAGCCCTCAAGCGGCATCGGTCACCAGATCCAGCAGGAGCATTTCGCCGTTCCGGGCGCCACGGCGCTGGGGGCCGATTCCCACACGCCGCACTGCGGGGGTCTGGGAATGCTTTCCATCGGGGCGGGCGGCCTCGATGTGGCCGTCGCCTTGGGGGGTGGCCTGTATTACGTGAAAATGCCCCAAGTCGTGAACGTTCACCTGACGGGGGAACTTCGGCCCTGGTGCACCGCCAAGGACGTGATTCTGGAGTTATTGCGGCGGTTGACGGTGCGGGGCGGGTTCGGCAAGGTCATGGAGTTCACCGGGCCGGGCCTCAAGACGCTCCACGTCCAGCAACGGTGCACCATCACGAACATGGGCACCGAGCTCGGCGCGACGACCTCCCTGTTCCCCTCGGATGAGATTACGCGGGATTACTTTCGCCGGGTCGGCCGCGAGAAGGACTGGCGGGAGGTCCTGCCGGAGCCGAACGCCGAGTATGACGAGCGAATCGAGGTCAACCTGAGCGAAGTGGAGCCGCTGGTGGCCTTGCCCAGCTTGCCCGACAAGGTGGTTCCCGTGCAGGAGGCCGCTGGCACTGTCGTCCACCAGGTGTACGTGGGGAGCTGCACCAACGGCTCGTACACGGACATGAAGGCCGTTGCCAAAATGATGAAGGGCCGCAAAGTCCACCCCCGGGTGGACTTCTTGGTCCATCCCTCCAGCAAGAAGGACCTTGAGCTCCTGGCGACCGAGGGGTACCTGGCCGATCTGCTGGAGGCGGGCGTCAACGTAGCCGAGCCCACTTGCGGCGCCTGCATCGGGATCGGCCACGTGCCCGCGGCCGGGACCAACTCGCTGCGCGTCATCAACCGGAACTTCCAGGGCAGAAGCGGGCTGAAGGGGGACCGGGTATACCTGTCCAGCGCGGAGGTGGGGGCGGCCACCGCCATCTTTGGCGTCATCACCGACCCCCGGGAGCTCGGAATTCAGGCCCCGGCCCACGACCTGCCCGAGCGGCTTACGCAGGATAACCCCAACCTCGTTCCGCCGGCGCCGGAGGAGGAGGCGGGCTCGCTGGACGTCGTACGCGGGGCCAACATTCAGCCGGTCCCCTCCAAGGCGCCTTTGGAACAAACGGTCTCGGGGGAGGTGCTTATCAAGGTCGGCGACGACATCACCACCGACCACATCATGCCCGCCGGGTCGAGTATTCTCATCTACCGCTCCAACATCCCCAAGCTCGCGGAGTTCGTCTTCCACCGGGTGGACCCCAGCTTTGCGGAGCGGGCCAAGTCCAAGGCGACCGGGTTCATCTTGGGCGGTCTGAACTACGGGCAGGGAAGCTCGCGGGAGCACGCGGCGCTCGCGCCCATGTTCCTGGGCGTGCAGGCGGTGATGGCGAAATCCTTCGCCCGAATTCACATGGCGAATCTCATCAACTGGGGACTGATCCCCTTGCAGTTCATCGAGGCGGCGGATTTCGACCACATCGGCCAGGGCGACCTGCTGGAGCTGAAGGGCGCCGTGGACTTTGTGAAAGAGGGGGACACGGCGGTGGTCGTCAACAAGACGAAACACCAGGAATACCGGGTGCGTTTGGTCGCCACGCCCAGGGAGCGGCGGCTCCTCCTCGCGGGCGGCAGACTCTCTGAAGCCAAGGCCATGGGATCCGAATAATCTGAGCCCTCGATACGGGGCCGCTTCCTTCGGGGGTGGCCCCGTCTGTTTTCTTGCGAACCCATCACCAGCCTGAGCCGGTGAAGGCGTTTCGGGGAGCGGAGTCATGCAGCCGAAAAGCGCAGTGATGGAGCACAGGGCGGAAAAAGACTCGATGGGTGAGATGCAGGTTCCGGCCGATTCGCTGTACGGGGCCTCCACCCAGCGGGCGGTGCTGAACTTTCCGGTCAGCGAAAAACGTTTCCCGCGGGTGTTTTTGGAGGCCCTGGGCGCGGTGAAGGCGGCTGCGGCTGCGGCCAACATGAAGCTGGGCAAGCTCGATCCCAAACTGGGCGAGCCGCTCCGCAAGGCGGCGCTGGCCGTCCGGAACGGCGAACACGATTCCCAGTTCGTTGTGGATATTTACCAGACGGGCTCCGGAACCTCCACCAACACCAACGTCAACGAGGTCATCGCCAACCTGGCCAACCTCAGTCTGGGCGAGCCCGTCGGGAAGAAGTCGCCGGTGCATCCCAACGACCATGTGAACATGGGACAATCGAGCAACGACGTGATTCCCACGGCCATCCACGTCTCCGCTGTGCTGGACATCGAGCGCAGACTGCTTGCGGCCCTGGACGCCCTTGCGAACGCACTGGCGGCGAAGGCCGAGGCCTTCCGGGACGTTGTCAAGACCGGCCGCACCCACTTGCAGGACGCGACCCCCGTGACCCTGGGGCAGGAGTTCTCTGGATACGCCACGCAGGTCAAGAACTGCCGGCGGCGGATCGAGAGAAGTCTGGAGGAATTGAGAGAGCTGGCCATCGGCGGAACGGCCGTGGGGACGGGCATGAACACCCATCCACAGTTCGCGCGCCTGGTGTGCGAGGACTTGGGGCGGCAGTTCAGCACGCAATTCCGCGAGGCGCCCAACCACTTCGAATCCCTGGCGGCCAAGGACACGTGCGCGGAGGTGAGCGGTGCATTGAAAGTTTTGGCCGTGGCGCTGACGAAGGTCGCCAACGATATCCGCTGGCTGTCCTCGGGACCCCGGGCCGGATTCGGAGAGATCACGATACCGGAAACCCAGCCGGGCTCTTCCATCATGCCCGGCAAGGTCAACCCGGTGATCGCCGAGTCGGTTTTACAGGTAGCCGCGCAAGTGGTGGGGAACGATCTCGTCGTCGCCACGGGCGCAGCCGCGGGCAACTTCGAGCTCAACGTCATGATGCCGGTGATCGCCTACAACCTGTTGGACTCGATCAACCTCTTGGCGAACGTCTGCAACAACTTCAAAGAGAAGTGCGTGGACGGCATTCAGGCCAACGCCGAGCAGTGCGCGGAGACCATCGAGCGGGGTCTTTCGCTGGTGACGGCCTTCTCCCCGGTGATCGGGTACGACAAGGCGGCGCACCTTTCCCAGAAGGCCTACCGGGAAAACAAGACCATTCGGGAAGTGGCCCGGGAAGAGGGTCTGTTCTCGGATGAAGAACTCGACCGCCTCCTCGACCCCAGGACCATGCTCCAGCCGGAGGGAT
Source organism: Nitrospinota bacterium (assembly GCA_046758845.1). GTDB lineage: Bacteria > UBA8248 > UBA8248 > JACPRG01 > JBHIBA01. The sequence goes on from JBHIBA010000145.1 coordinate 4,588, forward strand.
GATCGCTAGACCAGACGGTGTAGCGATGTTCCCTGCCGGGGAGATAAGTTGATAGGTCTCCGCTGACGTTGCGGGCCTACCGGGCAACCGCTCCCCCTTTTTTGCCCCGGCACGGCGTGGAGCGGCAACAAGGACCCGAGCGTATACGGCCAATCAGCGCAAATGCCGTTCGATGGCGGCGAGGAGGGCATCCGGCGTGAGGGCGGCCTTCCCCCCGTTCAGCCGGGCCAGGACCCCCTCTGCGTTCTCTTTTTGTCCCTCCGCCCAGAGGTCTTTCAGCAGATCTCCCGCCCGGGGGTCGTGAAACCACCTTTCTCCAAAACGGCCAGTCAGCTCGGCGGCGAGGGCCGCCTGGAGCATCCACGCCCGCAGGTAGCTGGCGCAGTAGAAGTGGGCGTCCACGTCGTCCAGGTAGTGGGCGGCTGAGTATTGAATGCGCGTCGCGCCGCTCAGTTTTTCCCCGTAGGCTTCCGGCTTTCTCCCCAAGTCCCCCGAGTCGTGCAGGGCCAGCTCATAGTCGATCTTGGCCGCATAGCGGCGCAGCATGTACAGCTCGTACAGGTATTGGTGGTGAAGGAGCGGGCCGGGCTCGCCCACCCCGAGGGCATCGACGAGCCAAAGCCCGTTCATGAGCAGGTGGTCGAACAGCATGGCGAACCCCTCGGTGACCGAGTTGTCGCCGAGGCGCCGGTACTCGTAAGGCACGTCCGGCCGGACCCACGCGAAATGCAGGGCGTGGCCCAGTTCGTGGAGGAAGGCGTGATAGTCGTCCAGGCCGCCCCGGGGAAGGATGACGAGCATCACCTCCGTCGGCACGCGAATGGGGACGCAGAAGGCGCGAGGGCTTTTGGTCGGCCTCTCTTCCAGGTCGAGGACGACGCGCCCGTCCGCCGTGAGGTCGAGCCCCATTTTCCGCACCGACGCGCCGACCGCTTCCACGATTTTCCCCAAGGGAAAAAGCGCGTCGATCTTCCCGGCCCGGAAGAGATAGCCGACATCGTGGCGACGGGCCTCATCGAGCCGGGCGCCGATGGACTTCAGGGCCTTTCCCATCTCGCGCTCGTAGAGGGTTTCCGTAGCCTGGAGAAATGTCTGCATGGCGTCGCGGACGGGCCCGAGGGCGTAGGACTTGAGTGCGCCCAACATCTCGAGGTAGGAACCGTATCCCAGCTCCGGGGCCAGGGCGTGGACGGACCTATGGAGCGGTTCCAGAAAGTCGTTCTTTTTTAAGACAATGGAGCGTCGGGCGTCCTCGAGCAGCTGGCGCTTTTTGCGCTCCGGCTCGTTGGCCAGCCGGACGGCGGAGAGGCGATAAGGCAGTTTTTCACCGCCGGGGAGTTCCACCCGGGCGGCGGATTCAAAGTTCTCTGTGTCCTGGCGCAGCTTCCGCGTCTGGTTGGAAATGTAGGAAAGCGTGACTTGTTCCAGGAGGAGTGCGAGGCGGCGGGTCTCATCTACTTCGGTCGCCCCCCGGCGCTGGTAGGACCGGCGCACCGATTCCACCACGCTGCCCGTAAAAAGGTCGGTGTACGCCTCGTAGATGGCGACGAAGTTGACCCGTTCTTTCAGCCCCGCCCGGCCCTCGTAGTATTCGCGAGAAAGGGTCTGGGTGAATTCTTCACTCCGCTGGCGGTATGCTTCCAGGTCCATGTGGACGCTCCCCCTGAATTTCCGCGTGCCCCTTTCGGTTTGCTCGTATTGATTTTAAACGGAAACGAGGGGAGCTCTTTGCTAAATCTATGCTGCGTGGGCACCCGGTCGGTTTCGCTCAGGAGACGCACGCCCGGCGGAGCTACGAGAAGTTCGGGGGCGTTGGGAGGCCAGCTCTTTCCGTAGTCCAGCGTGCCAGGTCAAATCCCAGCGGTGGGCGGCGCCCTTGTCCGGGCCTTAGAATCCCTCAGTCGTTTTTTGCCCGGACCACCAGGACGGGGACCGGGCTGTTGCGTACGACTTTCTCGGCCACGCTTCCCAAGAGCCAGCGTCCGACGCCGGAGCGGCCGTGGGTGGTCATCGCGATGAGGTCGAATTTCCAGTGCTCCGTGTGATCTAGAATCTCCTCCGCCGGGTGTCCGTAACGGACGTGCGTCTCGACCTTCCGCCCTTTCTTCCGGAGGCCATCCTCCACCCGTTTCAGGTATTCCTCCGCCTCTTTCACGACCTCCACCTGCGCCTCGGTCGGATCCACGCCAGGGAAGCCGTGCGCCAACGCCACCCGCAAGAGATGGATCTCGGTCCCGTTGCTATCCATCGCCTCGACGTGGGGAAGGATCTGCTCCGCGATCTCCGAGCCATCCAGCGTGACGAGAATCTTCTTGTACATCTCTTACTCCCTCCTTTTGAAGGCCGGTGACATTCGAGTCCGGCGCCGCTGCAACCGCCCGAGCCGCCGGTCGGCGATGGATCAAAAGGACCAACATAGGGGTTGGTGCGACGGGTAGGTTGCCTTAAACCCGCTTTGGCCGGAGTCGCTCCTCTACGCCCACCCGTATGGCGTGATACTTTGATAGGCTCGCCAGGTAAAGACGCCGATGGCGAGAACGAGGACTCCGCTGAGCCACAGGGGAAACGCACTCCAGGCCTGCACGCCCAGCATCGAAATCGTCAGAACGCCGAAGAGGCAGATTGAGGCGATGCGCTTGCGGCGAAGGCGCAGGGCGCCAATGCGCGGCGCGACTTCCTTCGCTACCGGGTTGCTTCCCGCCCCGGCGAACAGGGCGTCGATGCGCGGTTGCAGGCTGATGTGAACGTAGGCGAGAAGCCCGGCGATGAGGAGGAGGAGGAGCAGGAATTTGACCCCCAGCGCCGGGTGCTTGAGCAGGGCATTCAGCCCGAACCCTCGGACCAGCACGAGCGCAAGCCCGGTGATGAGAGCCGTGGCCTGGAAGACGAAACAGGGAATGGTGCGGTTCTTGATGGTGTTTTCCATGTAGGTGTCGGCGCGATCACCCAGCGGCGGGCCCAGCCGGGCGCGCTGGTTGACGGCTACCAGAGCGTAGAAAGGCCACGCCAGAAGGATGGCATTGACGATGTGGATCACCTTGAGGACGTCAAGAAAGATACTCATTTTCCCATCCCCCTTAGTGAAGCGATCCAAGCGTAAGGCCGTCAGCCGCCCGGTCCTATCTCCCACGCGCGCCTGGAGTTGAGGGCCTCGGTTTAGGCGGGCTTGTGGGCGCGGAAGTTGATGCCCACGGTGCCGAAAGCAGCGGCACTTGAGTCTTGTGATGCTCCGCTGAACACGTCCTTGCGCCAGGCGATCTCGAAACCCTCGAAGCCGGCCTGGGAGACGATCGCCTCAAGCTCTGCCTCCGGCAGAGCCCCCGCAATTCACCCTGTCCAAAGGTCAATCTCGAGTTTCGCCTCATCCGGAACAGGCTTATGAACCGAAATGTCGGCGATCTGAATCCTCCCCCCGGGCCTGAGCACTCGGAACATTTCGGAGAATACGCGCTGCTTGTCCGGGCAAAGATTGACCACACCATTTGAGATTACGACATCTGCCCAACCATCCTGGATGGGCAGTTCCTCCACGACGCCCTCTTTGAACTCGAGGTTGACCAGGCCCTTCTCTGCGGCGGCGTTTCGGGCCTTTTGGAGCATCTCGGGCGTCATGTCCAGTCCGATGACATGACCCGAGGGTCCGACGAGACCCGCGGCGAGGAAGCTGTCAAAGCCAGCGCCGCTGCCGATGTCCACGACGCGCTCACCGGATTTCACTTCGCCCAATGTGAATGGGTTGCCAGTGCCGGCAAATGATTCGACAACGCTCTCAGGAAGGGTCTCAAGCCATTCGTCGGGATAGCTGAGGATTCTTGCCAGCGGCCTTCCCGTATGGAAGTGGAAACCTTTGTCGGGGTGCTTGGCGACCTCGGCGTATTCCTCGCGAACGGCCGTCCGCAATCTTGCAACGTCCAGGTCCGGAATCGCTCCGATCTTAGCCATGGAATCTAGCCTCCATCAGGGCTTAAGGTCTTGGGGTGAAGGTTGGCACTAGAAATCATTGTAATCCTACAAAAATCCCGCCCTGCCAACAATCGCGCCCTGCGGCGTCCTCGACTCTCCCAGCCGCGAATTCGGTCAGGCCGTGACAGTGACTTGGCCCACCGGGCCGGCCAGGACACGGCCGATGATGGCGGGCGCGGGCACCCCGGCCGCGCACATTTGATCCACGAGCCCTTCCGCCTTGGACGCGTCGATGGCGAAGAGGAGGGGGCCGGACGTCTGCGCGTCGCAGAGCAGGGCGTACTCTTCCTGGCCGACGCCCTTCTCCAGCCGGGCCTTGTCGTTGAGCCAGGACCGGTTCCGGTCCCCCCCTCCGGAGAGCCCGGAGAGGGCGAGGACCTCGATCCCTTCGAACTTTGGGACGGCGCTGAAGGAAATCTGCAACCCCACGCCGCTGGCCAGGGCCAGGTTGTGGGCGTGACCGACGAGTCCAAAGCCCGTGACGTCCGTACAGGCCCGCGCCCCCGCTTCCGCCATGAGCTCAGCGCCCCTCTGATTGAGCGTCTTCATGGACCCCACAGCCTCTTCGTACACGCCGTCTCGGATTTCCGGTCCCGATCCCTGGCCCTTCGCCTTCCCGGAAGTGTTCTGTCTTTTTCGGATGGTGGTGACGACACCCGTCCCTATCTTCTTGGTGAGAATCAGGGCGTCACCCGGCTTAGCGCCCGCGTTGGTAATCATCTTTCGGGGGTCCACGATGCCCGTGACGGCGATGCCGTACTTGGGCTCGGTGTCGTCCACGGTGTGGCCGCCCACGATGACCGCGCCGGCCTCCCCCATCTTGTCTGCCCCACCGCGGAGGATCTCCCTCAAGGGCCCCATCCCCAAGCTGCGGGGGTAGCTCACCAGGTTGAGCCCGGTGACGGGCTTGGCCCCCATGGTGAAACAATCGCTGAGGGCATTGGCGGCGGCGATCTGACCGAAGTCGTAAGGGTCGTCCACGATGGGGGTGAAGAAGTCCACCGTCTGGACGATGGCGAGATCCTCCCGGAGCTGGTAGACGCCCGTGTCGTCTCCGGGGTTGGTCCCATATAGAAGATTGGGGTCGGTGAAGGAAGGCAACCCTCCCAGGGCCGCTCGCAGGTCCTCAGGACCGATCTTGCTCCCTCACCCCGCCGCCTTGACGAGACTCGTGAGAAGTGGCCTGTTGTCCTTCGCTTCGCTCATTCTGTCTAACCTCCACGAAAAGAGTTGTCCGCGCCCGCGGCGCCAGGGGGCGCGGATGGGACCCTTCCGGGGCCGGCCCCGGCTCCCGTCTCACAACCCTCCTCCGCTCCCGGCAAGGGCATCGAATCCGACCTTGACAGCTGCGGCCACGATGAGGATTGCAAGGGCCCAACGAAGTCTCCGCACCGGTGTCCACTGGCTGAAATAGGAGCCCACCAGGGTGGCGGGGATCACGCCGGCGCTGAGGGCCAGCGCTTCTCCGAGCGGCACCTGTCCTGTTCCCACCTTTCCCAAAAATCCGGCCGTGCCCGAACAGAGGACGATACCCAGGTTGGAGCCGATGGCGACACGGAGGGGAATGCGCATGGCGGTACGCATGAGGGGAATGAGAAGGAAGGAACCCCCCTGTCCGACCAACCCTCCGAAGAAGCCCACCCCTAGGGCGATCCCGACGGCCGCCGGTCTGTTGAAGCGGTTTGCTGGGGAGGCTTCGGCCTCTTCCTCGGTGTGCGGGAGGAGAATCAACACCGCAGCGAAAAAGGCCAGAAAGGCGAATACCCCCATGAGGGTATCGTTCTCCAGACTCTTCGAGAAGGTCCCCCCGGCCATGGCCGCCAGAAAGATTGCGCCCCCCATCCAGAGGACGAGGTCCCGGTCCACGCGTCCGTAGCGGCGATGGCTGAGAAACCCCGTCGAAGCCGACACCAGGACCTGGGTCATCGTCAACCCCGCCACAGTCTTCATGTCGAACCCCGGCAGGCCCACCAGCGAAGGCAGATAGAGAAGCAGGGGAGTCAGGATAATGCCCCCTCCGATTCCCAGCAGGCCGGAGAGGGTTCCCGTCCCGAGTCCCAAGATGAAAACGAACAACCAGACCAAAATGGAAGCTCCTCCGCTACTTCGACAAACTACTTGACCCGAAGATCGGAGGAAAAGTAAAATAAGTCATATGAATAATTATTAGAGTTAAGATATATATAATTTATGAATATGCGCACTCTGGATTTTGGAGGATGGCCATGAACTCTCACCGGCTCAGGGTCTTTGTCTCCGTGGCCGGGCATAGAAGCTA
>JBHIBA010000146.1:0-10813 GCA_046758845.1 Nitrospinota bacterium
GGTGAGGCGGATCTCTACTCGATCAGGATCGGCGACAAACTGCACGAGGACCTAGCATGGTCCTACCGCTTTCCCACGCTGGAGTGCTCAAGAATCCAAGGGCTCGTTTCCTTCCTCAACGAAAAGGCCGACATCTACGATGATGACGAACTACTGCCTAGACCAAAGTCGCCTTGGTCATGAAGGGGGCAACCAACTTCACTGCACGTCAGAATGCCAGGGGGGTAACTGATGAAGCTCTTGTCCGTAAACGTCTCCCTTCCAAAAGGAAAGAGGGCAGCCCTCACAGGCTGCCCTCTTTCGCCTAAGACTCGCTCGTTGGTCGGGTACTAAGGCCCCGCCCCACAAACGGCCGAAAAGCAGTCTCGCGCTCACCCGCGTACAGGCCGAGCGCTAAGCTCGGCCGTCGAAAGTTTTCGAAAGGGGTCTGGGGGGAGACGCGCAGCGTCGCGACTCCGGACTAGCGTGCCTGATCGATCATCTGTCGGAAGGTGAGCGCCAAAGATGCTCGGCTTAGGCGTAGGCACCTCCAACCGCAGTTCGGTCGGCACGCAAGCGCCCAAAATGTCCCCCCAGGGAACTTCCCATCGGTTTTCAATACGGTGGCCAGGGCAAGTGGCGGTGGTGTCTGGGCGCGGGATAGATAGGTTCGGCCAAGATGCTCTCGATGCGAACCTTCAGGGCCTCAAATTCCGGCGGGGCGAGGAGTTCCTTCAGAGCCGATGCGATTTCCTCTCCCTCTTCCAGCCGGTACCGGAGCGCCTGGATGTCCCGGAGCCAGGGAGAAGGGATGGGCTCGTTTTGGAAGTCCCAGATGACCGTCCGCAATTTGGGATGCGCGTGGAAGGTGAGCCCGTGGTCGATGGCCCAGAAGCGCCCGTCCCGGTCCACGAAACAGTGCCCCGCCTTCCGGTCGGCGTTGTTGACCACCATGTCGAACAGCGCAAACCGCCGCAGCGCGTCGGGGTGTTTTTTCTGCAGGGTGGAGTAATCACTTTTTTCTTCGGGTTCCACATAGAGCTGGAGGGATCCCACGCCGTGGGGTCCGGAGCGGATGACGGTCGGGGGGACGAAGCACCAGCCCAGCGCCTCACTCGCCAAGAAGGCGGCGAATTCACGCTTGTAAAGGGTCCCTCCTGGAAAGTCCCAAAGCGGGGCTTCGCCCTCGCGGGGCTTGTAAATGGCCGGAAAGGAGGCGCCGTCGCTGACCATCACCGACACAGCGAACGTGTAGTTGGACCCCCAGCGGATCAACTGGCACTCGCCCAAGTCACCCTCCTGGAGCAGCCCGCAGACCTCCTCGACGGTCAACCTGCGGCGGTCCGATGGGAATCCGTCGGGTGGGTCGCCCCCAGGCATTCGCGCCTTCGTGCTTAACCCCTTCCTAGCGGCCCTTCTCATCCAAGTCAGCCCCGCGCAAGCCCGACCCCGTTCGCTTGCAAGCCCGTGCGGTTCAACCCCCGGAGAGAGCCCTAAACGGTGCGCCCCGCCTTGGGGGGATGGTGCCCATTGGTCCTCGGACAGATGTGCCCTTTGGGGTCGATGGGCTGATGGCAAAGCGGACAGATAGGCCGCCCTCCCATGCACACTTCCTGGGCTTGCCCGCACATTTCGGCCAGCGCCCGGCGGTCCGATTCGAAACTCAGCGTCGGCTCGACTTCCGAGAGAGCCTCTTCCAAGGGGTCTTCCTCCTCCAGGTCTTCGCCGTCCTCTCCGGCTTCCTCGGCCGCCTCCGCCGCCTCCGCCGCCTCCGCCGCCTCTTCCAGGGTGGGGGTCAGCGCATCCTCGTCGTGGACCACGAAAACGAACCGATCGCTTTCTTCGTCGTAGCCCATCCCCATCCGGCCGATCTTGAATTCCAGGGCTTGGTATTCTTCATCACCGGCTCCCTCTATCTGGGACGGACCCGCTCCCCGATCCGCCGGCGCCGCTTCCAGCATCCGCTGGATCGACAGGGCCATGTGGTAAAGCTGCTCCTTTTCCAGCCACAGGCAGGCCCCGCCCCTGGAGGCGTCAACCAGCAGCCGGAAGATCCGCTTCCCCGGAACGCCGATGGCCTCCGCCCTGAAAACTCTGACCTGACCGATTTCGTGCTGTGCCTTATCCATTTCCCCTCCATCTATTCTCTTACCGCAAGAACCTTTCTGCAACCGGCCGGTTCGCCCGGGGGCGCTTTTTGGGCACTTGCGTGCCGGCCCTAAAAGGGCGGCCCTTTATCGCATAAAATTGGCCCGTTGGCCGAATGCGGGCCTGCCGAAGGAAGGCGCGCATTCGGCCCAAGAAGGAAGCCACAGAAGGGCGAAAGACAACCGGTCAGTGCAAGCACACACCCCCAGCAGGCCCGGCCACACAGTGCCTGGCCGTTAAGAGATTTCCCGGTGTTGCAGGGGCGTGGTTTTCAAAGCTTGTCCCGAGCGAAGCCGAGGGAAGGCCCCCCGAACCATGAAAGGAATGTTCCATTGATCCAATCACCCATCGCTGTCCTCGGCGGCGGAAACGGCGCGCATGCACTAGCGGCGGACGCGGCCCTTCAGGGCATCCCCGTCCGGATGTACGAGGACCCTCACTTCGAAGAACACTTCCAGCCTACCCGCGAAGGCAAAAGGATCGAGTTTATCGCCCCTCACCGTAGGGGAATCGCGGAACTCGAATGCGCCACGCACGACGTGGACGAGGCCATCGAGGGGGTTTCCCTCATCAACATCGTGACGCCCACCGGCGGCCACCCGGCGATGTTCGGCCGACTCGTCCCCCTGCTCCGTCCAGGGCACAAAGTCATCGTCTGGGCGGGAAGGTTCGGCGGGATGCGCCTGGCCAAGCGGGTTCGTGACGCCGCCGGTCCTGAACCCCATGCCAAAGAAGCGATCACCATCGCGGAGACCAACACCCTGCCTTACGGGACCCGCCTCACGGGGCCGGCGCAGGTGACGGTTTTCTATCCGGCCGTCCGGATCTTCTTGGGGACCCTTCCCGCGCGCCTGGGCCCGTCCCTGGTGGAGGAAATCAAGGCGTTCTGTCCCATCGCCCTCCCGGCGCAAGACATCCTCTCCGCGTCTTTCCGGAACGGAGCGATTGTCATCTATCCGGCCGGGGCCCTCTTCAACGCCGGGCGCGTGGAGCAATCGGGCGGTGAGTTCTACATGTTCCGGGAGGGGATCACCCCATCGGTCGCCAGGGTTGTCCGCACACTCTACGAAGAGCTCGAGCGGGTCGGGAAGGCTTTGGGCCTGGACGTTGAGCACTACCCCGAAGAGGCGTTCGACCCGCCGCACTCCATCGAAAAGGAGGAATTCACCGATCCCTCAGGTCCCTCCGACCCCCTGGACAACCTCAAAGGCCCGACCTCCATCCCCACGCGGTATCTCTACGAAAATCTCAGGGACGCGCTGGCGGTCGTCGCGGAATTGGGCCGGGTGGTGGGGGAGCCGACGCCCGGGATCGACGCCCTCATCCGACTGGGCGGCATGCTCTCCGGGGAAAACTTCTGGGCCGAGCGGCAGGGACTGGACACCCTGGGCCTGTCCGGCCTCGACGCTGCCGGCATACGCGAAGTGATAACCCGAGGGATGTTTTGAAAACTGGCCGGATATTGCAGGGGGCGCTTTTTGTAAGGCGCCCCCCTGCACCCCCCGCAAGATGCCTTTAGTCCCTGGAGACTTCCACGCCGATGCCCGCTTCCCCGACCACATGGCCGTCCTTCATGACCACATGCCCGCGGACCATCGTCAGGACGGGCGCCCCGGTCGTCTCCATTCCGTCAAGGGGCGTCCAACCGCACTTGCTCACGATGTCTGCGTTCGAGAGTCTCTCCTTTCGATCCAGATCGGCGATCACCAGGTCGGCGTCCGAACCCGGCTGAAGCGTGCCCTTTTTGGGGTAGAGGCCGTACAGGCGGGCGGGCTGTTCGCACATCATGTGAACCAGTTGTTCCAGGGACAACAGCCCCATTGAGGCGGCGTTCAGCATGAGCCGGGAAGTCGTCTCGATCCCCGGAATGCCGAAGGGCGCCTGGTGGATGTCAGCCCGGCCCTTCTCCTTATCCGACTTTACTTGAGGGCAGTGGTCGGTCGCGATGATGTCCACCAGGTCCCGTCCCAGGGCCTCGCGCATCCCGTCGCGGACCTGCTCCGGCCGGGGCGGAGGCGTGAACTTCGCCCACGGGCCGAGCTTCTCTCCTTCCTCCTCGGTCAGGTAGAAGTACTGCGGGCAGGATTCGGCGTAGATGGGGACGCCCCGGCTCCGGGCCTCCCGGATGGCTTCGAGGATCCGGGGCTGGCTCACGTGGGCGATGATGGAGCGGCAGCCGGTCAACTCGGCCAGGTGGATGAGGTCCATAGAGGCCATGTACTCGGCTTCCATCGAGCGCCATTCCAACATCGAGCGGTAGTCCGTCCGGCGCTGGCTGTCGAGCTTCTCTTTGCCGATCCGGCAGATGGAATCGCTCTCGCAATGATAAAGACAGACCCCATCGAACGACCGGACCTCCCGCATGATGTCCAGCAGGACGCCTTCGCTCAGCATGGGCGCGCCGTGAAGCTCCACCAGAAAGCCCTTGAAGCCGAGCGCCCCCGCCTCCCACATCGGCCGAAGCTGGTCCAGGTTATCGGGGGCCAGGCCGCCCAACTGGCCGAAGTCGACGACGGATTTCTCCTTGAGGTATTCGCTTTTTTCCCGAAGGAGGTCCGACGTGAAGACCGGGGGAAGGGTCCGGTGGTGCTCGATGACCGTCGTTGCGCCGCCGCGAGCCGCCGCCCGCGTCCCGGTGGTGAATTCTTCTCGCTCGGTGTGGCCCGGGTCCATCATGTGAACGTGGTCGTCCACCATTCCGGGCAGGACGTAGAGGCCATCCGCATCGATGACCGAGTCAGGCTCCCCGTCCAGCTCGGCGGTGATGGCGAAAACCTTTTCGTCCTTGATGAAAACGTGGCCCGGGTACGTTCCGAGGGGGTGGACAATGTTTGCGTTCTTGACGACCAGATCAGGTTTCATGGCAGGTCCTCTCTGAAGTCAACAACCCACGTGGACCTCACGATCTGACGGCTGAGAAGGGGAACGCGCTTCCCCGCTAGATCTCCCGCCGGCCTTCCAGCGAGCGGGAAAGCGTCACTTCGTCGGCGTACTCCAGGGCCGTTCCCACGGCCAAACCCCGCGCGATGCGGGAGACCCGGACGCCCTTCGGCCTCAAGAGCTTCGACACGTACGTGGCCGTCGCATCGCCCTCCATGTTGGGGTTGGTCGCGACGATGACCTCCTGAATCCCCTCCGCCCCGACGCGGCGTTCGAGGGAGGCGATGGTCAGCTCCTCCGGCCCGATGCCGTCCAGGGGGGAGAGGGCCCCCATCAGGACGTGATACCTCCCACGGAACTCCCCGGTCTTTTCGATGATGAAGACGTCGCCCGGTTCCTCGACGACGCAAACCACCGAGGCGTCCCTGGCGGGGTCCGCGCAAAAAGCGCAAAGCTCTCCCTCCGCCAAACCATGACACCGGGAACAAAACCGGATCTTCTCTTTCACCTCCCGAATGGCCGCGGCCAGGGCTTCCGCCTCGACGCGGTCTCGCTTCAGGAGATGGAAGGCCATGCGTTGCGCGCTCTTGGGGCCAACTCCCGGGAGTTTTCGGAGCTCGTTCACGAGCGCCCGGATGGCGGGGAAGGGTTCCAACACAAATCCTTTCAGGGGGAAACCAAGGAGCGGGACGACTCTTACATCAATCCGGGGATCTGGATGTTGATTCCGCCGGTCAGCTTCGTCATCTCCTCGGTGACCATATCGCGGGACTTCCGCAGGGCTTCATTGACCGCCGCCATGACCAGGTCCTGGAGCATCTCGATGTCCTCTGGGTCCACAACCTCTTTCTCGACCTCGATGGAGACGACCTCCTGCTTGCCGGTCACGACGGCCTTCACCATGCCTCCCCCGGAGGTCCCCTCGATGGTCCGGTTGCCTAACTCCTCCTGAAGCTTCTGGAGGTCGGCCTGAATTTTCTGCGCCTGCTTCATCATGTTGCCCATGTTACCGAAAGGACGGGGCATCATCTGGTAGCCTCCTCGGATCTTTCGCTTAGGGGGCGGAAGGCTTACACCGCCGGGCTGGGGGGCTCGCGCCCGGCGCCGCCGGTTTCGCCGAAAATTTCCTCCGCGTCTTGCAAAACCTCCTGGATCAGACGTAAGGCGTCGGCCGTAGGCTCTTCCACCGACGGGTGTGCGGACCCATGATCGTCGTTCATCGAAGCGGTCTCAGGCATCCCGGAATCCGCAGGCGGAGAGACCGGGACTAGAAGCAGCCTGCTTCTTTCACCCCAAATGCGCCTGACGCCCTGAAGGATGACCTGCTGGTGGTCTTTCGCACGGTTGAGATTATAGCCGGCCACGCCGACCTTGACCTCGCCATCCCCCACGGAAACCAACTGGCCTTTCTCTAAGTAATGGACCACCAGCTTCTTCAGGCTCCCGACTTCCTGAAGGAGCCGTTGCCACAGTCGCTGCCGGGCATTGTCATCGAGGTCGGCCGGAGAGGTTTCCCGGACCCGGTCAGCATTCAGGGGAAGGGATTGCATTTCGGGGGAAGGCGGCGGACTCGTCTGCTGAGCTACCGGCGCATCCGCTGCCACAGCCTGGCCCGTTCCCGGTTCCGGGGGTTGGTCCGGGCCCGATTCGGAAAGACCCAGCGCAGCCTCGACCGAACGCAGCTTCTCGAAGACCGCCTCCAGGGGAACCACAGGGCGAAGGCTCGCCATTCGCAGGAGCGACATCTCCAGGACCGGTTGGGGGTTCGTGGCGAAGCGGACGTCGCGCTCCACGTCCATCGCCGTGCGGAAGCACCGATACAGCTTTTCGCGGCCGAAACGTTCCGCCAGGGCGCGAAGCTCCTGCGTCTCCTCCGGCGTCTGCTCCAACAGGCCGGAAGTTTCCGCAACCATTTCCGCCACCAACAGGTCCCGGAAAACCCCGATGAGGGAGACACAAAATTGCCTCACGTCCTGGCCTTCCCGGAAGATGTCCCGGACCACCTCCAGAAGGCCCCGGGCCTCACCCTCAGCAATCATTTCCGCAACTTTCCGGACCACCGTCCCGGCCACAAGGCCGAGGACCTCGGAGACCTCCGACTCCCGCAGGGGGCCGCCTTCGTCCCGACCGCCCGCGTACGCCACCACCTGGTCAAACAGGCTCTGGCCGTCCCGCAGGCTGCCTTCCGCAGCCCGGGCAAGCAAGCCCAAGGCGGCCCCTTCAACGGCGATCCCTTCGCCCTGGGCGATCCGCGCCAGCTGGCCGGCGATGACGCTCGGCGGGAGCCGATGAAAATCGAAGCACTGGCAGCGGGAACTGATGGTGGGCAGGATTTTCTCGGGCTCCGTCGTCGCGAAAATGAAGATGACGCCCGGCGGGGGCTCTTCCAGGGTTTTCAGGAGGGCGTTGAAGGCGGGCTTGGAGAGCATGTGGACCTCGTCGATCACATAGACCTTGTACCGGCCGCGGGCGGGGGCGTAACGGACCTGCTCTCTGAGATCTCGCACGTGATCGACGCCGGTGTGGGACGCCCCGTCGATCTCCAACACGTCGGGATGGCGGTCCTCGATGATCTCCCGGCAGGAGGGGCACTGGTTACAGGGCTCGGCAGGCAGGGGCTTCCCTTCGGCCTCGGCCTTCGCCCGCACCTCGCAGTTGACGGCCTTGGCGAGCAGCCGGGCAACCGTCGTCTTTCCCACACCGCGCGGACCGGAGAAGATGTAGGCGTGAGCGACGCGCCCCTTGCGCAGGGCGTTTTGCAGGGTCAGCCGGACGTGGTCTTGACCGATGAGGTCATCGAAGGACTGGGGCCGGTACTTCCTGGCTGTTACCTGGTACACCACGCAGAGGGCGCCTCTTCACAGAGAGGAGATCGGGGCCAGGGAAGAAAATTGGTCGTGCACCCCACATTGACCGCCGCCTCCGGCGGCCTCCAGAACGGTCGGCTCAGGCCAGGCGCCCTTGCGGCACACGGGACATGCTGCTTACCGCTGCTTCCTTCCGGACCTGACGGGGTTCACAGGCACCCGTCGCACAAGACCCGGCCCTCAACGCCCTCCACTCTAGAGAATCCATCCGTGCGGGACAGCCGCTGTGGGGGATTCGGCCCCGCGTGTAGCGGATTTCGGGCTACAGGGCACCGCTAATACCCCGCCTAGCACGACCAACGAAATAAATCTCTGGCGGAGAGAGAGGGATTCGAACCCTCGAGACGGGTTTTGGCCCGTCTACACGATTTCCAGTCGTGCACCTTCAGCCGCTCGGTCATCTCTCCAATCATGCCACAGAGAAACGGGGGATGTCAGACCATAAGTCCCCTCTGGACTTCCGTGTGCCTGGCGGAGAGAGAGGGATTCGAACCCCCGGTACGGTTGCCCGTACAGTAGATTTCGAGTCTACCGCCTTCAACCACTCGGCCATCTCTCCGCCGCAAAGGCCGACGAACTCACCGGCCGCCCGTTGCGGCTTTCCGGCGCGTTCGAAAAAATTTCTTCACAAGCGCCGCCGATTCCTCCGCAAGCAACCCCTCCTCGACCTCGACCCGGTGGTTGAACCGCCGATCTCTCACAAGGTCGTACAGGCTCCCGCAGCAACCGCCCTTGGGGTCTCGAGCCGCAAACACCAACCGGCCGACCCTCGCCAGGAGGATGGCCCCGGCGCACATGGCGCACGGCTCCAACGTTGAATACAGGACGGAACCCGCCAGCCGGGAGTAGCCGTAGGACTCGGCCGCCCGCCGAACCGCCAAAATCTCTGCGTGGGCCGTAGGATCTCCACTCTGCTCGACTCCGTTCCGGGCCTCCCCGAGGATTCTGTCCCCCAGGACGACAACCGCCCCGACGGGAACCTCATCCGCCTGGGCCGCTTCCTCGGCCAACTCAAGGGCCCGGCGCATCCACGACAAGTCGAGGTCAGGCACGGCGGGACTTTCCCCTACGGAAGTGGCACGCCCTAGAGGACTTGAACCTCTAACCTTCGGATCCGTAGTCCGACGCTCTATCCAGTTGAGCTAAGGGCGCACACGGCATCGGAGAAAGATTCCCTCTCAGGCAAAATTATTTTTAGGCCGGGTCTGGGAGATGTCAAGAAAACTCCTCGGGACGAGGACCTCTCGCGGCGGGCATGTAAATACACCCTGTTGCGCGCGGGTTTTTCGTGTTGCCCCATCCCCGAGCGAAGACTCCCCTCAGCGCTCAATCGGTTTTGACCTTATTGTCTCCGGCCGTTCCAGCCAAGCTTCCAGTCCCTCAAGTTGCTGGTTGTATTCCACCGGCCCCTGAAGGTGCGGCCGTCCTCTGAAAACTCGAAGATGAGCTGTCCCACTTCCTCAGGGGACGACCAGGTCCCCTCCAGGATGTTACCCTCCAGTGTGCCGTCGATGACGTATCTCGGGTCCAATCGGTGAAGGCCCTGTACCCGCTTGCCGACCTGGATCAGACTCATGGTGTAGACCCGCTTCTCCCCCCGCCGCCAGTTGACCCACTTCCCGCTGAGGTCGAGCGGAACCGGCTTGGACGGGGGTTCAGCCCGGGGCGGGATTTTTCGGGCGCGGGGCGCCTCTTCCGCGGGCGGCTTGGCCGTGGACGGGGGCGGGGCGCGGCGGGTGGGTGCAGGCGTCGTAGGCAGAAGGATGTTGAGGATCTCCCACCAGTCTTTGTCCAGTTGGATCGTCTGTCGAGTCCCGTCTCTGTACTCGATGACCATCCTTCGGGCCTCATCGGGGCGTTTCCCTTCCTCCTGAGCGGTTGCGCCGAAGGGCACCGCTGCGAAAATGAGAACGCCCAGAAACCCCATTCCAAGCCTTTTCACGGCCATCCTTCCTGGCATCATTGGGCGGTGATCCCCCACCACTGCAAGGCCCAGGCGCTTACGCTGATGACGGCGGCATAAAGCCCGGCCCCCCACTTCCCGAACGCCGCGCCAACCCCTCCGGCGAGAACCCCGGCGCCGCCGAACCAGGGGAAAAAGTGATCGGAAGCGAAGCACAAAAGCCCCAAGCCGAGGCCGACCCTGGAGGCCAGGATCCCCCGGCGGGACTCCGCGTCTGTCTCCTGGCCGATGGGCTCCATGAAAATCCAGAGGGTCAGCGCGATCGCGATGGACCCTTTGACGGTCCCCGTGCCGGGCAGAAAGAGGAGCCAGCCGGAGAGCCCAGTGGCAAATATCGCCGCCGCAGTGGCGACGGACACGACACCCAGCCAGCCGACCTGTCTCCAAAGACGCCCTGGGGCGCTCGGCATCGAGCCGAGGATCCCCTCCTCGAATTCCCTGCGCAAAAAGCCGCGCGTCTCCTTTGGGGCCGGAGCCTGGGCCGGTTCAGCCTCTTCAGCCGCCCCGGCCGCCCCAGCCGGCTCCGCCGACTCAGTGGATTCAGCCGCCTTGCCTTTTCGGCTCGCGGCCATCGCCTTCCTCAAGACCTGCCATCTGCCGATGGCCAGCCAAAGGCCAAAGAGGTCAACGAACGTCAGGACGGCGATGACCCCGGCGAGCCCCAGATTGTCCCAGATCGTCCGCTCCGGCACGCGCAAGCCGAAGTATCCCACGACCACCATCCAGATGATCCAGCCGGCGACGGTGACATAGAGTTGAATGGCCTGCATCGCCGACATGCGGGGGCGTCGCGCGCGCGGCGGCCGAAAGCGGCGCAGGGCGTCCAGGTCTTTGTTGCTCATGGGCGGGGGCGGTGTATCGATCAGGCCGATTCCCGAGGCCAGGAAACCAGACCTCTTGACAAGCTGCGGGTCCTCTCGGAGTCCCGTTCGCGCAGGAACTTCGCCACCGAAGCGCTCCGCTGCCCTCGGGTGCA
>JBHIBA010000147.1:0-10710 GCA_046758845.1 Nitrospinota bacterium
CAAAAAGCGCCTCCCGCCCTACATCTCGCAGAACGCCGGAATTCCCTTGCCCATTGTATTCGGCACCGGTCTTGTGGGACGATAACGCGATTCGATTCATGTGTCTGACTTCAACCCGTAAGGAGACCCGCCATGCAAGTCCCCTTCTTCACGTCTTTGGAAGAGAAAGTGAACCCCGCGCACTCGGCGGTCATCGTCATTGACGTGCAGAACGACTTTTGCGCCGACGAAGGCTGGTTCGGGAAGATCGGCCGCAATCTCAAAGACATGCAGGCCATGACGCCCCGGCTCGCCCAGTTCATCGACGCCGCCCGGTCCCACGGCGTGCCGGTCATCTGGGTCCGCTGCGATTACGACGACGTCTTTCTGGGGGCCAACCAGAAAGAAAGAACGCACCGGAAGAAACACGGGTCCGCCCCGTGCCTTTCAGGGACGTGGGGACAGGAGTTCTACGGGGTCCAGCCGAAGGAAGGCGAAGTCATCGTGACAAAGCATCGCTACGACGCCTTCGAGGGGACGGACCTGGACGTCGTCCTGAAATCCAACGGCGTTCACACCCTTCTCATGACCGGCGTGACGACGGAGTGCTGTGTGGAATCCACCTCGCGCCACGGCTTCTTCCTCGGATACTACATCGCCCTGGTGGAGGACTGCTGCGGCACGTATGACCCCGCCCTGCAAGAGGGGACGAAACGAATCATCGACGAGTACTTCGGGGTGGCGACCGCCGCGGAGAAAATCGAGGCGGCCTGGGCTGCGCTAGCCGACGAGGAGGCCCCGCTGTCCAAGACGGCCTCAAGAGCCTGAAGAGCCGGGCTGCCGGTGGATGTGGATTCCCCATATAAGACGCGGTTTTTTGTTGGGGACGCGCCGATATCGGGTGCAAATTCAACGAGTTGGCCTCCACGAGTCGTCTTTCGACAGGGAACAAGAGGGCTTTGAGGTGTTCGCCCTCATCTTGGACCGAAACAACCGATTACGGCCGGAGCCGTTCTAACCGTCCCGAGTGCAATTCGGCGGAGCGGAAAGGGATCTTGAGTGATTGAAGGGGGTCTCTCGTGAAAAAAATTACCCTCTATTTTGCAACGAATCGCAATCACGAGGGCAAAGATCGCTGGCGACCCAAATCATATGGTAGAAAATTCAGTCAAGATGGAATGGAAAATCTTCGATTTGGCAAGGTTACGGTTCAGGCGGATGAGAAGAAAGTAACAAAATGCTTAAATCAACGAGCTCGCAACGACAAAGGTGACGGGGAATGTTTAGCCGGTTACCTGACGGGTCAAGTCGGATCGGCAATCATTCGAGCGTATGCTGAAAAAATCGACGCCAATATTGCGGATGTCGAGCAGCCGAACGCAAAATTCGGCTCAACAGGCCTTTTTACTGATTTACAAAAAGCGATGAGACGCCAGTCCGATGTCCTAATCTTTATCCATGGGTTCAACGTGTCTTGGGACGAGGCTGTCGGCTCCGCATTGGCATTACAGGAGATGCTTAATCGCCCTGGTGTGGGTGACAAGAAACAAAAGATTTTGGTTGTTTTATTCACGTGGCCTTCCGATGGGAAGGCGTTGCCGTTCGTTTCATATAAATCCGATCGCTCCGAAGCCAAAGGGTCAGGCTACGCCGTTGGGCGGGGTATTTTAAAGGTCAGGGATTTTCTGATCAAACTCAGAGACCGGGCGAAGCATTCCTCAAACGACCCCAAAATTCTGTGCGGTCAGAGTCTTCATTTGCTTTGCCACTCCATGGGTAATTATGTCCTGCAAAACGCTTTAGAGCGCATCCAAGAACATACGACCGGAAGCGGCCTGTCACGGATATTTGAGCACATTTTCCTTTGTGCGCCAGACGTGGATGAAGATGTTCTTGAGACGAACAAACCCATGGGAAGGCTCCACGAGGTGTGTCGTAGCGTAAGCGTATATCACAATCGGGGGGATGTGGCTATGTATGTTTCTGACTACACCAAAGGCAACCCTGAACGTCTGGGAACGGGAGGAGCCGCGCACCCTTCCCAGCTCCATCACAAAGTGCAGCAGATAGATTGTTCGCCCATCGTTACCGGCATAGTCGAGCACAGCTATTATTTATGGGGGCCAGTGAATACCGATTTACGGCTGAGTATGGATGGAGTACCCCATGAGGACACAAGACGTACTCGAATTCTCGCAGGAAATCTACGAAACGTTTGGGTTATGACCTAGTCCCCTTTAAGCGAGCAATGGCACTCTACAACCAAGGGGGAACGACACGCCCTGGAAGTCGACCCGCCATTCCCGCCATCAATTTGTGTTCAACCGGGCGCGGCTTCTGCCGTTCGTCCTGGCCTACAAATCTGCGAACCTCCTGCGCAGGCTGGCGTTGCCCAGTTCAGCCAAGAACTGGTCATCGCGCAGCCTGCACGTCAAACTGATCAAGATGGGTGTCCCGGATTGTGCGGCATGCCCGTTACATCATCTTTCAGTTGGCCGAGGTCACCGTATCCGGGAAGACGTTCGCCCTCATCTTTGAGCGAATCCACCGCCTGCGTCCGGTGCCGGTCTAACCGCTGTGAGCGCAGTCCACCCGAGGACAAAATGGTGAATATTGTATCCCTTCCAGATTGACCTGCTGGGAAGGCTCGCCTACCCGGAGGCGTGGCATGGTTTTCAAAGGTGAATACCAATCCAATCGGGGTTTCAGGCGCTCGAAACGGGGTTGATGGGCACGGTAGAAGGTGGCTTAATGGGACCACACCGCAACGAGTGGTCGGTATAGGTCTATCCGGATTTGAAATGGGAAATTCCGGTATAAGAGATAAGCTGTGTACCCTCCCGCGAAAGCCGGCACTTCCCAAGGGGTTCAGACACTGGTGGTTGCGGAGCCCGGTTTGGTGGGTTCGAGACAGTGTTGACAGGGTCGCTGGAAAGGGGTGTCATGGCTCCAAACGGCAACAAGCGGTTGAGCAAGATTATCTTCGGCATTTGAAATTCACAGAAAAATCCAAATTCTGCAATCGAGGGGAATTCGATGTCCACTGAGGCCAACAAGAAAATCGTTCGTCGCTATTTTGAGGAAGCGGTTGACAAAAGAAACTCGGACGTTCTCGACGAGTTGATCGCAACCGACTGCGTCATCCACCGGCCCGAGGTCCCGGAGCCCATTGTGGGACTCGACAACTTCCGCCGCGTCTTTGAAGGGGTCGTCGGAACCTACAGTGAGGTGACCACAACCATCCATGACATGGTGGCGGAGGAAGACCGCGCGGCGATCCGGTTGAGCCACGAGACGGTCAACCGCTGAGAGTGGACGAGCCGCATTGGCCGGCATGCCGTTGCGGGCCGGCCGGTCGGCTGGGCGGCCATGGCCATCTTCCGGGTTCACGAGGGCAAGATTGCCGAAGAATGGGTCTGCCGGGACGAGCTCGGCATGCTGCTAGAGTTGGGTGTTTTGCCATCACAGCCAGCCCCCTAGCAGCCACACAAAATGCAAAAAGGTCTTGAAGCGATCTTTCCGATTAATGCCTCTGCGAGCGCACTTTCTCAATGTTGGCCGAGGGGATTGTACGCCAAAATGAGGCATTTAATTTAGGGGATTATAAAGGTTTTGGCACCAACTTCGTGAGACATTGGACCACCAGGGGGAAGAGATCCCGGTGGCGGTGATTGAAACGGAACTCCATCTCCTTCAGGTAGAGGGGGAACCGCTCTTTGGAGACCCCGTGATGTTTGATCAGTCTTTCCTTGGCATAAGCCTAGAAGCCTTCCAGGCCGAGGGTCGAGGTCGCAAGCCCCGTCCGACTGAGCCCATTTCTTTTCCACGGGCGAATTGCCGTCTTTGGCAAAATTCGCAGCGCTTCAGGCAGTCCTGATTCTGGGCGGCCGGGCGGGTGGGGCCCGCCGCTCCAACCGTCCTCGTTCAGGGAGATTCATGGATGCTTGATCTCCTCTTCCGCGATGCGAGGCTGGTCTTCCCGCGCATGGGGGAACGACACGGAAGCCTCGGCGTCCGGGACGGAAAAATCGCCGGGATTTACCTGGACGGTTTCTCTCCGCCGGCCCGGCGCACGGTCAAGGTCGGCGGAAGGGCCCTGCTGCCCGGGGTGATCGACCCGCACATCCACCTGGGCGTCCGCGGCGACAGCTACGACGTGGAATGCCTCACGGAGACGCGCGCCGCCCTCAAGGGGGGGATCACAACGGTCGGGTGTTACCTCCGGGAAGAAGGGTCGTACATCGGCCGGGTCGAAGACTTTCGCCGTCGCGCAGAGGATAAGATCTTCACCGACCTCCTCTTTCATCTTGTGATCCTCGAGCCATCTGGAATTCCGGACATCCCCCTCTTGGCCCAACGATACGGAAACCCCGCCTTCAAGTTCTATCTGCACGGGATCCCCGGGCTGCCCGTCATGGATGCGGGCAATCTGCTCGAGGCCCTCAGCGTCATCGCCGCTCTGAGACCGCCGGGAATGGCTTGCGTCCACGCGGAGAACAGCGCCATGTGCGCACAGGGAATGGCCAAGCTCAGGGAGGGGAACCCTTCAACGCTGGCCGACTGGACGGAGAGCTCCCCCGACGGGGCGGAGGCGGAGGCCGTCCGTCTTTGCGCATTCGCCGCCCAGAAAACGCAAGCCCACGTTTACATCGTCCACCTCTCCTCAGCCTGGGGGCTGGAGGCCGTGCGCGAGGCCAAAGCGAGCGGCGTTCCGCTCCACTGCGAATCCACTTCCACGTACCTTTTCTACGACGACGCCGATCCCGCGGGCATGAAGCTGAGACGCCATCCGCCTATCCGGACCGCGGCCGATCGGGACGCGCTCTGGACGGGGGTGGAAGACGGCTCCATTGAGACCCTCGGGACGGACAACGTGACGGCGTCCGCCGAGGAGAACAACTTCGCCGGGTCGTTCTGGGGAAATCGGGGGGGCATGCCGTGCCTGTCCGCGCACGTGCCACAGATCCTGCACAGGGGTCACCACGAGCGCGGACTCCCGTCTTGGCTCTTGGCCGACCGGATGTGCCGCCGGCCGGCAGAGCTCTTCGGACTCTATCCGCGCAAGGGAGTGCTGCGGGTAGGGGCGGACGCCGACCTGGTCGTCGCGGACCTTGATCTGGAAAAAAGATACCGCGCTGCGGACAGCGGCTCCCGGTCGGACTTCTCTCCCCTGGAAGGGCGAAAGCTTCGCGGCTGGCCGGTGACCGTCGTCAAAGGTGGGGAAATCGCCGTGGAGGAAGGAAAACTCGTCTGCGATCCGGGATCCGGCCGGTGTTTGAACTGAACTTCCAATTGAAGTACCTAACCCTGGGGGGCTTCTTGTAAGACGCCCCCCAGACCCCCTTAGAACTTTTGACGGCCCGGCATGCGGGTCGATGACCCTTATGGCCGGGCCTGCTGGGGCTGGGCGTCGGGTTGACTAACCCGTGAGTCAGTCGCCTTGCGGTGGCTTGATTCTTTGGCCGGATGCCCGTCTGCCTACGGCAGCCGCACCATCCGGCCAACAGGCCAGTTTCTTGCGAAAGAGGGTGGCGCCGCCAAGCGCTATCCTCTTTCGCGAAACAAAAGTTTTCCGGGGGGTCTGGGGGGCCGGCTTTCAAAAAGGCCCCCCGGAAACTAACTGGGCATCCAAATTTCCGGCGTTTCTCCCCGGCTGGGCCGGACGATCCCCCGTTCGGTGATGATGGCCTCCACCAGACTGGCGGGCGTGATATCGAAGGCCGGGTTGAAGACGCCGACCCCTTCCGGGGCGATTCGGCGGCCGCCCAGATGGGTGACCTCCTCGGGGCTCCGTTCTTCGATCGGAATAGCGTCGCCTGATTCCAGGGAGAAATCGATGGTGGAGATCGGCGCGGCGACGAAGAAGGGAACGCCGTTTTCCCTCGCCAGGACAGCCAGGGAGTAAGTTCCGATCTTGTTGGCCACGTCCCCGTTCCGGGCGATTCGGTCAGCCCCCACGACCACGCAGTCTACCCGGCCCCGCTTCATGCAGTAGCCGGCGGTGCTGTCCGATATCAGCGTGACGGGGATGCCGTCCTGACGGAACTCCCAGGCCGTCAGGCGGGCGCCTTGCAAGAAGGGCCGGGTCTCGTCCACCAGCACATCCACGATCTTGTTCTGCCGGTGGGCCGACCGGATCACCCCCGCCGCCGTTCCGTACCCGGCCGTGGCCAGCGCGCCCGCGTTGCAGTGGGTCAGGACGTGCGAGCCCGAAGGGATCAGCTCGGCCCCGTTCTCCCCGATGCGCCGGTTCACGGCGACATCTTCTTCGCCCATCTCGTGGGCCAGGTGGAGCAGCCCTTCCGTGACCTGGGGAGGGGCTTGGCCCTGGGCGACTTGCGCGCGCGCAAAATCGAGGCAGCGGCCGATGGCCCAGAAGAGATTGGCCGCCGTGGGACGGGTTTCCCCTAACGTCTTCCCGGCCGATTCCAGGCACCGGAGGAATTCGGCATTTTCTGCCCCTTTGAACTCTCTTGCCGCCAGGGCCATCCCGAACGCCGCCGTCACGCCGATGGCGGGCGCCCCCCGGACCACCATGCCTCGGATGGCCTCGGCCACCTCCCGGTGATTCGTGCAGCGGACATATCCTTCCTCCAGGGGGAGCTTTCGCTGGTCGATGAGGACCAGCGCTCCATCCTGGAAATCAATCGTCCGAACCACCGTTCATGCCTTGCACTTGAACTTTAATTTTTTTTGGACGCTTCACGGGCCACCATCGCTTCTGGCCTAGTAGTGTTTACGGGAATCTTTCAAAAAGAAGTCTATTTCTTCTGTTACGAGGTGAGAGCGGAGCTGGTTATACGTCCGACCATCGCCATGCTCCCATTTTCGATATATGGCCCAGGAGCAATCATCCGAGACCTGGATCCAAGCATTGCTTGCTCGATGATGATGAAATGACTCGAATCGAATACTCTTCGGCAACATAGCGCGGCATGTCCTCTTAATGGCTTTCTCTACTGATTCTCTATGCTTCTCAACTGGGAGGGAATCCGTAAAGACAACTACGCAATTTGTGGCGGGTCTTAGTGACGGGCTGAAGGCTACTCCCAATGGGATTGTTGCAAATCTTGGATAAAATTTGTGCGGTTCGTAGTGACGTGGATCTACCTTAGCTTTTTCAATAACTAATCCTGCAAATCGCCAATTGTCTTGGCGAGTCAGAGCAGAAATCACCGCGTTGCGATTTTGCTGTTTGTCTTCGGCGGCATGAAATGCCTCGATGTTGTGGCCGTCCTTCAACAGGGAAAATCGAATATGGTTCAACTCGGCTGCAAGAGGCGCTGGATCGTAAGTCCAGGCGACGGCAAAGACGTAGTATTTGGTTCCTCTTGGGCTGAAGCTGAGATTGCCGGATTCATCTAAGTGGACATGAAGAGTGGCCAATGTTACGCAAAAATGCGACCTCCCCGCCTAGCTTGCTCAGCCGACCCCCTTGGGGTCCTTTCGGCGGGGAGGGACCTTTCTGAAGACTTGAACTTTCTGTGTTCCTTAGCCTGCATAATTAAATATCGGTCGAGGTTGACAATTTTTCAACGAAAAAAACGCACGCGGCTGAAGCCGGAGTCATGTCTTCAATTTCCCAGGATTTCGCCGAGCCGGCGCGCGTCCACCCCTTCTACCCGCACGCGTTTCTCACGGCCTTTCTGTCCGGAGAGGATGGTCACCTGACGGGGGCGAACACCGAAGGCCTCGGCCAGGGCCTGGATACACTGCCGGTTTGCGGCGTTCTCGGCGGGGGGCGCCGTCAGCCGGACGGACAGGAGCCCGTCTCTGACCGGACCCACCGAGACCTTGGAAGCCCGGGGATGGACCCGGACCCGGATGATGACCCCCTCCGAAACCTCCTGGAGGAGCGGGGGAGTCAGGTCCCGGCCGGCCATCTCACTTGTCTAGACGTTCGCCGGGGAGGAAGACCGAGAAGGTGGAGTCGGATTTTTTTGCGTCGTCAGTCCGCGAGGGTTCGGGAAGGGACTCCGGCCGAGAGGTTCCCTCCGAAGTGTCGGAGGAGCGGAACTCCGGCGCGGAGGCATCCGCCTTGAGGGGAGCATCGTCTTTCTCCTCTGCTTCCAGCATGCGGAGATGGGTTTCCAGCATGGACCTCAGGTTGAGGATCAGCTGTTTTTTCCTGCGAACCAGGGCCGAAAGTTCCTCTCTCACCCCCGAGGCGGCGCTTCGGGTGGAGCCGAGAATGTCGTTGGCTTTGGACCGCGCGTCCCGCAGGATGAGTTCCGCTTCCTTCCTCGCGTTGGCCGAGATATCCTCTTTCAAGGTCTGGGCGGCCAGAAGGGTTTTCTTCACCTCGCCCTCGGTGGTGCGGAGTTCCTCGATTTCCCTGTGAAGGCGGTTGAGGTCTTCTTTCAAACGAGCGTTTTCCCTGCCAAAGTCTTCCAGCTCCTCCGCCACCATCTCCAGGAAGGAGTCCACCTCCTGCGGATCGAACCCCCGGAACTTCACCGAGAATCGCTGCTGGCGGATGTCAATGGGCGCGATTTTCATGCGCCTGCCTCCTTTTTCGCCGGTCCCGATAGCCTGCGCGGACCCTTTCTCATCATTGTAAACGAACTGCAATCTGATGCAAAGAAGCCACAAGAAACCGCTGCAAGAAGTAAATCGCCAGGATCACCACGACCGGGGAGAAATCCAAGCCCAATCCGGTCGGCAACCGATAGCGAATCGGCGCCAAAACCGGTTCCGTGAAGCTATCCAGGATTTCCGCCAGAGAGTGCATGAACATCCGGACCTGATAATTCGAGGGCAGGTGTCTCACCCACGAGAGGATGACGCGGATGAGGACCATCCACAGGTAAATCCAAAGAACCCAGTCTAAAATGAAGGCAACGGCCCCCAGAAGATTTGCCAGGACGAACACGGTGGGTTCCTACCCCTTTTTCCCGAACTCCCGCGACCTCAGCGTCGCCGCCTGTACGGCCCTTATCAGCGCCCCTCTCAGCCCACCCTCTTCCAGTGCTGCAAGCCCGACGATGGTCGTCCCCCCGGGAGAGGCCACCATGTCCTTGATGCGGGCCGGATGCTCCCCGGTTTCCAGCACCATCTCGGAGGCCCCGGCCACCGTCTGAGCGGCCAGCATCAGAGCCGTCTCGCGGGGAAGTCCCATGTGGACTCCGCCGTCGGCCAGGGCTTCGACGATGACCGCCACGAAGGCCGGGCCGCTTCCGGAAAGACCCGTCACAGCGTCCATGTGGGATTCGTTCACCACGACGGCCCGTCCGACGGAGCGAAGCATCTCTGCAACCGTTTCCACGTCCTGCTTCCGGGCCTTTGTTCCCCCGGCAACGCCCGCGGCGCCTTTTCCCACCAGGGCGGGGGCGTTTGGCATCACCCGCACGACGCGCCCGCCTCCTCCAAGGAGCCCCTCAATGGCTTCCGTAGGAACCCCGGCCATGATGCTCGCCACCAGCTTGGTATGGTCCACAACGGGTGCGATGTCGGTGAGGGCCTCATACATGTTCTGGGGCTTGACGGCCAGAAAAATCACATCGGCCGGTTTCGCGGCTTCGGCGTTATTGGTCACGGACCGAACCCGGTAGGTTCTCCGCAGGTGTTCCAGACGGGCGGGCAGGACGTCCGAGACCCACAGCGACGCCGGGCTGACGATCCCGGCGCGAAGAAGACCCCGGATGAGGGCCTCCGCCATGTTCCCCCCGCCGATGAAGGCGATTTTCCCTTTCTTGAGACGGGCGCTCCGCCTGATCTTCCCGTTCCCTTTGGGCTTCGCCATGAAATCTTCCCGAATCAATCCCTGGGGCCGAAGATGGCCGACCCGATGCGAACCAAGGTGGCGCCCTCCTCGATGGCGACCTCGAAATCCGCCGTCATCCCCATAGACAGCTCCCTCAGCTCCCCCCGGCCCGAGTCCACCAGCCGGTCCCGCAGCTCCCGGACCTTCCGGAACCAGGGACGACTTTCCTCGGCATCCTGCGGCAGAGGCGGCATGGTCATCAGCCCTTCCAGATCAAGATGGGGGCTGTTTTCCACGGCGATGGCCAGCCCTTCCACCTCTTCAGGCCGGCATCCGCTCTTCGGCGCCTCGCCAGCGACGTTCACCTGCAACAGGGCCTTCATCCGGGCTCCCCGGGCGGCGGCACGTTTTTCCAACTCTTCGATCAGCGCCAGACTGTCCACAGAGTGGATGAGCTCGAAAGTCCCGATCACCAGACGAGCTTTATTACGCTGAAGGTGTCCAACCATGTGCCAGCGGGGACCGGGACGGCCCGACAGAGAAGTCCCGAGCGCTTTTTCGACAAGGGGCACCTTTTCCAGGGATTCTTGCACCCGGTTTTCTCCGAAAATTTCGGCGCCGCAGGAAAAAGCTTCCAAGATCTTTTCCGGAGAGACGGTCTTGGTCACCGCCACGAGCTTGACCGAAGAGGGGTCTCGACCCGCCCGGATTGAGGCTTCCGCCATCCGGTGCTGAACCTGCTCCAAGTTGTGGGCGATGAGTCCCATGCGGTAAAGAAAACCCGCAATCCAAGACAGGACAGCCGTTGTGAACCCGAAACTCCCTAGAATATCTACATTTATAATAGCCTCACCGCGTCCCCGCAAGGAAAATCGCCCCCCTCCCTTTCTGTGCAGTTCGCACGACCTTGCGATGGGTTTCAGCAAAAACCTATAATCCCATGATAGTTTCACGTCCCGGGCCGAAGGAAAAATCGCACGCGGGAAAGGGCGCTGATCGTTTCCAACCGGCCCTTCCGCAAGGCGTTC
>JBHIBA010000148.1:0-10608 GCA_046758845.1 Nitrospinota bacterium
CGGACGATGGCCGTGTTCCGCCCGCTGGCGCCGGCCCCCAGATACCCCTTGTCCAGGACGGCCACGTCCGTGATCCCTTGCCTCGCCAGGTAGTAAGCCGTCGCCAGACCGTGAATGCCCGCGCCGATGACGACCACGTCGTAGCGGTCGCGCAGGTCGCACCACTTCCACATCCTGCGGTTGCCGTTGCCGTCTTTGAGGACCGCCCGCTTGGCCACGATCCGTCCCCTATCCGGGAAAAACGTTCGGGAAGAGGCGCGACCTCGCCTCCGTCCCGTAGGGCATCAGTCCGAATTCTCGCCCCGCATCCTCCAAAACCTCCCAGAAATACAGGCCCAGGTCCCGGGAGACGTGAAGGCGGAAGGCCGGAAGGGACGACGAGGCGCCTTCGGGCGTGCCGTCCACGCGCCCGTCCACGCGAAAGACGATGGCGTGGACGCCCGCGACCCGCGCCTGAACCGCCCGTCGGTCTTCCGCCGGCGCGGCCACGGGGGTTAGCTTTCTGAGCACGGAAACCGCCGCCGGACCGGCCAGCTCGATGGCCGAAATCGCGGATGTCACGTCCGTGACGCCGACGGAGGCCCCGGCAGTGGACTCTCGAATCGCGGCTTCCATGGCCGGCCCCGCACCGGGGGACGCGGTTAAGAAGATGCGCTCCGGGTTCAGCCTTGCCGCAAGCGACGGCCGGTCGCAAAGAGTGGCCCGGTGGATCTCATCGCCCGCGGGAGTCTGTTGCCCGGGAAAGATCATCCCCCAGGCTGCCGAGGGCTCCGTCGCACGGATGTCGAGCTTCGTCACGGGGCTGAGGTCGAACAGACCGGCGCCCTTCTGCACCGCCTCGGCCTCGGCTTTCGGCGAGGTGTAGGACTCGGGCTGCCACCACCCGTCCCGCTCCACAAGCCGCGCCCCCAGGTCCAGGAGTCTTTTCTCCATGTCCGACCGCCGGCGGGGGATTTGCGTTTTTGGCGCGGCTAACATCTCTTTGCCTTATCGCTTGCCTTCTCCGGGCTCCTCACATCCGCAGCCTCTTCCCTTCCGGGTCATAAAAGGGCGGCGGCGTCACGACGGCTTTCTCGGCTCGGCCGTGAACCCGAATGCAGATCTCCGTTCCCGGCTCGCTCATTTCGGCGGGCACCGACCCCATGCCGATGGATCTCCCCATGAAACGGCTGAGTCGCGCGCTGGTCACCCGGCCTACGATGCGTCCCTGGCCGCTGCGCCCGTTGGGAACGACGATCTGCTCCCCCTCCTCGGCGACAACGGACGCTTCCTTCATCTCGAAACCGATGAGCTTCCAGCGAAGGCCGCGATCCCGGACCCGCTCCAGATTGTGTTTTCCGATAAAGTCGGGCTTGTCGAACTTCACGATCCAGGGCATGTCGGCCTCCAGCGAGTTGGAAAGGGCGTCGGTGTCCTGGCCGACGATGATGTGCCCCTTCTCCAGCCGAAGGATCCTCTGGGACTCGACGCCGAAGGGGATAACCCCGAAGGGCTTCCCGGCCTCCAAGAGGGCGTCCCACAAATATTCGCCGTACTCGGCGGGATAATGGATCTCGTATCCCAACTCGCCGACGAACCCGATGCGCAGGAGTCTGGCGGGCACCCCGGCCACCTCCCCTTCCGCGAAAGACATGTAGGGAAGGGCCTCCGTTGAGAGGTCGATGCCGGTGAGGCCGGCCAGAACCTCGCGCGCGCGCGGCCCCGCCAGGTTCACCGCCGCGTAAGCCGCTGTCACGTTGGTCACGTGGACGCACATCCCGCTCGCGACGATCCACCAGGTCATCCACTGCTCGACCGTATCAATGCCGCTGGTGGTGGTGGTCACGAAAAATCGGTCCTCGGCCAGACGGCTGACCGTCCCGTCGTCGAAGATGATCCCGCCGTCGTCGCACATGACGCCGTAGCGGATCCGCCCGACCTTCAACTTCTGGTACTGGTTGTTGTACACCTTCTCCAACAGTCGAACCGCGTCCTTGCCCTGGACGTCCAGCTTCCCCAGGGTGCTGACGTCAATGAGGCCCACGGCCTCGTGGACCGCGCGACACTCCTCGGCGGGCGAGGTGTAGAACTCGGGCCGCTTCCAATCCCCCGCGTCCATCCAGCGGGCGCTCAGCGAGTCGTGGCAATGGTGCATCGGGGTTCGCCGAACGGGCTGGTAGTGCCTTCCGGCCAGCGCCCCCAAAGGAACCGGCCGCACAGGGGGGCGGGAGGTCGTCAGGCGCGTCTCCGCCAGCGGGCGTCCCGTCTCTTGGGCGCAGATGCGGCCGGCGATCAGGTTGCACACCTTCCCCTGGCACGGTCCCATCCCGACCGTGCTGTAGCGCTTGAGGGTCTCAACGTTGTCAAAACCCTCCTCGATGCAAAGACGCAGGTCCTTCTCCGTCACGTCCTCACAAAGACAAACGAAACGCTTCTTCAGGCGAGGCTCTTCCGGGACCAGGCCGAAGGCCCCTGGCCGTCTTCCGGGGTCCGCCGCGCCGAGCTCCCGCCGGAGGGCTTCCAGGCGCCGCCGCGTCGCAGGGTCATCCACGCCGAGGGAGGCGGCCGCCTCCAGGCCCGCGATCCTTCCGTGCAGGAGAACCGCCTCCAGGTCGTGAACGCCCGTCACCTCTCCGGCGGCCAGCACACCGGCCGGCAACTCCAAGGGCACGGGCTCTCCCACCGCGGGGTCGAACCGGAAATTCCCCCCGGCCATGCCCAAAAGCTCGGAAACCGGGGAGAAACCTGCCGAGAGTGCGATGATGTCACAAGAGAGGGTTCGTTCGACGGGGCCCCCGGCCGGGTCCCGCGAGGTCCGAACCAGTCTGGCGGCCTCGACGCGCCTTCCCCCCTTGGCTTCGGCCAAGGCCCATCCGGGGAACAAGGGGACGCCCCCGGCCCGCAGCCGCTCCTTCTCCGGCCCCCCTTCGGGGAGATCGCACACGGGCCCTGCGACGCCCACGACCTCCACGCCGCCGTCCAAAAGCTCGCAGGCAACATAGAGGGCTTCTTCGTGGGAGCCGAAGACCAGAGCCCGCTCGCCGGGCAAGACACCCTGAAGATTCATGAGCCTGAGGAGGCCGCGGCCCAGGAAGACGCCGGGAAGGTCGTTGTTCTGGAACAGGAGGGGTTGCTCGTAGGCCCCCGTCGCCACGAGAAGGCGCCGGGTCCGCACCTGAGCGAGGCGGCGCCCCCGCAAGACTCCAAGCAGATTGCCCTCGTAAACGCCGAAGGCCACAGCCCGGTTCCAGAGGGAGACGTGGGGAAACTTCTCCAGTTCGGCGGCGAGCCGGGCGGCGGCCTCGTGTCCGGCAACGCCCGCCCACTCCTCGGGGCGGGTGAGACGGCGAGTGATGGCGCGCAGGTGTCCTCCGGGCATTGGTCCTTCGTCCACGACCGTGACCGGGACCCCGAGGCGCGCGGCCTCCAAAGCGGCCGCCAGGCCCGCAGGCCCCGCTCCGACCACGGTGAGCTCGGCGTCGCGGTATTCCTTTTCCCAGGGCTCACCTTTCCCGCCGTGGGAATCCTGAGCGCCGTTCCCGAGGCTCACCCTTCCGAGCCCCGCCATACGGCGCAGGACTTTGTCGTAGATGGGCCACATCCAGCGCGGTTTGTGGAATCGTCTGTAGTAAAAGCCCGGGGGAAGGAAGGCGTCGAACCGGTCGACGACGGACAGGACATCCAGTCTCACCGAGGGCCAGGCGTTCTGGCCTCGGACCTCCATCCCCTGGCGCGCGGCGGCGGTGCAGGCCCGCACGGAGGGCTCGCCATCCACCTCCACGAGACAGTTGGGACAGTTCCCCGAGACGCAAAAAAGACCCCGCGGGCGATGGTACTTGAAGCTTCGGCTCAGAACCCGGACGCCCGCCGCGTACAGGGCGGAGGCGATGGTGTCGCCTTCGAAGGCTTCGCAACTTCGGCCGTCGAAGCGGAAGGTGATCCGCTTCGTCCGGTCGATGTCTTCGGCCGGCGTAGAGGGACGTCGGACGGGACGGGACTTAAGGCTCATGGAGAATGGGAGCCCTCTCCGCTCGGGTTCTCCCCCGCCCGGAACGTCCGGGACACCTGGTTGGTCACCGTATCCCGCTCGGCCAGAAACCAGGCGCGGCAGCCGTCCCGATGGAACCACCATTCCCTTTGCCGGCCCGCCCGGTTCTCGCGCAGGTGGACGTAGCGGGTCCACTCCTTTTCGGCGGCGCCGGGTTCGGGCCTCATTTGGTACTCGCCTCCGTAACGAAACTCGTACACGCTTCGCGGCCCGCAATGGGGGCAAGGGATCAGAAATGACATCGGGACTTCTTCATTCGTTCAGGGATCAGGCGCCGAAGACGGTATCGGTTCCGGCCAGCGGAACGCGAGCCATGGCCGAGGCCTCTATCGTCAGCGCGGCGAGGTCCTCGGGCTCCAGGCTGTGAACGTCGCCCTTTCCCAGTGAGCGGGCCAGCAAGGCCGCCTCCATCGTGCAGGCGTTCAGGAAGTTCGCCACCCGATCGGCCGCCTCATCCACCTTCAGCCGCTTCTCCAGCTCCGGGTCCTGCGTGGCAACGCCCACCGGGCACCGGCCGGTGTGACACTTGGTGCAACTGCCCGCCGGAACTCCCACTTCCCTCAGGAAGTCGGCCTCGGGGATGTCCCGGTTACAGTTCAGGGCGATCAGGGCGGCAATCCCGACGGCGACGGCGTCGGCCCCAAGGGCCAGGGCCTTCGCGACGTCCGACCCGCTGCGAATTCCCCCGGAGGCAATCAGAGAGATTTCCCCGTACAGGCCGATCTCCTGCAGGGCCTCCCGGGCCGCCACGATGGCGGCCATGGTGGGGATACCGCTGTGGTCCATGAGGACCTCCGCCGAGGCGCCCGTTCCGGCCTGCATGCCGTCGATGACGATGCCGTCCGCCGCGCACTTGGCGGCCAGCTTGACGTCGTCCTTCACCCGGCAGGCCCCCAGCTTGATGTGGACGGGAACGCGCCAGTCCGTGGCCTCGCGGATCTGTTCGACCTTGATGGCCAGGTCGTCGGGACCCAGCCAGTCGGGATGGCGGGTCGGGCTTCGCTGATCGATCCCCGGCGGGAGGTCCCGCTGCTCCGCCACGTCGTCGCGGACCTTCATCCCCATGAGCATACCGCCCGTTCCGGGCTTGGCCCCCTGTCCCACGACAATTTCAATGGCCTCCGCCCCGACCAGGTGGTGGGGATCGAAGCCATACCGGCTGGGCAGGACTTGATAGATGAGCTTCTTGGAAGCTTCCCGCTCCCCCTCCAGCATGCCCCCGTCTCCGGTGCAGGTCGCCGTTCCCACCTTCGTGGCGCCGAGGCCCAGGGCGATCTTCGCGCTTCTCGAAAGGGCCCCGTAGCTCATGCCGCTGATGTAGATGGGGATGCCGAGCTCCAGGGGCTCGCGGGCGAAGCGGCCGCCCAGGACGGTTTTGGTCTCGCACCTCTCCTTGTAGCCCTCCAGGGGGAAGCGGGTCAGGCCCGTTGAGAGAAAGACCAGGTCGTCAAAGTGAGGAACCCGTTGAGAGGTGTTGAACCCCCGGATGCGGTACCGACCGAGATCCGCCTTGACGTGGATGTCCTCAATGACCTCCGGGGTCCAGGTGATGCCGCTATTCTTGATCATGAACGGTGGAATCCCTCGGAACCCTTAGACCACATGGCGTTCAAAGAGTTCGAGCTTATCGAAATGGTACAGCCTGCCCGCGCAGACGATCTTTTGGAAGGTGAGCTTTTCGGATATCTCATACCGGTCCAGCAACTCAGCGATCTCTTCCGCTTCGCCCCCGTCCATGTCTTCTATCTTGGCGTCATTTCCCAGGGCGGCGATCTTGCCGGCCACAAAGATGGCGCCCTGGTACATCGAATCGCCAACGGCGTCGCCCACGTCCCCGCAGACGATGATCCGGCCCTTCTGCATCATGAACCCCGTCAGATAGCCGGTGTTGCCCCGGACCAGGATGGTCCCGCCCTTCATGGAGATGCCGCAGCGGGCGCCCACGTTCCCGCCCACGAAGATCTCTCCGCCGCGGATGGTGCATCCGCAGGAGGCCCCCGCGTTCTTGGCCACGTGGATGGTTCCGGACATCGTGTTGTCCCCCAGGGCCCAGCCGGCGTTTCCGCGAATGTAGACCTCGGGCCCGTCGCCCAGGCTGGCGGCGAAGTATCCGACGCTTCCCTCCACCACAAGGCGGAACGGATGGAAGATCCCCACGGCCAGGTTGTGGCGGGCCTGGGGGTTCAGGAGGTGGACTTCCTCCCCCTGCCGGGCCAGGCGCTTGAGGGTCTCGTTGATCTCTCGGGTCGATTTTCCCTGGGCGTCTAGATCGACCACGTCATGACCTCGTTTTCCTGAGGCTCAAAACGCTCGATCTCTTCGAGGAAGACTCGGCGGAGGGCCACTTCCTCAGAGGCGACGGCTACGACGTCGCGCCGCTCCATGATGACCAGCGGCTTGGCCGACCACTTGTCTTTGGCGCAGCCAAGGCCCGTAGGGGTCGAGACCAGGAAGGTGAATGTCCCGTCCAGCTCTTCCGATGCGCGGTGGAGCGCACGCTCCAGGTCCGCGTCGCGCTCCAGGTGCCGGGCCAGGTAGACGGCGATGAGCTCAGAGTCGTTGTGGGTCTGGAACCGGTGCCCCTCCTGCTCGAACAGGCGCTTCATTCTGTGATAGTTGGTGAGCTGGCCGTTGTGGACCACGGTGATGTCACAGAAGGGATAGGCCCAGAAGGGATGGGAGTGGGTGATGTCCACCTGGCTTTCGGTGGCCAGGCGGACGTGACCGATCCCGTGGGTCCCGGTGAGCGAGGCGACGCGGTGGCGCGATTCCAACTCCACGGCGTCTCCCACGTCCTTGATGACTTCCGAGCACCGGCCGATGCTGTGGATCTGGACGCCGGGAACGTCGTACAGGGCCTCCGCCAGGCGCTTGACCTCGCCCGAATAATTCACGGTCAACCGGAGGAACCGATCCTCGCAGAGCCGGTCCAGGACCTTCGCCCCGCCCCCCTCCACGGCCCCCAGGGTCCGGTCCACCCAACCGTTGGCGGTGGGTGAAGAGCCGCCGCTTGCGTTCGTCCCGAGGCTGGGAGCGTGGAGACGGAGGATGAAGTCTCCCTGAAAGGTCTCGCCCAGGACGGTGACGCCCGTCGAGTCGGCCCCCCGATGCCGCAGGGACTCCAGCATGTGGACCAGGTCCCGGCCCACGGGCCGGCTCCGATCAGACGCACTCCCTTTGTGGAGGATTCCCGCGATCCCGCACACGGTTCACAGATTTCCCTGTCGTAAGTCCTACCGATGCCAAGCGATTATATACAACTAGAATCTTTGGAATGCAATGAACGCCCGGCCCTCGTCAAGGGATCTCGACCTGAGTGGAGGCCCCGATATCCACTCGGGACAGAGTCCTTTCGCCCAGATCGGGGCCGCCTTTGCTCCTGGGAACATCTCTCCTGGAAGCCCTGGGAGAGCAAACCCGCCCTTGTGCCCCGACGAGATCCTTCGCTTCGCTCAGGATGACACACGGACCGCAGTTGAGCGTAGCCGCGATTTGAGCGGGGGTCAGCAACCCGCGCGGAAATCGCGGCCTCAGCCCGGTTGTTTTTGGCCCGCCCTTTCCTGCACGAAAATCGGGGATCACTCAGACCTCAACATGAACGGGCCCACCCAGAGCGTCACAGAGCGGTCAGGAAGCGATCCACCTCCCAAGGGGACACCATCCGGCCATACTGGGCCCATTCCTCCCTTTTCACCGCCATGAACTCGTTGTACAGGGGCCCACCCAGGGATGACTGCACGACCTCGTCCTTCTCCAGGGCGTCCAGCGCCTCCCCCAGGCTTTGCGGAAGGATCCCCACACGCCGTTTCTTCAGTTCGGCCGCGCTGACCTCATACATGTTCTCCCCGATGTTGGGCTCGCCGGGGTCGAGCTTGCGGCGGACGCCGTCCATCCCGGCCTTCACGTAAGCGGCCATGGCCAGGTACGGGTTGCAGGCCGCCGAGACCGACCGGTCCTCGAAGCGGTCGACGTCCGGGGTGCGGAACATCTGGGTCCGGTTGTTGTCGCCGTAAGAGATGAAGGCCGGCGTCCAGGTGAAGCCCGAACGGCTGCCGTACAGGGCCGCGCCCACCTGGAGGCGCTTGTAGCAGTTGACGGTGGGAGAGGTCAGGGCCGAGAGGGCGCGGGCGTGATGGATCAGGCCGCCCAGGAAGCGGTAGGCGAACTCCGACTTGCCGAGCCCGCGCGGGTCTTTCTTGTTGATGAAGAGGTTCTTTCCCGTCTGGGCGCTGGTGATGGAGAAGTGGAAGTGGGCGCCGCTTCCCGTCCGGTCCCCGAACGGCTTCGCCATGTGCGTGGCGATGTAACCGTGGGTCTTGGCCGCCTCATGGGTGGTCATCTTGAAAAAGATGTACCGATCGGCGGTGGTGAGGGCGTCGGCGTAGTCGAAATTGACCTCGAACTGCCCGTTGGCGTCTTCGTGGTCGGCCTGATAGACGTCCCAGCCCAGGTGGTTCATGTGGCGGACGAGCGTCTGCAAATAGCCGAGCTGTCCCGACATCCCTTTGAAGTCGTAGCAGGGCTTGGCCAGGTTGTCCACACCGTCCGGATCGGCGACGGAGATCCCCCCGTCCGGATCGCGCTGGACCACAAAGTGCTCCGGCTCCATGCCGACGTTGAAGACGTATCCCTCATCCCGCAGATCTTTCAGGACGTTTTGCAGGATGGTCCGGCTGCAATAAGGATGCGGCTCCTCATCCACGAAGAGGTTGCAGGCGAACCGGGCGACGCCCTCCGTCCAAGGGACCAAGGTGTAGGAGGAAAGGTCGGGCTTTGCCATCATGTCGTGGCTGTGGGGACCCTGCCCCAAACCCAGGACCGCCGCGCCCGCAAAGCCCGCTCCCACCTCGCACATATCGTCGAAATGGGAGACCGGGACCATCTTCACCTTGGGCGAACCGTAGATATCCACGAACTGGGCCAAGATGAACTCCACCTTGTCCGCTTTCAGCCGCCGTGCGCCCTGCTCTTTGTTCATAGGAGACCTCCCCCGGGAGCGATGGCCCCCATCCTAGACATTTTCCCCTCGGGTTCCCCAATGGCCGTCATGAGACCTTCTGCCGGCCGGGGAGCGTCCGAAGGGGGCGCGTCTTCGCCCGGACATCTCAGCCCATCGTTCTTCCAGGAATTCACCGCATCCGCCGGACCTAGGGATCGAGGGATTTGTCTATCACGGGCAGGTTTCGGGAGTCAAACGCAAAGGGAAACATCACCGTTTCTCGCGGCCCGCCGTCCCAGGGCCGGGAATCTCGTGCTAAAAAGAGTGTGAAAGACAATTCCTCGACTTGCCGGGGGAATCCGAACTCGCGTGGAGTGAAACGTGCCGGTTTCTCCGTCCGACCCAAACGCCTTGAAGTTGCCATCTGTGCCGAACGAGACGACTCAAGGCATTTCGATTGCCGGCAGTGGGTCAGTTTGCAACGGATTAAGCCCCGTATGCAGCTTTGCCCACGGGTCCGTCATCATTTGGTGTAACCCCGATCTGAGCGAGGTCCCGGGTCCGAGCGGAGATCGGGGCGCGCCCGGCCGCGATTTCCGTTAGTGGGGCGGGCATTCGGGTCGGTGACTCCTTGCCCGCCGCCGGGCCCAGCGGGCTGGAAGCCCGGCCTAGCACACCCCGGCCCACCGAATCGCGGCTACAACGCAGGAAGGCAGGGGTCATTCGGCAAACTGACCCACTACCCGATTGCCGGTCGAGCCGTTCAAGGAGGACAAATGCCATGGCCAGCAGGTTCACGAAAGAGGAAGTGGTCGCCCGCCTCCGAGCCGAACGCAAAGCAGGGCGCGCGATCTACGACGCTCTGTGCGGCAGCGGGATCACGGCGAAGTTCGCCGCGCGGGGAGGGGCGGACCTGGTCACGACGTTCAACCTCGCCTATTACCGGATGCAGGGCCTCAGCTCGATGGCCGGCTACCTGCCCATCGGCGACGCCAACGCGCTCACGCTCGAGCTCGGGGAGCGGTCAATCCTCAACGTGTTGAATGAGTGTCCCGTGGTGGCGGGGGTTCTCGGAGTCGACCCGACGCGTGACATGTCACGGTTCCTGGACAGGCTTCAGGAGGCCGGATTCGACGGCGTGATGAATTGCCCGACGATAGCTCTCATCGACGGCGCCTTCCGTCGCACGCTGGAAGAGACGGGAATGAGCTACGCGAAGGAGATCGAGGTTCTCGGGGAAGCCAGCCGCAAAGGCATGTTCACGAAGGCCTTTTGCACCACGCCGAAAGAGGCCGTCGCGATGGCCGAGGCGGGCGTGGACAACATCATCGTCCATTTTGGCAACTCCTCCGGAGGGTCTGTCGGCTCGAAGTCCGTCGTCGGCCTGGAAGAAGCGGCGCAGCGGGCGGCGGCCGTGTGCGACGCTCTCTCACCATTGGCGGCCCGAAACGGCGACCTGATTGTGACCTGTCACGGGGCGTTCCTGGAATCGCCTTCGGACTTTGAGGCGCTGCTGGCGCGCGAAGGCCGCCTGGACGGCTACGTGGGCGGCTCCTCGGCCGAGCGTTTTCCCATCGAAAAGGCGGTTCCCGAGGCAACAAAGGCCTTCAAGGCCGTGCGCCTCAGAAGAAAGGTGGCCTAG
>JBHIBA010000149.1:0-10555 GCA_046758845.1 Nitrospinota bacterium
ATCGACCCGCGTGCCGGGCCGTCAAAAGTTTTCCGGGGGGTTCCCAGGGGGGCGGTTTACAAAAAGCGCCCCCTGGGAAATCTGGCCGGTTTTCAAAGCTTGTCCGAGCGAAGCCGAAGGAAGGTCCCCCCTCGCAATCCGGGCTTTGATCCCCACCTACCCAACCCAGGCTACACGCTGTCTCTCTCCTCGATTTGCCCGATCATCCCAGCTAGAGAAGCTCCAGGCCCAGGTCGAGAAAGAGCTCCCTCAGAAGTCCAAGAGGAAGGCCGACCACGTTCGT
This sequence comes from Nitrospinota bacterium, assembly GCA_046758845.1. Taxonomy (GTDB): domain Bacteria; phylum UBA8248; class UBA8248; order JACPRG01; genus JBHIBA01. The sequence goes on from JBHIBA010000149.1 coordinate 284, forward strand.
GTAGCAACCTTTCAGGCTGTCCACCAACAGAATTCCCCGGTCCTGAATCCCGTAAGCGCCGGCCTTGTCCAGAGGTTCACCCGTAGCCACGTACCGGTCGATCTCCTCCGGGCGGAGCTTCCGGAACCGCACGCGGGTCTCCCGGGAGCCCGTCACGGCCCTCTGTCCCCAACGAACCGTCACGGCCGTAATCACGCGATGCTCCCGCCCGCTCAGCTCAGCCAGCATGGCCCGGGCCTCCTCCGGCCCTCCCGGCTTTCCCAGCACACGGCCTTGCAAGACAACGACCGTGTCCGCCGCCACCACGGCGGCCTCATGCCTCTTGGCGGAGACCCCCGCCGCTTTGCGGGCCGATATCCTCCGGGCGAATTCCTCGGGCGGCTCCCCGTTGTAAGTTTCCTCCACATGGGAAGGGAGGACTTCAAACGAAAGGCCGACCTGTTCGAGAAGCTGCCTGCGCCGAGGCGAAGCGGAGGCCAAAACCAGGGGCGGTCCTTGCATAGTCCCTTAAGTCTTCCGATGCACGTACGCTCCCAGGACAGATCCCGCGACGCCGAGCAGGGTGATCTTGAACGTGAAACCAAACGTGAGAGTCGGCAACCGGGGGTCCGCCCTCTACTGGTCGCGCTCCACGATGAAGCTGGCCAGCGAAAGGAGGGCGTTGCGGTAAAACGGGTCTACGTCTTTCGGCAGAGCGCGAAGGGTGGCTTTCGCCTCCTCGACGAATTCACCGGCCCGGGCCATCGTGTACTCGATGGCGCCGTGCTTTTTCATCAACTTGACAATGGCGTCCAGCTTTCCATCCGGGCTGCCGTCGGACTCGAAGAAGACCCGCCGGATGACCTGCTTTTCATCCTCGCCCGCCGAGCGGTAGAGATGAATGAGGGGCAGGGTGACGTTGCCTTCGGAGAGGTCCTGGCCGACGGGCTTTCCGATACGATCCGCCAGGGCCATGTAGTCCAGGGCGTCGTCCACGAGTTGGAACGCGTAGCCGATGTTGCAGCCGAACTCGGCCAGCTTTTCTTCGATCTGCGGGGGCGCGTTTCCCAGTATGGCTCCAATGCGGCAACACGCCGCCATCAGGGCGGCCGTCTTGCGGTAGATCACTTCCTGATAGCTCTCTTCGGTGGCCGCCAGGTTGTACTCGTTGATGAGTTGCAGGACTTCGCCTTCGGACAGATAGACGGTGGCGTCGGAGATGGCGCGGATGATTTTCGGGTTGTTATCCAGGGCCATGAGCCACAGGGACTTGGCGAACAGATAATCTCCCACGAGAACGCTGGCCTCGTTCCCCCAGCGGGCGTTGGCCGAGGGGGCGCCGCGCCTCAACTCCGATGCGTCCACGACGTCGTCGTGCAGCAACGTCGCCGTGTGGATGAACTCCACCACACAGGAATTTGTGATGTACTGTTCCCCTTCATATCCGCATAACTTGGACGTCAGCAGGACAAGGGTGGGTCGAATCCGCTTTCCACCCCCCCCGGCCAGGTAGTGTCCGATGCAGGGGATGAGCGGGACATCGGAATTCAGATGGGTGCTCAGGGCCGCCTCCACCGCGTCCAAGTCGGCCTGCAGGTGCCCCAGGACCTCCGAGTAGGGGATCGGCTTCTTGCTGGCGGATGAGGAGGGCGGTAACATGCCGTGGGCTCTTTTCTTTTCGTCGCGAAGCCGAAAAAAGACGCCGTTTATGATATCGGCGAAACCAGAGTTGTCAACCGTTTTTGCTTTTCCCCCGTCCCAACGGTCGAATGAGGAGAATCTCTCAATGGCAGAGTCCAGCCGCCGCATCCGCATCACCGCAGGCGACACCGAAGCCTGGGCGGCTCTGGGCGACGGCCCGACGGCCGATCAGGTCTGGAAAGCCCTGCCCATCCAAGCAGAGGCCAACCGGTGGGGGGAGGAGATTTACTTCCTCATTCCGGTCGAATGCCCCGCCGAACCCGGCGCGCGGCAAGAGATGGCCGTGGGCGAGATCGCTTACTGGCCCTCCGGGTCGGCCTTCTGCATCTTCTTCGGACCCACGCCCGCCAGCTCCGGCGATGAACCCCGCGCCGCGAGCCCCGTGAACCCCATCGGACGGCTCGAAGGAGACGCCGCCGCTTTCCATTCCGTCCCCGACGGTGCGGCTGTCACGGTGGAACGGGCTTCATCGGCCGGCCCTGCGGGGCGGCGCCCCTAGCCTTCCTCCTCGTATTCTTTGAGGGTCTGGAGAACGGAGATATCCTCCAGCGTCGTCGTGTCTCCCAGCTCGGGCTTGCCGGAGGCGATGTCCCGCAAGAGCCGCCGCATGATCTTGCCGCTCCGCGTCTTGGGCAGGGCCTCGGAGAAGCGAAGGACATCCGGCCGGGCGATGGCGCCGATCTCCTTCACGACGTGCGCCCGCAGCCCGTCCTCCAGTTCTTTGGACTGCTCCTGGCTCCCCTGGAGGGTGATGAAAGCCGCGAGGGCCTGTCCCTTGAGTTCGTGGGGAATGCCGACGACGGCCGCCTCGGCCACGGTCGGGTGGGAGACCAGGGCGCTTTCCACCTCCATCGTGCCCAGGCGGTGGCCGGAGATGTTAATGACGTCGTCCACGCGCCCCATGATCCAGAAATATCCGTCTTTGTCGCGCCGGGCGCCGTCTCCGGTGAAGTACACGCCGGGGATCTCCGTCCAGTACTGCTCCTTGTAACGCTCCGGGTCGCCGTAGATGTTCCGGAGCATGGCGGGCCAGGGCCGCTTGATCACCAGGAGCCCTCCCCCTTCGGGGCCGACCGATTTTCCGTCCTTCATGACGATCTCCGGCACGACGCCCGGGAAGGGCAGCGTCGCCGAGCCGGGCTTGGTCGTAATGGCGCCGGGGAGCGGCGTGATCAGGATCATCCCGGTCTCGGTCTGCCACCAGGTGTCCACGATGGGGCAGCGGTCCTTACCGATGGTCTTGCGGTACCACATCCACACCTCGGGGTTGATGGGCTCGCCTACGGTCCCCAAAAGGCGAAGGCTCGAGAGGTCGTACTTGTTGGGCCATTCGTCGCCCCACTTGATGAAGGCCCGGATGGCGGTGGGGGCGGTGTAGATGATATTGACCTTGTGCTTCTCGACGATGGCCCAGAAGCGGCCCGGGTCCGGATGGTTGGGCGCGCCTTCGTACATGACGCTCGTCGTGCCGTTGGCCAGGGGGCCGTAGACGATGTAGCTGTGTCCCGTCACCCAGCCGATGTCCGCCGTGCACCAGAAGATGTCCTCGTCCTTGAGGTCGAAGACCCACTTGCAGGTGAGGTAAGTGCCCACCATGTAGCCGGCCGTGGTGTGGAGGACGCCCTTGGGCTTTCCCGTGGTGCCGCTGGTGTAGAGGATGTAGAGGGGATGCTCGGAATCCAGCGGCTCGGCGGGGCAGTCCTCCGAGGCGGCCTCCATCAGGTCGTGCCACCAGTGATCGCGGCCCTTTTGGAGATGGATCTTGTTCCCCACGCGCTTGAGGACGATGACGCTCTCCACACCGGGGCACTCTTTGAGGGCCTCGTCGGTGTTGGCCTTCAGGGGCACTTCCTTTCCGCGCCGCCAGCCGGCATCGGCCGCGATGACCAGCTTGGCCTGGGCGTCGTTGATGCGGTCTCTCAGGGATGCCGCGCTGAAGCCGGCGAAAACGACCGTGTGGGGCGCCCCGATGCGGGCGCAGGCCAGCATGGCGACGGCCAGCTCCGGCGTCTGGGGCATGTAGATGCAGGTGCGGTCGCCTTTCTTCACCCCCAGGCCCTTGAGGACGTTGGCGAACTTGCAGACCTCTTTGTGAAGCTCAGCATATGTGAGGGCGCGGCTGTCCCCCGGCTCGCCTTCCCAAAGGAGCGCGATCTTGTCCTTGCGGGGGGTGCTCAGGTGGCGGTCCAGGCAGTTGTAGGAGAGGTTGGTCTCTCCCCCGGCGAACCACTTGGCGAAGGGGAGCTCCCACTCGAGGACCTTGTCCCACTTCTTGAACCAGTGGAACTCTTCGGCGTACCGGCCCCAGAAGGTCTCGGGGGAGTTGACGGCCTCGTCGTAGAGCTTTCGGTATTCCTCTATGGACTTGACCTGGGCCTTTTCCGAGAACCCCTTCGGGGGTTCGAAGGTCCGCTGCTCCGTCAAGATGGTTTCGATGCCGGTCGGTTCCATTCCGTCCTCCTGAAAGCTGATCGAGTCTTCAAAGACCTGAGAAGCGCACAGATGGCGCGCCGCCAAGTTCATCGCGTCTCAAAGGGACCCATAGGATTGTACTACGAAACCGCCGGCCTGTCGCCTGAATCGGCTGTGCGCCCGCTCTCCAACCGCACGGGCAGGGGCGGAATTGTGTCAAGGAAAGTGGGAGACGATGTCCGCGCAAAAAGGTTATAGGTCGTCTTCAGTCAGGGCTCCGAGTTCAAAATATCCGCGTGGCGCCAAGGCTAGAGAGAATGTAAATGCAAAAATCCTCCTCCACGTGCTCTCCCTTGCAGATGGTTTCGTCAAGGAAGCTGTGAGGCGAAGTAATTATTTCCAAGTTCAGTGTTTCACGGATTTGAGGTAACGTACAATTCACGGGATTTCTCCCAAAAGCCGAACCCAAAGCCCTCAAAGACCCTTCTTCTGCCAAAGAGGCCCACGTAGAGTGGGTTCTTTGGAAGCACCATGAGGGAGATTGGGCAATCGTCGAAAGATTTTCCAAGAAACTCAACCTTTGCGTGATAGCGATATGCTCGGACAGGTTTGTCCCCACCTGCCGTCCCGAGCTCGTGAAGCTCTCCGGAATCCCAGGACGAGACGCCAAAGAGCGTGTATAAATCATGACGAAGTGTTATTTCAGAGGCACCCGTATCGAATAAAAGGGGCAATTTGACGCTTTCTCCGTTCGCGTTCACCAAATTCAAAGTGACAATAGGAAAACCCATGTAAAACTTGATAAGGTGTTCGAAGTTCTTAACTTCCATAGGCGGTCTCCCAAACAATCGGACCCTCGGGGATCTGAGTGATCAATGGATTCCGCACCCCAGACTCCCGGATTTTCTTCATAAGGTCAGCGAGATCCCTGGAGTATGCAACAACCTTATCTTCAATAATTGCAATCCACTGACCCGCATAATTTGTCATTAAATCCTCTAGATTAGCGCTAAGCCAATCCAAAGCGTCTGCTTCAGAGAGTGTTGATTCATCTCCTTGCAAATTAGTTACTTCTCCCGGTGAAACAAAATCACTCGTCCCTACCTGCCAGCACTTGATCATGAGATCGCCCTGCTGAGTCAAAAACCACTCAATTCCTAATGAGTCTAATTGCTTAAGGGTTTCTTCCGGAGAAAATCCACTCGTCAAAAACGACTCAACGATTTCCTTGCTGGATTCGTTCGGGTAGACGGGAGAATCCATGACTCTTATCCTTCCTGGGTAAATATCGAACTTTCAGGGACGGGCCTCGATATGTTGAAGCAAGAGTTCGCCTATCCTTTTAGCATGGGCAAAGCTCAAAGTGATTGTCGCTCGCAGGCGAGTCGTCACCTGGTTCACCTGACCAGAAGGACCTGGAGCGCCCGGGATCGTTTCGAAGAACTGCAGTATGACCTCGTTTCCCAGATTAACCACATTGGCAAAGTCGGAGTACAAAGATATTGCGTCTGGTGAAACCTCGAAGTCACGTTTCACTTGGAACGGACCTACCCCCGTTTCCTCTGCCATACCGTCTGCTCCTTGAATGGATCACCACGCTAACGAACTTTCCCGGGCACGGCGGCCTTTGCCGGCCTTTCGCCCCGTCCAGGTCCTAGACGCCAAGCCTTTCGCTGCGTGCTGACTGTACTAACCGTAACAATATAACAATAGCACCTCTTGGTTCAACCAATTCCCTTAACCCAAAAGGCCTCCAAGAGTCGACAGATATGCTCTGCTTTTGGTTGGGCGTCGTCCTCTCCGCAGAGGTCGCACGATGCATCCCATTGGTCCCTTGATTCTCCCGTAGATTTTCCGTAACGTCAAACTATAGAGAAGCAACAGACACCGCTGAAACCGCGTGGACTTGCGAAGATGAAACTCTGCACAAAAGCTTAAGGGACCTTCTGTCTCACGATCTGCGGAAAGATTGCCCGCGACCTGCCCATGGTCACGTTCCCGTCGGGTAAACAAGTGGCGTCTTTCGTGATGCTGGGCGATGCGGAGTTAACCAAAAGGTCCGCGACCTTTTGCACGAGAAAATCCGGGGGGAACGTTGCGGCCCGGAGCGCTCCTGACCCCCCGACTCTTTAATTTCGAATGGTCGTGTGAGAAAATTTCGGGGTCACGAATCCTCAAGCGGAACTGGAATCCGGCATGGTTCGTGTGTTCCACGACGAAGATGCGGACCTCGATGAGGTCAAGGAAGAGACCGTCGCCGTCCTGGGCTATGGCATCCAGGGACGCGCGCAGGCCCTGAATCTGCGGGACTCGGGTCTCTCCGTCATCGTCGGAAACCGGGAGGACGACTACCGAAAAAGGGCGCACGACGACGGGTTTCCGGTTTTCTCCATCGCCGAAGCCGCCGCGCGCGGGGATATCGTTATTTTCTTGATCCCCGACGAAGCCCAGCCCGAGGTGTACGAGCGGGACGTTCGGCCCGGCCTGGAGGCGGGAAACGCCCTCGTCTTCGGCCACGGGTTCGCCGTGCGTTACGGCTTGGTGCGGCCGCCCCCGGACGTGGACCTCTGCCTTCTGGCGCCCCGGATGCCCGGCGGCTACGTGCGTGAGTTCTTTCTTCAGGGAAGAGGCGTCCCGGCCTTCGTCCACGCCCAACGCGACGCCACGCGAAGGGCGCTCAAGCGCGTGCTGGCCCTGGCCAAGGGCATCGGCGCGACGCGGGCGGGCTGCTTCGAGGTGACCTTCTCCCAGGAGACCGAGCTGGACCATTTCAGCGAACATTTCACCTATCCGCTGATCGTCCGCGCCCTGGAGTTGGCCTTCGAATTTCTCATGGAGGAGGGTTATCCCCCGGAGGCGGCGCTGATGGAGCTTCACGGCTCGGGGGAGCTGGGGGAGGTGCTGGGCGCGGCTTCCAGGATGGGGCTGCACGGGATGCTGGAGACCCACGCCTCGCCCGCCTGCCAAGTGGGCATCCACAGCCACACCGACCGGGTTTTTGCCGAGGGGCCGGCCCGTAGGCTGATGAAAGAGATATTGGGCGAGATCCGGGACGGGACGTTCGCCCGCGCCCTCGTGGAAGAGCAGGAGGCCGGGTATCCGGATCTTAAACAGAAGCTATCCCGCGCCCGCTCGCATCCCCTGGTCGAGGTCGAGGCGTCTTTGAGGAGGAAGTTGCGGGGGTTTGATACCGGTTGAAGGGAATGTCCCTTCAAGCTCCCGTCCCTTGAAAAAAGCGCTGTAGATCCCCAAACAAGAGGAGAAACACATGCAAGAGGTCGCTGACGGCGTCTTTGCCGAAATCGAGTACACCGGATGCAACGTCTCCTGTGTGAAGACGGATGACGGGGTCCTCCTGGTGGACACCCCGCAGAACCCCTCCGACGCCCTTCACTGGCGCAAAGAAGTGGAGAAGATCGGCCCGATTCGCTACCAGGTGAACACCGAGCACCACCCCGACCATATCATGGGGAACTGGTTCTTCCGGGACGCCAGGTTCATCGCCCACGAAGGGACGCACGAAAGATTCCGCGAGAGGGTGAGTTCCGTTGAAGAGTGGAAAAAGCGCATCGAGAAGCTTGACCCCAAAGGAATGGCTCACATGGAGGGATTCGACTTCCGGGAGCCGGACATCCTCTTCAACGAGAGGATGACGCTTTACTTGGGGGACCGCGAGATCCGGTTGATTCACAAGGTCGGCCACACCGAAAACCAGGCGATGGTTTACGTCCCGGACGCCAAGGCCCTCATGCCCGGAGACAACGTCGTGGAGAACTGGGCGCCGTTTCTCCACTCCGGCGTGCCCCATGACTGGCTGGAGACCCTGGACTTCATCGACGGGATGGACGTCGATGTCATCGTCCCCGGCCACGGAGTGGTCTGCGGCAAATCGGTCGTGAAAACCCTGAGCAACGACATCCGCGAGTTGGTGGCGAGCGTTCAAGAGGCCATTGACGAAGGCAAGACCAAAGAACAGGCGCAGGAAATGAAGGACTACGTCCTCAAGTGGGAGCCGGTGCGAAAGAAGGACCCGAACTATTATCCGATTTTGGGCGGTCTTGGCATCGGACGGATTTACGACATTCTAAAGCCGCCCCCCGAAGACGAGGACCCCAAGAAAAAGAAGAAGAAGGGCTGACCCAAAGCGGAAAAAACATCCGGGCCCCTGAGCGTCAAGCCGCGCGTCTGGGTGCGAAGCCGGCAACCCGGGTGACCCAGACCAAAAAAGACCAAAGGAGAGGAACCGGGCATGCCCATCGAGGAAGTCGCCCCTGGAGTTTTCACCGAGACCGCGTACAGTATGGCCAACGTCGGATGCATCGTCACCGGAGACGGCGTGGTCCTTGTGGATGCGCCCGTCGTGCCCTCGGAAGCCAGGAAATGGGGGGAGTTCGTCCGGTCCAAGGGAAGTCTCCGCTATTTCCTCTGCACCCACGAGCACCCCGATCACATCGGCGGGCACGGCTTCTTCTCGGAAGCCGAAATGGTCTGCCACGAATCCATCAAAGAAAAGTTCGCCGAGAGCAAAGAGCTTCTTTCGGGCTTTTTGCCCAGGATCGGCTTCGAGGACGACATGGACTTTTCGGGCTACAGCGTGCGGGAACCCACGCTTACCTTCACCGACCGGATGAGCCTGAGGCTCGGCGGGCGAAGGATCGGCCTCATCGGAGCCGGCGGGCACACGCCGCATCACGCGATGGTCTGGCTGCCGGACGACCACGTCCTCTTTTCCGGAGACAACGTCGTCAATCAGTGGCCGCCGTTTTGCCACGACGCGGTCCTGGACGGCTGGCACGACACGCTGAACCGGATCTACCGGGAGATCCATCCTCACCTGATCATCCCGGGACACGGCCCCGTTTGCGACGCGACCATCGCCCTCAACGTCCGGGACATCCTGGAAAACGCCAAGCGCAGGGTGCGCGACGCCATTGTCGAAGGCAAAACCCGGGAGGAAGCCATCGAGGCGGTTCGGTTTACCGACGGCTTCGAGATGCCAAAGTGGTTTTCCAAGCAGGGCGAACATCTCCGGCAAGTCACCGTAGGGAGAATCTACGACCACGTGAAGGGATAGCGCCGCGTCCGGGTCGATCCCCCGGAAGTGTGAGGGATCGTCCGGTTCTTCGCCTTTCCCAATTCAGGGGATCACTGATTCGGAGAATAGGGAGCGCATGAGCGACGATTTTTTTCTCATCGAGGGGGAGGGATCGGTTGCGACCTTGACCATCAACCGGCCGGAGGTCCGCAATGCCTTCACGCTGGCCATGTGGCTGGCCCTGCCCAACCGCATGAAGGCCCTGGACGAAGACCGGGACGTGCGGGTGGTGGTCGTCCGCGGCGCGGGGGAGAAGGCGTTCGCCTCCGGCGCTGACATCAGCGAGTTCGAGACCACCATGTCGTCCCCCGACGGCGCCATGAGGCAGAACGACGCCTACGAGGCGGCCCTGGACGCCGTCGAGGGAATCTCCAAACCCGTCATCGCAATGATCTACGGCTTCGCCATGGGAGGCGGGTGCGGCCTGACCACCGCATGCGACATCCGCGTGGCCGCCGACACGGTCAAAATGGGCGTTCCCGCAGCCAAGCTGGGCGTCGTCTACAGCCTCTCCGGCACGCGGCGGCTGGTCAACCTCGTGGGCCCGGCCTGCGCCAAGGAGCTCCTTATGACGGGCCGGGCGGTGGACGCGCAGGAAGCCCTGCGAGTCGGACTGGTGAATCACGTCGTTCCGGCAACCCAGCTCGCCCCCTTCACGTACGACCTGGCGAAGCAAATCGCACAGAACGCCCCGATGTCCGTTCGCGGGGCCAAGGGCGCCGTCAACTTCTGCCAGGGCCGTCCCTCCGAAGAGGGGGAACAAGAGATCCACGATCTTCGCATCCTCGGTTTTCAGAGCGAGGACCTGAGGGAAGGAGTCCGGGCGTTTTTGCAAAAGCGTCCCCCAAAGTTCGCCGGAAAGTGAGGAGAGAGTAGGCAGTAAATGGTGGATGGGGATGAAAGCCGGGATTCTAAGGGGGGCCTTTTTGGGCACTTGCGTGCCGGCCGAACTGCGGTTGGAGGCCTGTCCGCTGAAGTCGGACGTCTGTGGCGCTCGCTTTGCGACCGGTGATTCAGCAGGTGCGCAAGTGCGGAAACCTGACGCCGCGCGTCCCCCCCTGGACCCCCCGGACAGCTTGTGTGTG
>JBHIBA010000150.1:0-10544 GCA_046758845.1 Nitrospinota bacterium
TGTGTTTGCCCGAATGCGCGTCTTGCTGCGCAAGGCTCCCGCATTCGGGCAACGGGCCAGCCCTTTGCGGTAGAGGGCGGCACTCTATCGCGAAACGAAAGTTTTGCTGGGGGGTGTGGGGGGGCGCCTTTCAAAAAGCGCCCCCCACGACTCGGCCGGCGCGCCAGTGCCCAAAAAGCGCCCCCCGCACAAAACAAAAGCGCGTCTTTCATAGAAAGCCCGGGTGCTTGGTAACAAAAATTCGTGTAACGTCGTAGGCGCGATCTGCGCGCGGGGTCGCGACCCCGCGGGCGCAGCCCGTAGCGTAGATCAGTGAGGGAAGGCGCGCGCATGTCGTCGAAACAGGCTTCCGAAATTCACGATCTGAGGAGCGCGCTGGATGTCCTGGAAGAGGGTGGCCAGCTTCACGGGATCGACCGCCCGGTGAGCCTGGACTGCGAGCTGGCCGCTGTCGCAGTTGAGCTGGAAAACCGGGGCATGGGTGCGGCCCTGTTCACCCACCCGAAGGGCTATCAATGCGAGGGAAACGACATTGCCGTCGTGGCGGGCGTCCTGAGCCACCCGAAGCGAGCGGGGCTCGTCCTGGGGTGTGAGCCCTCTGATTTGGCGACCTTTCTGATGGACGCCATGGACCGGCCGATTCCGCCGGCCGAGAGGCGGGACGCCCCTTTTCTGGAGAACGTCCTGCGGGACAAAGCCGACCTGAACCGTCTCCCCATTCCCCGCCACACGGCGAAAGACGGCGGAGAGCGGGACGGCCGCTTCATCAGCGGGGGGGTGGTATTCGCCCGAGACCCCGAAACCGGCCGCGCCAACGCCTCCTTCCAACGCTTCCAGTTCCAGACCCCCCGCCGCATGGGGATCAACATCAACAACTGGCGGCATCTCTTGACCTATTACGAGAAGGCCGAGGCCCGGAACCAACCCCTTCCCATCGCCATCGCCCTGGGGTTCGACCCGGTGGTGTGCATGGCGGCGGGCATCCGGACCGAGATCGACGAGATGGAGTACGCGGGTGCGCTCCGGGGACGTCCATTGGAGGTCACGCCCGCGCCTGAGACCGGAATTCCCGTCCCCACGGGGACAGAGATCGTCATTGAGGGCGATATCCTCCCTCACCGCCGGGAGGCGGAGGGCCCGCTGGCCGAGTTCACCGGGCACTACAGCGGGATTTACCAGTGCCCCGTCTTCGAGGTGCGGGCCATTTCCCACCGGGGGGATCCCATCTTCCAGACCATCGTCCCCGCCTCCCTGGAGCACCGCTACGTGGGGAACTCCCTGCCCCGGGAGCCTGTGCTTTATCGTTTCGCCCGGCACGTTTCCCGGGGGGTGCGAAACGTCCACCTGCCTCCTTACGGGAGCGGGTTCTTGGCGGTCATCTCCATGCGGGCGGACCACCCCGGCCAGCCCAAGAACGTGGCCCTCGCCGCCCTGACCAGCCACGTCAACATCAAGGTGGTCCTGGTGGTGGACGATGACGTGGACATCTACAATCCCCAGGAGGTGCTCTGGTGCCTGTCCACGCGGGTGGACGCCAAGCGCGACATCTTTACCGTGCCGTATGCCCAGGGGCACGAGATGGACCCCTCCGCCGAGCCTGTGGGGATCACGACGAAGGTCGGAATCGACGCAACGCTCCAAACAGACGGCCCTGGAGGCGAGCGAGAGGCATTGGAGAAGGTCTCTTATACTTCGATGGACCTTTCGAAATACCTAGGGAATACCTAAAGACGGCGCCTTGAAGGTGACTCGTCATTCCGAGCGGAGCGGGGAATCCGCGTAGCCTCCCGAGTGCAACGGGGATCTTCTGAGACCCTTCGCGCGAGTCGGTGATTCTCGCTCAGGTTGACAACGCAGTCATGCTCTTTTGATTCATTCAGTACAACTCTCAGCTCTCGGAGATCATCATGGAAGCCGTTGACCTTTTGATCCGTGACGGGGTTCTCGTCACCCTGGATGGTGAGGACCGGAGCTTCCGCGGCTCCGTTGCGGTCCGGGGAGGCCGGATCGTCGCGGTGGGAAAGACCGAGGAACTCGAAGCCACTTATCAGCCCGCGCGTCGGCTATCGGCCGGCGAGCGCATCGTCCTGCCCGGCCTCATCGACATGCACAACCACCTGCGGGACCTGACCCCCGGCCTGCCCGTCGGACGGGGCCTCAAGCTGGACGGGTATCTGCGCGCCATGTGGGCGATGCAGCAATATCTCACGGAGGATGACTACTATTGGGGGGCGATGCTGGGCGCCATCCGGCTCCTCAAATCCGGCGTCACCTCCGTCGTGGACCACTGCTACCCCTTCCACCTGCCGGGCTTGGAGGAGGCGACCCTCGGGGCCTTTGGCGACGTCGGGATACGGGGTTATCTGGCCCGGGGGATCATGACCAAGCCCTTTGAGCCCATCTGCGAGACGCGCCGGGCGGCCTTTGACCGGATTCGCCGGCTGGTCGGGGAGGCGGGCGTCCCCCCCGAGCGGCTTTTTGTCGCCCCCGTGTCTTTCCGCCAGGCGGACCCGGAGGACTACCGGGCCTCTCGGGAGCTTGCGGACGAGCTGGGCCTTCGGACCTACACGCACATCGCGGAGACCAGGCAGGAGGTCGAAGGCATCCTGAAAGAGAACGGCAAGCGGCCCATCCACTTCCTTCACGACCTGGGGTTTTCCGGTCCGGGCACGGTGCTGGTCCACTGCGTCTTGCTCGACGACTCGGAGATCGAGCGTCTGGCGGAGACCCGGACCACCGTCGTCCACTGCCCCTCTAACCACATGAAGCTGGCCAAAGGAATCACGCGCGTTCCCGATTTGTTGAAGGCAGGGGTGAACCTGACACTGGGCGTAGACCTCATGGAAAATCTCTGGATAGAGATGCGCAACGAGCTTCAGCTCCAGAGCATCGCCAACAGCAACCCGGCGGCCGTCCCCCAGAAGACCCCCCTGCACATGGCGACGCGCAACGCGGCGAGGGCCCTGGGGATGGATGGGGAGTTGGGCGTCCTGGCGCCCGGGGCTGTGGCCGACATCATCCTGGTGGACATCGGGGGCGCCTCCGCGCGCCCCTTCATCGACGCGGTGCATCACCTCCTCTGGCGGACGGAGGCGGCGGACGTGAAGACCGTCCTGGTGGACGGGAAGGTCGTCGTGGAGGACGGCGCGCTTCAGACCGTGGACGAGGCCGAGGCCCTAGACCGCATCGAGAAGGCCTCCCATGCCTACATCCGCCGCGCCGGCAAAGAAGACCTAATCCCGGAGTATGCCCGGTAGGCATGGAAATCCCCATTTATCAAGCGCCGGTTTGAACAGTTTTCTCCCCACATGGGGCGCGTCTTTGAGGGCGTCCGGAAGTGGTTTGGGCTTCCCCTTGTACCGGCGAGGAACCGGGTCGTGCCCGACTACGGGGAATTTCAGGCCGGATTCAGCCGGCGCGGAGGAGGGACGATGAAACCGGGCGTCCCGCCCCCGGCAGACGAAGGAGCTCCTTGCGGTGGCGGCCGTCAACGTCTGCGAGTACGGAATCGCCGGCCACACTGCGGCTGGGAAGCTGCGGGAGGTGAACGACGACGAGGTCTGGTATGAGTCGGCCTATGTGATTGGAAGCATGTCTACACACTTTTCAGCGACCTTGCTGTCGGGCTTCCCTTCGCCAGGCATTGTCGCCCAACCCTGTTTTTCCACGTAGTCACGTCTCTTCCAGGCATCTTCTTTTTTCAATTCTTTGAGCTTCTGAACTTTCTCCGGATCCTGGTTAAACTGCTCGACACAAATCGGCGCCAAGCGGTCAACGACGGCCTCTTTGACCATTTCCTGGGCAGCACTCCCCGTAACCCATCCACCCCAAGCGAAGCCGACGATGGCCAATACAATTGCACCACCAACAGCACCCCACAAACCTGGCTTGATGTTCGCCCACTTCATGCTGGATACCTCCTCGAAACGGCAACTTCCCGTTTCAAATCCGGTAGAACTGCGCTCGACCCGTTATTGTCGCCTGGATGCATCAGACTCCCATCCAGCGGGCAAGTCAAGCGGCTCGGACGCATTTGAACTCCTTCCAATGGCCCCGTCAAGAGCCCCTCGAAGCCCACACGAGTGCGGGTTGACCGCCATCGGCCATGGACAACACGCTTTTTTCCCTTTCGGTGACCCTTTCAAGCCGGGCAACCTGTGAAGGAATATTCGCCGTTTTCCTTCCCCCGGACTAGGCAGGGAGCCGTTAGACGGGCACGGGGCGCAGTCGGCTAATCCGGTCCAGGATGAAGGCGAGACGCTGGATCGCATCGAGGCGGCCGTCCGGGCCTACATCCGCCGCGCTGGCAAAGGAGACCTGATTCCCGATTACGCTGGGTAATCAGGCGTGAAAGGATTGATTTTCGCCCCACTTTTGTATATATTTCGCTATATGGGCGTACGGAAATTGCCGTTTAGGAAGCGCGGTGAGGGCGCGAAATTCGCCGCTGCGTTCCAATTTAGCTTTACACGGGCGGGCGCTCTCTGGCATATTCGCTGTCCAGGGCCTCCAGCACAGCAGCATTGCGGGATTTCAGGCCTATCGAGAACTGGACAAAGCGTTCAGTCGAACTGCTTTGTGGAGCAGAGCTCTTAGTTTCTCTCTTCACTCTGTCACCTCGGCAAGCATACCTGAAAAGCCTGGAGCGACTCGTAGGGCGAGCTATCCAAAAATCTTTTATGGTCTTGTTCGGTCCGTCGAGTACAGGCAGCGCAAGCTCTGGAAGCCTCTCCGCCAATGAGTAAGAACACCGTCGAAAACGACCAGCCAAGCAAACTTTTCTGGTGGAACAAGGTGTTTTCTTGGATGACCCGTCTCTTTCGCGATCATGAAGAAACGTTTCCTCCGAAGCTCACTTGCTGGAACATGGTGGGGCTTTGGATCAGCTCTCTATCTATCGCCGCTGCCTTGCTTTTGGCGGTGAATCAGATGTTTTCCCCAACCCCTCGAATCGCTCCATCCTGCACTTGCTGGGCCTATGTCAGTTTTGCGGTTTTGCTCGCCGGACTATTTTTCGACCGCTTCCTTCGCCACAAGAGTGTGTTCCACAGGGCACGCCGTGAGGATCGGAGCGAGGTTGAGGCATTGATTGTAGAAGCTCGCAACGTCGAACCTCGCGACGCAAGAATCGAAGGATATAGGTCTTTCCATCCTTTGGGCAGTCGGCGCAGGTTTCTCCTTTGAGAAACTTTTTGAGCGAATGCGCAGCTCGCTTGAAGGGAAAGCTTAGTTGGGTATGAAAAGATCTGCGGTTCGAAGGCGAGGCGGCAATCACAGGTTAGACTGGGCGTGAGCGATGTTGGAGGAGGATAATGGAGCATGAGTCGAATAAGATTGGGGAAGTGGGTCTAGACGAGGCGATACCCTATGGGTTCGAGTTGATCCTGGATTTGCATGATTGCAACCCGACAAAGTTTACTCGCGAGGACCTGGACCTCTACTTCACCAGATTGTGCGACTTAATTGACATGGAAAAATGTGAGGTCCACTTCTGGGATGATGAAGGGGTTCCGCCTGAACAACGACAAACGTCGCCTCATACGAAGGGCACTTCGGCGGTATGTTTTATCCTGACCAGCAGTATAGTGGTCCATACCCTGGATGATCTGAAAGCCGTCTATGTGAACATCTTTTCCTGTAAAGAGTTTGATCCGGCAGTGGCGATGAAGTTCACTGAGGAATGGTTTGAGGCGGGTTCGTGCAAGCCCACGTTCATCAAGCGCCTTTGATGAATTCGAAGAGAGGGGGATAAGCGTGTTCTTGTTTGAAAAAGAGTTCTCGATCCCGGCGGCACCCGGTCACAATGCCTTGCTTTCGCATGTGGCGCAGGCGCTTCAGTTTCGTCTGTCTGACAAATCCTATCCACTCCGGTTTGCGATCACGGAGTCCGATTCCGACCAATATCGGTGCGAGGTTGGAGTTCTGAAGGGTTCACCCTGGCCAAGTGCGTCAAAACTTGATTCGATCTTTCGTTTCGCTCACAGGGCTATGGAGAACACCGATAGCTTCAACGCAGTCCTTCTTGTTCCCACAGGTATCGGCGCCGAAATTGGCGGACATGCGGGCGATGCCATGCCTGCGGCAAGGCTCTTGGCGGAAATTTGCGACACCCTTGTCACACACCCGAATGTTGTAAATGCCTCGGATATCAACGAGATCCCTGAAAACGCCCTTTATGTCGAGGGCAGCGTCATTAGTCGCCTCTTGATGGGGACCGTTGGGCTGCAACGGGTGCGTGCAAATCGCGTGCTTGTGGTCATTGATGCGCACAAAGACAAGATGTTCGTGAATGCCGCAGTCAATGCCGTAAGCGCTGCCCGGGCTTCCTACGGTTTTCATTGTCCGAGGGTGGTCCAGATGGAGCCTCCAGTGAAGCTGAAGTCCCGGTATACGGATTCAGGCCGAGCGGTGGGGGAAGTCGAAAACATCAATTACCTCTGCCAGATACTCGAGGAATATCAAGACGAATACGACGCGGTTGCCATCTCATCGGTAATAGACGTACCGCACAGTTATCACCAGGAATATTTCGACCGGCAGGGGGAAATGGTGAACCCTTGGGGCGGCGTGGAAGCAATGCTGACTCATGTCATCTCAAGCTTTTTCAATGTTCCTTCGGCTCACTCGCCGATGTTTGAATCCCGGGAGATCGCGAATGTGGATCCAGGGATTGTAGAACCGAGATTGGCTGCAGAAGCTGTCTCAATTACCTTTCTGCAGTGCGTCCTTAAGGGCCTCCAGCGAAGCCCCAGGATTATCGTTGACGAGAGCACACAACAACATCCGGGTGTCCTAAGCGCCGCCGACATTTCCTGCTTGGTTATCCCGGACGGGTGTTTGGGAATGCCGACCTTGGCTGCTCTAGAACAGGGCATTCCCGTAATTGCAGTGCGGGAAAATAAGAATTTAATGAAGAACAATCTGACAGCCCTGCCTTGGGCGCCTGGACAGCTTCACGTCGTGGAAAACTATTGGGAGGCGGTTGGCGTGATGACAGCGATGAAGGCGGGTATCGAGCCAGCTTCGGTACGGCGTCCACTCGCAGCTACTATTACAGAGAAAAAGATTTTGAGAGAATCCAAGCCGGAGGGATCGGAAAAAGAGCAATCGATCGAAGCTGGATAATTCCCGCGGCCGAACTTCAAGGGCCTACGGTGGTGCGCTTCTCCGACGAAGAACGTTGCGGCTGGGGCTCGGTCTGGAAGGAACATGGGCTCCGCCCCCCCCTTTCAGGCAGGGACGGAACCCAAGGGAAATCTTACTAACCCCCGTGCCTTCCGCCCCGCCCCATCCCGCCGTGGAAGCGGCCCGGGTGACGGGACACGATCCGCTGAATGAACGGTTTCGCTTTCTCCCTTTGCTCGGGCGTGAGCACCTCCCGGATCTGGAAGAATGTGTCGGTCCAGTGGCGAAACAACCCCTGTCCGATCTGAGAGATCTCGCTGATTTTCTGGTCGACCGCCCCTCTGTCCACCTCGGTTTGCGTCAGGAGCTGTCCCAGCTCGATTCTGGCCACACGGAGGTCCGCCCGGACTTTGACGCCTTTTTTCCTGGCCTCCAGGATGGCATTTCGGATCTTTCCAGTCTGTTCGTCCGTGAGCTCAAGTTTCTTCTTCATCCGGCCAACGTAATCGCCGTGACCCCAGCCGCGATGACCACCCCCCCTCTCCCAGTGGGCCTTCTGGAAGCGGTGACCAGAATCGGCGAGGGTCACCCCGGCGACGAGGCCCCCCGCCAGTAAAAGGGTCAGTGCCAAGATCGTCCACTTTGCCCATCTCTTCATGTCTGTTTCTCTCCTCAAGCGATTGAGTTTCAGGTTCAATCTTGGAAGCGCTCCCTGCCGGACGATTGCCTCACAGGAAGAAGTTGACCCAGCCGGCGATGCCCCCTGCCAGAATGAGAAGGAAAATCAATTTCCCCCACCTTCCGCATTTCCCCCGGCCGCAACGCCTCTTTCCGTCTTCCTTCGTGACTCCCCCCTCTGCCTCAGTGTTCACGATTGGTTCCTCCTTGATGGCTTGTTTTGCCTGATGAGTGGGTGCGTCGTCCTTGATCCCCGATTTGTCTGTTAGACGAAGGGGGGTTCCAAAGAGAAATATCAGTAATGGGAATAAAACACCGAAGGCGGTAACTCGCCGGACCAGAAGGCGGGGGGGCTCAATTCGTTGGATCTCTCCAGCGTCTTCGGCCTCTCCAACGACCCCGTTTCGCTCGAAACTTCCTTACGATTCGATCAAATTTCTCCGCTTGATCCCCGGTCAAGATGGGTCGGACGCGCTCTCCGGTCCTCGACAGGATCTGATCGATCCGTTGGCCCAGATCTTTGCGAAGACTGAACAGTTCACCCCAGGTTTCCTTCAGGATCGGGGCGATCTCCGCCTTTTGCTTTTCGGAGAGGTCGAGCTTCCAGGAAAGATACTTGAGAACGCGGGCTTGCCTTCGTTCGACGCTCCCCTTCCACCACCAAAATCCCCAACCTCGGCCCCCCAGGAACGCCCGGTCCACGACCACTCCGCTTCCCATGCCGAGAAGAAATACGCCGATCAGAACCCAAAGGGCTTTCCGCTTCATTAATCCGTCACCCCCGCCCATTGATTCAAGACGGCATCGGGTTCCACCAGGCCCTCAAGGGCGAATCCGGCGTCCTGGGGTTCGAAGACGCTCCCCTGCCAAAAGGCCGCTCCGCCCAAAAGGAGCAGAAACAGGGCAAAGGCCGGGACCAGCCTCCGGCCCAGCAGAAGAATGGCGGCGCTGAAAGACTCGCTTCGACGGGTCTGTGCTTCGATCTTCGCCAGGACGCCCGGCCAGAGCGATTTCGTAAGAGGCGCCTCCGCCCCGGCGGCGAAAAACCTCTTCCAGAAGAGCTCTTCGCGCAGAAGAGACCGGCAACCGGGGCAGGATTGGCCGTGCTCGGCGAGCTCTTCCGGCATTTCACCCGCAGAGGCGGGTGGCCCCGAAGGTCCCCTTTCCTCCAACCATGTTTTGAATTCTTCGCACTTCATGGTTTCTCCACCCTCTGCAATTCAGGGACGTACGGCGACAGCGCCTCTCTGAGTTTCTCTCGAGCGCGGGCGTGCCTGGATTTGACGGTCCCCACAGAGCATTTCAAGAGCCGGCTTACCTCCCGATAGGAGAGCCCCTCCATGTCTTTGAGGGTCACAACGACCCGCAACCGCTCGGGCAAAGCGGCGACCGCGCGGCCGACGAACTGTCGGAGGGCGCCGGGCGGTTCCGGAGGATCCTCCTCATCCGAATCGGCATTCTGGAAAAGGCCGCTCAGCGCCTGGATGGACGCGCGCGGGATGGACTCCTCAAATGACATCTTAGCGGATTCCTTTTTCAGTTCGTCCCGCGTCCGGTTGACGGCAATGCGATAAATCCAGGTCCCGAAAGAAGCCTCCTCCCTGAATTTCTTCAAGGAAAAATAGGCCTTGACGAACACCTCTTGAACCACGTCCTCGATCCCCCCATGCCCCGGTCCCAGGAGCCTGGCGACCAGCCTGTAGATTCTGGACTCGTAGCGCTCGACCAGAAGGCGGTAGGCCTGGGGATCTCCCTCTCGGGCTCGGCGGACCCATTCCCTCTCCTCGTCTGCAACCACCACAACGTCAAAGCCTTTTTCGCCAAAGCAGGGTCGTAGGAGTTCCCCTCACCCCCGGCATCTTAGCTTATCGCATCGCCCCGTCACTTTGACGGTTGGGGGTTCCAACAAGCGTGAATCGCCTCGGGGTTTCCTGGAAATCTTTTTTTCAAAAAACCTTGAATCCTTTCACGGGGTCCCGGGTCTAAACCGGGCAAAGGGGAAAAGTTCAAGGTCTAAAGAGACCTTAACAGAGACCTCAACAGAGAACAGAACAAAAACCGAGAAAGGGGTTCAAACAATGAAGACCGCGAAGATTTTCAAGGCTGTTGCTCTTTCGGCCCTGCTTCTGGCGGGAAGCGCGGGTGCCGCCCTGGCCCAGGATCAGCTCGTCTCCGGCGTGCCCTATGACGGCTACCTGAAGGGCGTGACGGTCCCGATGAACGGCCCCAGCTCCACCGACGAGCTGGTGCTTGAGGGTCCGAGCCAGAAGATCACGGTCGAGCGCGATTCGATCCGGGTGCGCGACTTCACCCCCACGGAATTCGCCGAGGCCTTCGACCGGCTGATCTCCGGCTGATTCGCTCCTGACGCCGTCCGGGCGATGCCGACGCCGGCCGGACAAATACGGAAAAAAGGAAAAGCCACCCAACGGGTGGCTTTTCTTTTGCGTGCCGGCTGGACTGCGGTTGCGGGGGGCGCTTTTTGGGCACTGGCGCGCCGGCCAAACTGCGGTTACAGGCGCGTCTACTTAAGCCGGACGTCTTTGGCGCTCGCCTTCCGACAGGTGATTCAGCAGGGACGCAAGTGCAGAAACCTGACGCGGTGCGTCCGCCCCCCCGCGCCCCCCAGCAAAACTTTTCATTCGCGGAAGAGGGTAGCGCCTGACGGCGCTACCCTCTTCCGCAAGAAACTGGCCCGTTGGCCGAATGCGGGAGCCTTGCGCAGCAAGGCGCGCATTCGG
>JBHIBA010000151.1:0-10434 GCA_046758845.1 Nitrospinota bacterium
GATGAAACGGTCCCGGTCTTCCCAGTCCGGGGCGCCGGGCTTTTTGTGGCGGAGGAAGTGCGTGTACAGAACGAGCAGGACCTCCACCATGGAAAGCGATCCGCCCGGATGGCCGGAGCCCGCGGCCGCAAGCATGCCGATGATCTCGCGGCGGACGCCCTTGGCCCGCTCGGCCAGTGATTGCGCGGAAAATTGGGGCGAATCGCTCATCAGAATCCCGCGAGTTTCGCGGCCGTTATCGCTCGGCGAATTACTCGCCGAGGCCGCGGCGGTCTTGGTCTTTGAACGGGACCGTGCCATCGGCGCTGAACTCCCTCCCGAGGTGAAGTAATTCCATTGAAGTGCTTTGAACAAAACTCGGGTGAAATTTCGTTGGCAGGAAAGGACTCATGGATTTTACCCGTCGCAAAGGCCCGGAAGCAACCTTACAAATCCTCATCGCGTTGTTTTCCCTGCCGGAAGGACGCCTCGCCCTGCCTCGGGCCGGCTTTTCCCCTCTTTCTCTACCCTCCAATTATTCATAGTGGAATCGTGCAACAAATTCAAACGAAACCGGTTCCGGTGATTCAAAAAGTTCTATGACGCGAATGAAAACTGTCGCCGCGCTCACCCTACGGAATTGTCCCGCCGTCGGGAATGACCGCGACATCTTCTACCACGCTTGTTCCGTCCAGGTTGGCCGCCCCTGAAGATACCCGTGGCAAGGCGCACTCATTCGTCCGTATGAGAGAGCAAGACACGTACCAAAGACCACCCGAACATAATACCTTGAAATCAGGGGAGTTAGAAAGACGAGCCGGCTTGATTTCCCTGGGGGGTTGTAAACGATACAGACCGTCCGCCGGGACCTTTTTCGGAAAATCTTGATTTATCAAATGGTTAGGGGTGTTAAGGACGCCGACCCGTAGGCTTGTAAGCCGACGTTTCCAGGACACCCGTCGCATGCGCCAGTGATGGCCGACGGCCCCGACTCCCCGCTGCGACAGGCCCCGGAGGGGACATCTACCGGCCGCCGCTACGAATGTACCCGCCCGCACCTGTAGGGGCGCACGGCCGTGCGCCCCTACACGAATATAGCGCGTCTTCCGAGCAGACATCATCCGGATCGGTACCTTCGTGAGAAATGGGGGCTAAGGCCCTCCTCGGACCGGGCTGCGCTCGACGGCGTCGTAGTGAGAGAACTTCATCGAGTACGTCGCCCGGCCCTCGGAGGCCGAACGCAGGTCGGTGCTGTAGCCGAACATGTCCGAAAGGGGCGTGCGGGCCTGGATGATCTTCGTCTTTCCCCGCGTGGAGACCCCCTCGATCCTCCCCTTCCGGGAGCTCAGGTCGTTGATGATCCCGCCGAGGAATTCCTCGGGCGCCACCACCTCGATGCTCATGATGGGTTCCAGCAGGATGGGCGAGCCCGCCTCCGAGGCCTCCTGGAACGCCACGGCCGCCGCAACCTCGAACGCCATCTCCGTGGCCTGGGCTTCGTCGCAAGCGGCGTCCAGAACCCGAACCGAGAGGTCCACCAGCTTGTATCCGCCGACGGGGCCGTTTTCCGTCGCCATCGTGAGGCTCCGCTCGACGGCCGGCTGAAATTCGGGGGGGATGTTCGGGTGAACCGGTTCGATGGACAGCCCTTCGCCCCTCCCCCTGGGTTCGAGGCGGACGACCACCCGGGCGTATTGGGGCTTTCCCCCGACCTCCCGGTCGAAGACCCCCTCGGCCTGAGCTGGAACGGAAAGGGTTTCCCGGTAGACGACGCGGGGCGTGCCCGCCCTCACCGAAACGTGAAATTCCTCTTCCAGGCGCCGCAGGAGGACGTTCAGGTGAAGCTCCCCCATCCCGGATAGGATGATCTGGCCGGTTTCCGGGTCCTCGCGGACGCGGAATGTGGGGTCCTCCGCCTGGAGCTTCTGAAGGGATTCGTTGAGCTTCTTTTCATCGGCCGAGGAGCGCAGCTCCACAGCCTCGTAGATCACGGGTTCCGGGAAATCCGGGGTCTCGTATTGGATGGGTGCATCCTTGGCGCAGAGGGTGTCGCCGGTATACGTGTCCTTGAGGCCGGCGACGGCGACGATGTTTCCCGCCCCCGCCGCGTCCAGCCGGCCGCGCTTGTTGGAGGACATCTGGAAGATGCGCGCGACCCGCTCCTCCTTCCCCCGGTTGGGGTTATACACCAGTTCCCCTGCCGCCAGCTTCCCCGAATAAACCCGCAGGTAGGTCAGCCGGCGGCCCTCATCCGTCATGATCTTGAAAGCCAGGGAGGAAAAAGGCGCGTTGAGGCGGTGCGGCCGTTCGTCACGAGCTTGTGACGCCGGGTCCGTTCCCGCGACGGGCGGCAGCTCCTCGGGAGAGGGTAAAAAATCCACTACTGCGTCGATCAGGGGTTGGATTCCCACATTCCGCAGGCCGGACCCGCAGAGGACAGGGATTGCCTGGCCAGCCAGGGTGATTCGCCTGACGGCCGCCCGGATCTCCGCCGGTTCAAGGCCCCCTCCCCCGCCCGCCAGGTAGCGTTCGAGGAAAACCTCGTCTCCCTCGGCGACTGCTTCTAACAGATGTTCGCGCGCCGCAGAGGCAACCGCCTGCAACTCGGGGGGAATCGCCCCGGCCGTGAAGGTCACGCCGAGATCCTCGGGGTTCCAGGAGACAGCCCGCTCTTCCACCAGGTCGATGACGCCGCGGAAGCCCTCCTCCGCCCCCCAAGGGATTTGCACGACCAGCTCCTTTGCGCCTAGCTTCTGCCGGATATCTTTCAGGACGTTTTCGAAGTCGGCGCCGATCCGGTCCATTTTGTTGATGAAGGCGATGCGGGGCACGCGGTAACGGTCCGCCTGGCGCCAGACGACCTCCGATTGGGGCTCCACTCCCTCCACGGCGCTGAAGATGGCGATGGCCCCGTCGAGAACCCGAAGGCTCCGCTCCACTTCGACGGTGAAGTCTACGTGGCCGGGGGTGTCGATGATGTTGATGGTGTGCTCGCGCCAATGGGTGGAGATGGAGGCGGCTGTGATGCTGATGCCGCGTTCGCGCTCCTGTGTCATCCAGTCGGTGGTGGCCAGACCGTCGTGGACCTCCCCCATGCGATGAATCGCGCCGGTATAGAAAAGGATCCGCTCGGTGACCGTCGTCTTTCCCGCGTCAATGTGCGAGATGATCCCGATGTTGCGGATGCGGCGAAGGTCTTTGGGGTTCATGACGTGCGCTCAGGACAAGGGTGAACCGGGCCGAACTCCTTGGCGGGTGGTTTTTCAGGGACTCAGATTATCCGAACTGGAAACGGGGGCGTCAATGGGTGTTCCCCTCCCCCGCCTTGGCCAACTTCTCCGCAAGCCGGAGGGCTTCTCGCTTGGTCTTGATCTCACCGGCCGTATGGGCCTCCTCCACCTCCCGAAGGAGTGTTCCCAGGAACGGTCCCTCGGAAATCCCCAGCGACTCCATGAGGTCGTGGCCCGTCAGAAGCCTCTTTCCCTGGAGGACAGGATAGATGCTCGCCTCGACCCGGGCCAGGACCCCCTGTGCGAAACCCACAATTTGCGCCGACTCCTGCGGGTTCGACAAGGGCCCCCTTTGGGAAAAACCATCCGCCACGGCGAGCAGGGCCAAGCCTGGAAGGTCCTCTCCCGCGTCGCGCGCCAGCCGGTGGAGGGCGCGGGGGCTCACCGCCTTCGGGTCGCCTCCCGACTCCCAGAACAGGAATCCGGGCCGCATGTGGAGAGAAACCAGCCGGAGCAGGGATTCCCTTTCGCGCCGGCTCATACGAAGTTCTTTAGCGATAGCCAGGGCCTTCTCGGCCCCCACCCTTTCGTGTCCGTGAAAGGTGAAGGCCTCCTCGCTCGTCGGCCGGCCGGGCGGCGGTCTTTCTGCCGCAGCCTTCGTCTCGGGTTTTCCAGCGTCGTGTAGCAGGGCCGCCAGCTTGAGGACCGGATGCCGGTGCGGAGGGGAAAGATAATCCAGAGCGCTTCGCCCCAGTGGGTCTTTGCCCAAGGGGTCGGGCGGAAGCTCTTTCAGAATTCCCTCCAACGCTTCGACCGTGTCGAGCGAGTGGGTGAGTACGTCGGTGTGGTGACGGCCGCCCTGCTCGACTCCTTCCATTCGCCGGCATTCGGGGAAGAGGACGTGGAGAACGCCGGAGTCGCGCATCTGTCGGAGGGTCCTTCCCCCCGTCGGCTCCGCGAGGATTCCGAAGAGCTCGGCCCGGAGCCGCTCGCCGGGTTGCCCTTCAAGGAAGGCGGCGTCCCGGCCCAGGTATGAGACCGTCTCCGGGTCGATGGAGAAATTCAGTTGCGCCCCCAGGCGATAAGCCCGCAGCAAACGGATGGGGTCGTCCCGGAAGGAATTTTTCGAGACCGCGCGGACGCGGCGGGCCTTGCAGTCCGCAATTCCGTTCTCGGGGTCGAGAAGGTCATCGAGGTCGGGGAGGCGGCAGGCAAGGGCGTTGATGGTGAAATCGCGCGCGTGAAGATCCTTGCGGATGTCATGACCTCGAAGGTCGGAGAAGTCAACCCAGCCGCTCGGGGCGCCCGACGGACCTTGATGGCCGGCAATCACCCGCCAGTTGGCCGCGTCCAGGCGGATGAGATGCCCGCCGGTCTTCTCCGCGAATCCCCGCGCGGATTCCTCTGCTTTCGGGACGGCGCAGTCGACATCCGGTCCCGTGTTTTGTACGGGACGTTCAAGGGCGATGTCCCGGAGATGCCCGCCTACCAGATACAGGGGAGGGGAGTGCGTTCCGGCAAAGTCTTGGAGCGCCTTGAGCAGCGGATTCGATTCGAACTCACCGCGCAGCGTCGCCAAAATCTTTTCGGCAAGCGGTTCCATCGGGCCCTCACAATTTGCTCTCCAAGTCTCAATATGGGAACGGTAGACCCCGACTCGCCAATCAAGCTGGCGCGTTTCAAGCCGTCGGAAACAAGTGCCTGCCATGTCAAATTTGGGTTCGTTTTGTAGTCTTTAATGTCCGGGCCGGATTTCCTCCCAAGGATTGCCGCGCTTCCCGCCGATCTCGGGATGCAAAGCTTTTGGTAAGTCTTATTTCTCGAAACCCTTTGCGGGGATGGCCTCGTTTTCAGATTGGCAGCCTTGATACGTCCGAGACCCGCTACGTTGGGAAGGGGCCCAGGTCCGGCAGGCGTCAGAGGCCAAGATGGGAGCGGGTAGCCGGGCCCACAACACCGTCAGCCACCAAACCTTTCTGGCGTTGGTACTCTATGACAGCCGCTTCTGTGTCGTACCCGAACACACCGTCGACTTCAACGGCAATACCCTCTTCTCTCAGGGCCTCTTGGGTCGCCCGGACATCTTTGCCCTGCATGAAAGGATACTGGAGGCGAATAATGCGCACGGTCCACGATCCGAGACGCATGGGCACGCCCGTCGGTCCCCCAGAGGCGGACGCCAGGACCGATTCCCCAAACGTGGGCGGCACCACAGATTCCACGACGGCGTCCGCCCCGAATCCTCTCGACCGCGCGACCTGGGTGTCCATGTACTGAGGCAGTTCCAAGAATTGTTTGGTCTGCGAAATGAGTTCTGTGGCAGTGGCGCGGTCTTTGAGGAAGAAACCCCGCTTGACCACGGTGCGCACGCGCGTACTTTTTGCGCTAATCCTTTCAAGGGAAATCTCTATGTCTCGATCGCTCCCCCGCGCCCCGATAAACTTCCCTTTTCTTGTGTCCACCCGCTTCACCACCTTGATTTCCAAGTAGTCAAGAGCGGATAGTGTTGCCTCCTCCACCTCAGGTAGCGGATTTGAGAACGTCCGATATGAGATCCCACCCAGCGTATGGTCCACGGATTTTGCCCCGCCGATGCCCGCGCCGACCCCGAGGAGGGTGAGGCCCACAGCGGCGCACCCGTACAGAATCCAAATCACCGAGAGAAAAGGAAGGAGATAATACGGTGGTTTTCGACACATCCCGACGCTCTCCCCTGGCCTTCACGGTGCCAATGGGTGAAGACGCTCGATCCCTTCCGGCTACCTGCCGGCCTCTGGCTGCCGCCGCCCACCCCTGAGGGGCCTGGAGAGGCGGTGGTCAACAGGCTAGTTGTGCCTGTCCCCGAAGGATGGGGACTACATCGACCCCGGTGAACAGACTCCGTACCTCCTGTCGTGTCCCCGACGCCAGAGGGTAGCCGGTTGACGACCTGGATGGCCTTTGGGTTCGTTCCGGGTCCGTTGGGGGCAGAACCCCGCGGCAGCTGACGTCCGTAGGCGCAAGTCACCTCTCCTCATTAAAGGTCCTATAGATCTATAGGCTCGGATGTAGCCGAATTCTTGCATCCCCTTCCCCGTGACATGGGAAGAAATGTGGGATGCTCCTTTGAGCTGACTGCTTATGGAGCGAGCGCGCTGGGGGAAATTGAGTCTTCTGCCTAACTATCTGTTTTTACAGGAGTTATTGATTTCGCGGAAGGTCTTTACCGAGGGTCGGGAATTGTTTGCTAACCAGGCTCTGGTGACAACGATGTTTACGGGGCCCTGAGAGGCCCTATCCCCACTTGCGATCACGAAGTTAACAACGGCGTGGCACGCCGCCAGCAACCGTTTCTTCAATGCATAAAAATCATCGTATTTTCAATGGGTTACGCGCCGACAGCGCCTGGGCGCCCCCTGGTGGTCACTCCTTCTCCGCAATGACGAGCATCCGGAAGCCTTCCATGTCGTAGGGCCTGCCGTCGTAGCCGCCGTGGGCTTTCCGGTAGGCCAGGCCCGCCTTACGGAGCATCGGAATCATCTCGGCCAGCGTGTAGAGACGGATGCTGCTGAAGAGTTCTTTCCGCTCGCCCTCATCCGGGATGATCGTCCGTCTGGTGAGAAGACGGCCCCGCTCATACTCGAACACCATCTCGTTCAACAGCTTGCAGCCCTCGCCCTCTTCCCAGAAGCGCGGCTCGAAGTGAGCCATCAGCCATTCTTTATTCAGTACGTCCAGAAAGAACTTTCCCCCCGGCTTGAGAACCCTCGCGACGCCGTCCAGGACCGTCTGGTCGTCCGCCTGGCCTTCGAAGTAGCCGAACGAAGTGAAAAGCGAAAGAACGATGTCGAACGTCCCCGCAGCATAGGGAATGTCTCGCATGTCCGCGCAAGTGAACGGAACCGATGGGCCGACTTCGCCGTTTCTTTTGCCCTCTTTCCGGGCGCGCCCGAGCAGGTCGCGGGAGAGGTCGAGACCGAGGGCCTCGTAACCCATGCGGCGGAGGGAAAAGGTGTGGCGGCCGTAACCGCAGCAAAGGTCCAGGACGCGGAGGGGGGGAGAAATTCCCAGCAGCCGGATGACGCCTTCGACCTGGGAGTCCGTCTGGTGGTCGCGGGGGTAAGCCCGAATGTAGTCGGGGCCGAAAAAATCTTCTGTCCAGTCGGACACGGCCCCCTGCCCCTTCAGGCGATCAACCTTCCGCCGTCGACCGTGAGAATCGAGCCTGTGGCGAAATCTGAGCCTTCAATGAAGAACAGGACGGCGGCCGCTACGTCCTCCGGTGAGCCCACCCGCTTCGAGGGGACGGCGCGCCGGACGGCCTCGGTTTCTTCAGCGGTGAAATCTTCCGGCAAGAAGACGGGGCCCGGCGCGACGGCGTTCACCTGGACCTCCGGCGAAAACGCCAGTGCGAGCGACTTGGTCAGGTTCACCAGCGCCGCCTTGGAGGCGCAGTAAGGCAGGTAGTCCTGATAAGGGCGCTCGGCGGCCCAGTCCACGATGTTGATGATCTTGCCCTGACCCCGCTCCTTCATGTCGGGGGCGATCCGCCGCGCCAGCAGGAAGGGGGCTTTTGCGTTGACGGCGAAATTCCGGTCCCAATCCTCTTCCGTCAGCTCGGCAAAGGGTTTCCGGTAATACAGGGAGGCGCTGTTGACCAGGACGTCCAGGGGGCCGAGGCCCGCCTCGATCTCGTCCACGAGGGAATCGACGTCAGCGGACCTGGACACGTCACCCTGAACGGTGATGGCCTGGACGCCCAGGGCGCGGGCCTCCGCCGCCGTGGCCTCAGCCTGCTGCCGGGACCGGTTGTAGTGGACGGCGACGCTCGCCCCTCTTTCCGCGAGTTTGAGGGCAATGACGCGCCCCACCCGGACGGCGGAGCCTGTGACGAGAGCGCGTTTCCCTTTCAGCTCCAAGGGGGACCTCCGAGAACCGCCGGGGGTGAACGTCTGTTTTCTGAATCGGACGGGTCAACGGGAAGACAGGGACCGTGCGTCTCATGCCCCCTTGCGGTTTCCCCGGTAAACGGCGCAGGAGGTGGGCGTTTCCCAAAGCTTGACCTCCACGACGGGAAGCCCCCTTGAGGCGGCGTAATCGAAGATGAGATGGGCGATGTTCTCAGCCGTGGGGTTGACGTCCATCACGTAGACGGGCTCATCCCTCTGCCGGAGGACGGGCAGAACCGGGTCGTCCTTGCACAGGAGCATCTTGTGGTCCAGCTCGGCGTCCACCCAGGACTTGACGATCTCCTTGACGTCGCCGAAATCCCGGACGAAGCCTGTTTCGTCGAGGAACTCCGTTTCCAGGGTGACCTCCAGCCGGCCGTTGTGCCCGTGAAGGTAGCGGCACTTTCCGTCGTAATTCAGCAGCCGGTGGCCGTAGCAGAAGTCGATCTCTTTGGACACTCTGAACATTGCTCGGCGATCCCGATCAGGCCGCGAAGTCCTCCTCAGCGCCGCACGCGGAAGAACACGACGAGCGGACGGCCACAACCGCCCACCTAATTACTCCATTTGCGAGGTGCGGGCAAGCGCAGGAATGGGAAAGAAAAAGGGGCCGGACGTTCCCGTCGCAGGCTCGCCCGGCCCCCTTCCGGTCAGGCGC
This sequence comes from Nitrospinota bacterium, assembly GCA_046758845.1. Classification (GTDB taxonomy): domain Bacteria; phylum UBA8248; class UBA8248; order JACPRG01; genus JBHIBA01. Next base: position 8,796 of record JBHIBA010000151.1, read on the forward strand.
TCTACAGGATGGGCAGGTACTTCTCCAGCTCGTAGTTGGAAACGTGCGCCCGAAATTCGTTCCACTCGATTCGCTTGTTTTCCAGCAGCTTCGTGAAGACGTGCTCTCCGAGACACTTGCGGAGGAGGGCGCTTTCCTCCGCCGCCTTGATGGCCTCGTTCAGGTCGGAGGGAAGGGATCGGATTCCCAGGCTGTCCCGCTCCTCCTCGCCCATCTCGTAGACGTTCCGTTCCACAGGGTCGGCCAGTTTGTACTTCCCTTTGATCCCGGCCAGGCCGGCCGCCAGCATGGCCGCAAAGGCGAGATAGGGGTTGCAGGCCGGGTCCGGAGAGCGAACCTCCACGCGGGTGGCTTGCTCTTTACCCGGTTTGTAGACGGGAACGCGAATCAAGTCCGAGCGGTTGCGGATGGCCCAGGTGAGGTACACGGGCGCCTCATAGCCGGGGATCAGCCGCTTGAAGGAGTTCACCCACTGGTTCAAGGTCAGGGTGATTTCGGGGATATGCTTCAGGAGTCCCGCGATATATCCCTTGCCGACGTCGGAAAGGGAATACTTGTCCTTGGGGTCGAAGAAGGCGTTTTTGGAGCCCTTGAACAGGGACTGGTGGGTGTGCATGCCGCTCCCGTTTTCGCCGAAAAGGGGCTTGGGCATGAAGGTGGCGTACATGTTGTGGTTCATGGCCGTCTCCTTCACGACCAGCCGGTAGGTCATACAGCCGTCCGCCATGGAGAGGGCGTCGGTGTAGCGCAGGTCGATTTCGTGCTGGCTGGGCCCGACTTCGTGATGGCTGTACTCCACGTCGATCCCCATGGCCTGGAGGGTCAGGACGGCGTCCCGCCGGAAGTTGGTCGCCGCGTCCAGCGTCGTCATATCGAAGTAGCCCCCGTGGTCGAGGGTCTGCGTCCCGTCGGACCCTTCGAAAAGGAAGAATTCCAGCTCGGGACCGACGTAAAAGGTGTACCCGAGGTCGGAGGCTTCCTGGAGGTTCCGTTTGAGGACGTAGCGCGGGTCCCCTTCGTAGGGGCTGCCGTCGGGGTTGAGGATGTCGCAGAACATCCGGGCAACGTTTCCCTGCGGGTCGCTTCGCCAGGGCAGGAGCCGGAAGGTGGAAGGGTCGGCCATCGCAACCATGTCGCTCTCATCGATGCGGGCGAAACCCTGGATGGAGGAGCCGTCGAACCCCTGACCCTCGTAGAGGGAGACCTCCAGTTCATCATACGTGATGGCGAAATTTTTGAGATTTCCTAAGATGTCCGTGAACCACATCCGGATGAACTTGACGTTCTGTTCCTTGGCTAATCGGAGGACGTATTCGCGATCCTTGGATTTTCCCGAGACCGCCTTTTCGGGGGCCTTGGCGGTGCGTGCGGCGGGCTTTGCAGTCCTGGCCATAAGAGCCTCCATGGAAAAGGGTGCGCCTGATTCCCAGTCACCACTGAGGTCGAAATATACGTGGGAAATGTTTCGGGAAGATTACGGCGGGATTAAATCAATGTTAAAAAGGGCCGGTGGTGGGTGGCAGGAAGGGCCAAAAATTAAACCCCGTGATTCATGATGTCGTCGCGTTCTTTCGACGTAAGCGCTGATGAGCGAAATTTTTTCTCCCGGACAAGTATGCGCCACCCTCCTTCATGTCAT
>JBHIBA010000152.1:0-10409 GCA_046758845.1 Nitrospinota bacterium
ATCCGGGTGGGAAATCCGCGGAATTTTTGCTGGACTCTTGGCAGTTCCACTCCCCCCGGACGCGCTGCCTTGAGGACATTCTTTATGCAGCCCTCAATAGCTTCTTGACCTTTGAAGCTCTCTCGGCGGAATGTATTGCTCTTTCCGAAAGGAAATCAAAGCTTCAACTCCGGACCTCCGGCGCTCTTCGAATGCGTCGCTCATCCCAGGCACCGGGAAACTCGCCGGGATCTTTTGAATCTGGTTGTTCCGGAACAGGCTGGAGATCCCGCGCTCCCGTTGACCCGCAGCGTTGGGGATGGCCACCAGATTCTTCGCTCCCTGTTCGGCGAGGGCCTGGGTCAGGTTCTCGGCCGCGCCGGCGTCTCTGACCCCCCCCCGAACATGATAATCGACCCGTCGGGGATGTCGGCGACCACCGCCGCAGAATTCGGCCATCCCGTTTCCAGGAAGGGAACCCTCTCATCGCCGTCGAGGACAGGAAGAACGGGTTTCCGTAATAATTTCGCCCCAGCCGGGACAATGTCCGAGAAATATTGCGCAATCGAGAGCTGATCTGTGCGGAGACCGCCCGTCAGAACCCTGGATGTCGAAACAACTTCGATCCAAAGGCAACATCCTCTCACGCTCAAAGTACCCGAGGCGGAGCCGAAGAGCAAGGGGGTTGGACGTACTCTCCGCAATTGGACGATTGTCCATTCGCGAATGATTTTCGGGGAAGCTTGAAGGAGCGCTTGAAAAGCATGGATGGGGCGCTAGCCCATGTTGTCGCTGCCCCGATGGCAACAGTCTCGTGGTAATATATTGAAATCGTTCACTTTCATTCTTCGATTTTCAACTTTCAACTAAGAAGGGGCCGTCTCCTTTGGTTCGCAAGGGAAGATTTTGACGGGTGTCCTGGTGGACCAGGGCGTTTTGGTTTCATGGGGCATTATCCAAAAGGCAATCAGGTGGAATTTCATATTGAGAAAAGCCTCCTTGAATGGATTGACACCATTGTGGAATTATGGGATTGTTTTCTAAAGGAAAGAGGGAATTGTCGATTCAACAGCCTCAGGAAAAGGGGTTTTAGCCTTTTACTCGGGAGGGCAATCTCATGACGGATCTCAATGACAAGAGCTATCACGCGGGAGGGAGAATCAACCGACGGACATTCCTGAAAGTGGCCGGGGTCGGTGGAGTCGCCCTAGGCGCAGGGCTGCCCATGCGTTGGGCAGATGCTGCGACCCCTGCCGATACCATTGTTGTTGGCCACATCAGTGCCCCGCAGACTATGGATCTGGACGCGGGGGGTACTTTTCATCCCGCTTCTACGGATGCGTTGGCCAACCTTTATGATGCCCTGGTCGACTATTCGTACAAGGTTGTGTCGGGGGGGGTACGCGTTCCCGACTTTGATGCGCCCATGAGGCCCCGTCTGGCCGAGTCGTGGGAGGTCTCCAAGGACGGCCGGCGGTACGTCTTTCGGCTCAAACGGGGCACGGTGAGTCAGTACGGGAACGAGCTGACTTCCGCTGACGTCGTGTACTCCATCGAGCATGCGTTTGCTCTGAAGGGGCTTAATTTCTTCAGTTTCAACGTGGGGGGGATCAAAGGCCCCGATAATGTGAAAGCCCTCGACCGTTACACTTTTGAGGTCCGCCTTCCGGAGTGGAACCCGATATTCCTGAAGACCCGTGCCCAGTGGTCCGCTGGGATCTATGACTCCGCCGAGGTGAAAAAGCACGTCACCGCCAAGGACCCCTGGGCCCAAAAGTGGCTCACCAAGCACTCGGCCGGCTTTGGCGCCTACCGGATCGAGTCCTGGCTCTCCGGCAGGGAGATGGTTCTCGTCGCTCGGGACGACTATCACCTGGGCGCTCCCAAGGTGAAGCGGGTCGTCCTTCGCGAGATCCCCTCCAGTGCCAACCGCATGGCCCTGTTACAGACCGGTGACATCGACATGGCCCGCCGGCTGACTTTTAAGCAGCTGGACTCCCTGCGGCGGGACCCCAAGATTAAGGTCCTGAACAACTTGAGCGGGAACCAGTACACTTGGATGCTGCTGCGGGCCGACATTGCTCCCTACAACGACCGGCGCGTCCGTCAAGCCATCGCGTTGGCCATCCCCTACAAAGATCTCGTTAAGCGCGTCTTTTACGGGGAGGCCGTCGTCATGAAGGCCATGGTTCCGCATAGCTACCCCGAGGCCTCGGGGGAGTTCTGGAAATACGAAACGGACCTCGACAAGGCCAAAGCCCTGCTCAAAAGCGCCGGGGTCAAGGGTCTGACCCTTCGCCTCATGTACGCCCTCGGTCAACCCGAAGTGGAGAACACGGCCATCTTTATCCAGGCCAACCTAAGGAAAATCGGCATCCGGGTCACCCTGGAAAAGGTCACCCCGTCCGTGCAGCAGGGGAAAAAGTTCAAGAAGGAATACGTCGCCGCCCTGGAGAACTTCGATACCCCCTGGCTTCCGGACATCGGTTACGCCGCCCGAATTTTCTCGGTCAGTTACGCGGTGGTGAACTTTGTGAACTTTAAGAATAAAGATTATGACCGAATCTACGAGGATGCCATGCGAGAGGAGGACCCGGCCAGCCGTCGCAATCTCCTTCGCAAGCTGCAAGCGATCTTCATGAGGGAGCTGCCTTACATTCCCATCTGCATTACCGGCGACCCCTGGGCCATGCGCAAGAATATTGAGGGCTACACCTGGCACCTGGAAAATGTCCTTCAGTATCGAGACTTTCGTAAGGCCTGAGTCAGAGGGGGAAAAGCGTTTCCAGGCGATTACAGGGCGGCCCTAGGGACTCGGGCGCCCCCCGGCCCCCCGGCCCCCGGATGAGGGATGGAGTTTGTCCTTGAGTCCGGGCGCACGGTTCCAAGAACACTGCGTCCCCGATGCAAGGGGTTTCTTCGTCATGTGTAATTCGTCCTCGCCCAGTGCCGAATTCCTCCAAGAGGAGGAACAGAAGAGATGACGGCAAAAAATGAGATGACTGACGAGATCAAGGCATTCTGGAACAAGGTCATTGTACGCGGAATAGAGAATAAGCAAAGTCAGATCATTATTGGTGACACGCTGTCATTCATTGGAGATGAGCCGCAGGCTCTCGGTGGGGACGGTCTTGGGCCCAATCCATTCACACTCATGCTGGCCAGTCTTGGCCTTTGAACGGTTGTGACGCTGCTGGACGCAGCACGGCTTTTGGGTAATATCCCCCTGGAAAACGTTGAAGTAGCCCTCAATTTCAAGATCAATCTCCCTCCGGGAGATGATCCCCTTGCCCTCGAATTTACACGTAATGTGCGCATTACCAAGATCAGACGGCAAATCCGCCTGATCGGAAACCTAACGACCGAGCAGCGCGAAACCCTGCTGCAGGAGGCTGCCTGCTGCCCTATCAGTAACACCCTCTCTCAGAGTGTTAAAATAGAGGATATACCGTTGGCCTGAGCGACAAAGAGAAGTCGAAGGGGCCTCCTGAAATTGGGCGGGAGGGGGAAACGTTTTCTAGCGATGCGGTGGAAGGATTGTTCCCTTTTGTACTGGCCTGTCGCCACGGGAGTTGAAGTTGCGCCGTAGGATTGCGGAGGTGGCAAGGGAGGAAAGAACCTTAAGATCTGGATTTGCGACGTGATTCAGAACTGCTCAAGAATTTAAGGGGCGATAGAATGAATTATCTGCCGTAAGCAAAGCTCTCGTCTGAATCCAAGTGTAGTGCTTCGGTAATGACGGGCGAAGCACTCTTCTCAAAAGGTGAGTAGAATTCTCCATGAGCCCTGTTCAGTAGCCTTTCTCGATGCTCCCGGGGGGCAACCTCTGTGCGAATCTTCCGATATATTCTTTTTCGACTTCTCATCTTAATTCCCCTCCTCTTAGGGATTTTTACGGTTGTTTTTCTAATTATTCACGTCCTCCCCGGGGATCCCGTCCAGCTTATCGCCGGGAGTATGGCCAGCAAGGAAACCATCCAATCCATCACCGAGCGGTTGAACCTGGACAAGCCCCTCTCTACTCAATATTGGATGTACTTGAAAGGGCTTTTTCGTCTTGACCTGGGAACCTCCTGGTTCACGGGCAATCCAGTGACCCAGGACATCATGCTTCGGTTCCCCGCCACCCTTGAGCTTATCACCTTGAGCCTGCTTGTGACCATCGTTGTCTCTATCCCGCTGGGAGTTCTTGTGGCGATGCGGCCTCGGGGGATCCCGGGGCGGCTGATAGGCCGATCGGGCTTCTACTATGGGATGCTGGCGGGGTCTCTACCTGACTTTTGGTTCGGGCTCATCTTTATCTTTGTCTTTTACTACAAGCTGCAACTCTTTCCGGCTCCCTTCGGGCGGATCGATCCGGCGATAGCGCCCCCCGCCCAGGTCACCGGCATCTACGTACTGGACAGCCTTTTCACGGGAAACTGGGCGGCGTTGCGGTCGGCCTTCTATTATTTGGCCCTTCCGGTCGGCACCCTCTCGCTGGTGTATTCGCCCATCCTGGTCAAGGTCGTGTATTCTGCGATGAACGCGAACCGGGAGGGAAGCTTTGTCCGCTTCGCGCAGGCCTGCGGGCTCTCCCGTTTGCGCACGATGGCCTACGCCTTTCAGAACTCCCTTCCACCCGTGATAACCATTGTGGCCATCATTTACGGATATCTGCTGGGTGGGGCGGTCCTGGTGGAGACCATCTTCTCCTGGTCGGGTATTGGCCAATACGCCGTCCAGTCAATCGTGTACATGGATTTTGCCGCCATCCAGGGTTTCGTGATCGTGGCGGCCGTGTTCTCCGTTCTGGTCTATTTGGCGGTGGACATTCTGTACCTTCTGGTCGATCCGCGCATTGAGTTTTAGCGAATGAATGCCGTTCTGACCCGTCTGGCTTTCTTCTCGCGGGTGGTGAGGGGAAACCCTCTCTGGCTGACAGGGTACACAATCGTCGGCCTGGGCTTCGCCCTGATGATTTTTGCTCCGTTGATCGCCCCTTTTCCCCCCGAGGAGCCTAACCCCTTCGACACCTTGCAGGCCCCAAACCCTACCCACTGGTTCGGGACGGACGCTACCGGAATGGATATTTTCTCCCGGGTGGTGTGGGCAACCCGCGTGGACCTCTCCATTGCGGTTCTTGGGACTGCCCTTTCCATCTTCCTGGGGGTCCCCATCGGCGTGCTGGCCGGCTTCTACCGAGGATGGGGAAGCGGGCTCATCCTGCGGATTGCCGACCTCATCCAGGCCTTTCCGGTTTTCATACTGGCCCTCGTTCTGGTGGCCCTGACCGGGCAGAACATCTTGAACCTGATCTACGTCATCGCCTTCGTCAATATGCCGATCTTCCTTCGGCTCACTCGAAGCGACGTCTTGGTTCTGCGAAGCAAAGCCTTCGTAGAGGCCGGCCGTTGCCTGGGTAAAAGTGAGCTCAACCTTGCGTTTACCTACGTCTTGCCCAATGCCTACGCGCCCGCCTTGATCCAGGGCTCTATCAGCGCCGGGTTTGCGATCCTCCTCACGGCGGGACTCAGCTTCATCGGCGCAGGGGTGCGGGTCCCCACACCCGAGTGGGGCTCCATCATCAGCACCGGGGCCGAGAACATGGTCACGGGAGAGTGGTGGATCTCCTTCTTCCCGGGAGTGGCCATTGCCATCTCCGTTCTGGGCTTCGCCTTGGTGGGGGACAGCTTAAAACGACTGCTCTCGCCTGGAGGTTGACCGTATGGCGCCCCTTCTCGAAGTGAAGAACTTCCATGTCCGGTTCCAAACGGAAAGACGGGTGATTTCGGTTTTGAACGGAATCAATCTGCGTATCCATGCAGCGGAGCGTGTTGGACTTGTCGGGGAGTCGGGTTCAGGGAAATCGGTTCTGGCTTGGTCGCTTTTGGGCCTCGTTCCGCATCCCGGCAGGGTGGTGGAAGGAAGTATCTACTACAAGAATCGGAATGTGGATATCTCTCAGGCCCCCGAGGAAACACTTCAATCCTTGCGAGGAAGCGAGATTGCCCTGATTGCTTCAAATCCCCGTGCCCATCTGAATCCAGTCACTACCGTGGGAGACCAACTCGTTAACGTGTTCCTGGCGCATCAGTCATTGCAACGAACGGAAGCCACCGCCAAAGCGCTGGAGATCCTCGAGGCAGTGGGGATACCGGATCCATCGAGCCGGATGGCTGCCTATCCTCATCAATTGAGCGGGGGAATGGCTCAGCGTGTCGTGATCGCTTTGGCCTTGGCTTGCGACCCGAAGCTTTTGATTGCGGACGAGCCTACCAGTGGCTTGGATGTTACCATCCAGGTCCAAATTCTGGATCTGATTCACGGTCTCTTGCTGCGTAAGGGTCTAGCCGCCCTTATCACGACACGTGACTTGGGAGTTGTGGCTCATTATTGTGAAAAGGTAGCAATTATATATGGGGGACAAATTGTTGAATTCACAAACGTTGAGGATTTCTTCAAGAACCCCATTCATCCCTATAGTCAAACCCTGTTGAACGCCGCGACTTTTGAGCGCCAGGCGGGAGTTTAGACAGCCAATATGACCCCGTTGCTGCAAGTATCAGCTTTGGTGAAGCATTTCCCTGTAACCACCCGAAGGCGAAAGGTGCTGGTCCGGGCTGTCAACGGTGTTTCATTCGATATTCAATCAGGAAAGACGCTTGGGCTGGTCGGTGAAAGTGGTTCAGGAAAAACCACGGTGGGCCGCTGCATTGTAGGACTAGAGCAAGTTACTTCCGGCACAATAAATTTCAAGGGGGAAAAGGTCTCCGACCTCAGCGGGAAAGAATTTCGTTCCTACCGCTCACGCATTCAAATCGTATTTCAGGAACCGCATGATTCGCTGAATCCTCGAATGCGCGTAGTGGACACTATCCTGGAGCCAGTCCGTATTTTTTACCGACAGCTTTCGCCTACGGCTCAAAAGGATAAGATGGAAGAAATTGTCCGGCAAATCGGCTTAACGAGCGGCATTTTGGAGCTTCACCCCCACCACTTGAGCGGAGGGCAGGCACAGCGGGTGGCGATCGGTCGAGCCATTGTGCCTCGACCCGATTTATTGGTCTTGGATGAACCCACCTCTGCCCTCGATCCTTCTGCGCGGGCTGAAATCATGCGCCTCTTGATTCGACTGCAGAAAGATTTAGGGTTGACCTATCTTTTCATCTCTCACGATCTTGCGACGGTGCGGTTCATTTGTTCAGAGGTTGCGGTCATGTACTTGGGAAAGATTGTGGAGCGGGGGCCAACGGATGCTCTGTTTCGAAATCCCCGCCACCCATATTCCCGAGCTCTCTTGTCTTCCTACCTCGTACCTGATCCAAATGCTCGAAGGAGCCCGCTGGTTTTGAAAGGGGAGATCCCAAGCCCAATCAACCTTCCTAATGGATGCTATCTCTATTCACGGTGTCCCCTTGCCGCACCGAAGTGCGACAAGGCTCACCCTCCCCTAGAACCAGTGGGAAATGGCCGCTTTGCAGCGTGCTACCGGCTTGACGCTGTGGACACCCTTCCTGGTGGCCAGCTGGACACCCAATGGGCCGTTCGGACGAATCCGATAGGCACCAATTGACTTTCGGCGAGGAGTGGCTTTCCCAGCACTGACCTGCCCCCTATAGCTGTACCGCTTTTTAAGTTTGTCTGGCCGCATTTGAACTTGTCAAATAACCCTCTTTTGTCCCCCGGTCCATATACCCTCACCTATGTCGATTTCGAAAGCTCGCCGGGGGGTCCCGCCGGTCAGCCCTCGGCCAAAAAGGGGACCCTTTTCAGCGCACGGGACACCCTCCGTCCGGACTGACTCCCACCTATCAGATGATAGATAGGTTTACGGACCGCTTCTTATCATCATATCCGCCGAATCACCGATAATAAAATAGATGATAACAAGTTATTGACGGATGATAATAAGGTTGTATATTTACTATTGGGAGTCCCGGAACCAGGTTACGATACCCCAGACAATTTAGAAGGCCCCTGGTCGGAAGGGACACAAGTCCGTAGCTCCCAAGCTGGACCGTCCTTTCCAATGGCCAGGGGGCTTTTTCTATGGGAGACCACGGCAATGAAACACTGCCTCGGCCCAAAAGCAGAACAGGCCATACAGAAAGTCTTACGTCAATTTGAGCAAGGGAACTTGTCCCGCGTGGTGGACATCCTCCGCCTGGAACGGGCGAAGGGTGACCGTCCCTCGGACGCCTGGACGTTCGCCAATCGCGTCCTGGCCTACGTCGCCACGGGTTCCCTGGACGCAAGGGGAATCCGCCAATGGAATGAGGTTGGGCGCAAGGTGAAAAGGGTTCCTCTGCGGGATTCATCCTCGTCCCGATACTGCGAACCGTCAAGGAACCGAACCCGGAAACAGGGGAAGAAATTGAACGTCCGCTTCCCGGTGTGGAACAGACCGAAGGCGCAGACATTACCCTTCCCGACTACACCCCTTGGACATTGCCCCCCTTGATGAACGTGGCGCAGTCCTGGGGAGTCCCCGTCACGTGGACACCGACCTGAATCCCACCTACGTCGGCGTCTATCGCCACACCGGGAAGAGCGACCTAGCCACGCATGAGGAATGCGTCTGGTTCCACGAGCTCGCACACGCAGGACATGGCCGAATCGCCGACCTTTCCTGCCTCCAGACTCACAAGAAAGAGGCCGTCGCCGAATTCTCTGCGGCCGTTCTCATGGCGCTCTACGGGAAGCGGGATCACTCGGGGAACGCCTGGCATTACATCCGGTCCTATTACCCGACAGACACCCTCCGGGCGCTCTACTGCGTCCTGAACGATTGCCGAGAGGTTATCGGGTTGATCCTGGCCGAAGCGGACCGGTTCCAGGCGCATAAGCAAGCGGCTTGACATAGACCTGGGCGGTCCCCCGCCCTCCGGGGGGCCGTCCAGAGACGGGGGAGAGAACACGATGAAGATCCTGGCCGAGAAGATCATCCGGCTGTACCGCACAAACGGCGTGTGGATTGCCGACCACGTCAACGATGACCGCATGAGGGCGGACCTGGGGACAACGAAGGTCCCCTGGCCCTTCACGTCGGAAGCTAAGGCGGTTGAGGTCCTGGCGGACGTGGTGGACCGTCAGCCTACGGCTTCGGTGTTCCTGGACTTTCGGAGGGTGTGAGGATGACAACCCCCCTCATTCAGCAAGTCAAGAAATGCGGCGGGATTTCACCGAAGCGGTCTGAACCCGCGGTGGAATTTGAAGAGCTTGGCCGAGAGTACCGGGCCTTCGGACTCCACGGCGTCATCTACGCCAACGGGAAGGGCCGGGGGGCCGATGACATCTGGGCGGACCTGGACCCGGATATCCAGGCCGACGCCGAGTACATGGCCGCAAGGGAAACCGGGACGGGGGGTTCAAACCATGCCCCTGCTGGACGCCTTGACGTGTGAGCTAAGGCGCATCCAGGAACACCGGGAGAGGTTCGGGAAGCGCCGACCCGTCCACATCCCCCCGCACATCATGGAGTACGTCCAGGACCTGGAGGCCGAGAATCTAACCCTCCAAGACCGCTTGAACGCCCTGGAAGCGAAGACGGACCCGGACCCCGACTCTCTCTGCCCTCGGTGGCGGCAATTCCCGCTGAACCCATCCGGCAGGCCCGCGGGAGCGTCCACGCGGCGGTCGGCCTCCTGCTTTCCCCCCCACAGGTGGTGTGTGAGGTGAAGGCCCTCGCCTGTCAGCTCCCGGCGGAGTTGGGTCTTCCCTCGCGATCCGGCCTTCTGCGAGAAGGCCGGGCGCGTGCTGGACCTGTACGCGGGGAGCTGGGAAGGCCAAGCGCTGGGGCCCAGGGAGTACGTCCTGTGCGCGGACGAATAGACGGGGGTCCAGGTGAGGCGCAGGATTCACCCCGCGCAAGCGCCCGGGCCCGGCCGAGCGGTCCGGGGGGAACATGAGTACAAACGGCTGGGCGCCTTGGCCTATGTGGTCGCCTGGGACGTCCGGCGGGCTCACCTGTTCGGCCGGGTCCTGTCCACCTGCACGATGGAGGCCTTCGATGGCTTCGTTGCCCAAGTGATGGCCCAGGCGCCCTATGCCTGCGCAGAGCGGGTCTTCTGGGTGGTGGACAATGGCACGACGCACCGCGGGCAGCGCGCCATCGACCGGCTCCAGAGCCAGTGGCCTAATCTCCTCCTCGTGCATTTGCCCATCCATGCCAGCTGGCTCAACCAGGTAGAGATCTTCTTCTCGGTGCTGCAGCGGAAAGTCCTCACCCCCGACGACTCCGCCTGCCTGGAGGAACGCGCGGGTCGAATCCTGAAATTCCAGGTCCGCTACCAGCAAATCGCCAAGCCGTCGCAGTGGACCTTCACCCGCAAAGACCTGGCTCAGCTCATGGCCAGACTTGTGCAGGGGCACCGTAGGGTTCAACGCGTTGCCTAAGTCGGAGGACATCGCCATACGTCACCGTAATTCCGGCCAGGAGCACTAGCAGG
>JBHIBA010000153.1:0-10408 GCA_046758845.1 Nitrospinota bacterium
GCCGAAGCCTCTTTCTTCCGGGGGGGGCTTTTTGTAAGCCGCCCCCCCTGGACCCCCGGGAAAACTTTTGCCGGCCGATCCTGCGGCTCGGCCTGCTGGCGGCTGGGAGCGGGACTCGCCCTTGTCCGTCCGTGGCGCACGGAGGCCAATGAGCCTGTTTTTGTGCGAAAGAGGGCACAGCCCTCTTTCGCGTCACAAAAGTTTTGCGGGGGGGTGCGGGGGGGCGCCTTTCAAAAAGCGCCCCCCGCAATCATTTGGCCGGCACGCAAGCGCCCAAAAAGCGCCCCCGCGAAAAAAAGGTCCTTATGGAGCTCAGAGCTCCAAAGCCGGGACGGCTGGTGCAACTTGGAAGGCGGGTTCGCGCCTCTCCCTCTTCGAAATGGGCTTCAGCAACGGGACGAGGGCGATGGAGATGAGGCCCGCAGTCAAACTGAAGAGCAGGGAATACTGATAGCTTCCCGATATGTCAAACAGAAGCCCGCCCATGTAGCCGCCGGCGGCCATTCCCAGGCTCGCCGCCATGACGGTCCCGCCGTAGATGGACCCCAAGCGCCTCACCCCGAAGTACTCCCGCGCGAGAAGCGGATACATGGGGCTGTTTCCCCCCCAGCCGAACCCGAAGATGACGGCGAAGATGTAAAACATCGCCAGGGTTTTCGACACCATCAGGAAGGGGATCATTCCCGTTTGCACAAAAAGGGTTATGAGCAGTCCCCTGCGGGCCCCGATCCGGTCGGTGAAGGCCGGTATGACAACGCGGCCGACAATGGCCGCCAGCCCGACGACGCCCAGGACGCCCGCCGCGTGCTCGGGAGCCATCCTCCGGTCGCTGGCATAGGCCACCACGTGGACCAGCGGGACCGAGTGGCAGATGCAATCGAAGTAGTGCAATCCGCAGATGGTCCAGAAAGACCGGTTTTTCCAGTGAAAGGTCTCAGCGGCCGTGGAATCCCCGCCGGGGACCGGACTTCGTTCAGCGGGAATCACAGAGTCGTCTTCATCCGCCTCCAGGGCCCGGCCCGGTTTCTCACGGAACAGCCATATCGCCGGCAGGGAAAGGATGAAAAAACCCGCCGCCAGGATGACGAACGTCGCGCGCCAGCCCACTTGAGAGATCAGGAAGCGGGAGAGAGGGGCCATGACAAACAGACCAATCCCCGTTCCGGCGAAGACGATGCCCACGGCCAATCCCCGCCGCTTGTGAAAGCTGCGCGCAACGTGGGCCATGAGGGGCGAATGAAAGGCCGCCTTTCCTATCCCCATGAGGACCCCATAGAAAAGGGAAAGCTGCCAGACGGCTGAGATTTGGCTATTCAGGAGGGTCCCCAGGCCCAGGACCAACGTGCCCAGAAGGAGGACAAGGCGCGTCCCCCAACGGTCCGACATGGCTCCCGCGATGAAGGAGAAGGCCCCCAGCATCAGCATGTTCACCGAGTAGGCCAGAGAAATCTCCGACCGCCCCCAATTGAATTCCCCTGCGAGAGGTTTCAAGAACACGCCGATGGAAAAGCTGAGCCCGGTGCCCAGGCCCATCAAAACGAAACCCGCCGCCAGGATCAGCCAGCCGCGCGGCGAAAAATAGAACGATCGATTCACGGTCCCCGCCTCAAAGAATCCGTTGAGCTTCCCCTCTCCATGCCGAACACTATTTACACGTTTGACATGATCCTGCCACGGAATCGAAATCGAGACAATATGGAAGCCGATCAGGCGGTAGTGGGTCAGTTTGCTGAGGGGCCCCTGCCTCCCTCCGTTGTAGCCGCGATTTGAGCACATTCGCTTCGCTCCGTGCAGGCTCCGCGGAAATCGCGGCTTGCGCCCCCGCCCCGATCTCCGCTCGGACTCGGGTCCTCGCTCAGATCGGGGCTGCATCAAATGATGACAGAGCCGTGGACGAACCTGCGTACGGGGCTTAATCCGTTCCAAACTGACCCACTGCCGATCAGGCGCTTCCGGGCGAAGTCCGGCAAGGCCATGATAAGATGCCGCGATTTCATCCTGGGAGTTTATCTGTGGCCATCACAGAGCGCGTTCAATTTCAAAACCTCAAGGGTCAGGAAATCGCGGGATATCTGGACTCTCCCGCGCCGGGAGAAAAACCAGCGCGCCGATTTGAATCGGGCGGCCCGCCGGGCGTCCTGGTTTGCCACGGGATGCTCTCCAACAAAGACAGCCGGAAACACCAGCGTTTCGCGCAACAACTGACGGCCCACGGGTTCCTGGTGTTGCGCTTCGATTTTTCCTTCGTCGGCGATTCCGGAGGAAAACTGGAGGAGATGACGTTCACCGGCGAGGTGGAGGACCTGCAATCGGCGGTGTCCTTCATGCGGACTCGGACGGGGGGACCGATCGGCCTCATCGGCTCCAGCATGGGGAGCGCCGTCGGGGTTTTATATGCGGCCCAGGACCCCGGCGTGGACGCCCTGGTCCTGATGGCCTCCTTGGCCCGCCCGGGCAACCACAACCCCGAAGAAGCGGCGAGATTCCAGGCGCAGGGCTACATCGAAACGCCCCTGGGAAAGATCGGTCTCGGCCTGCTCGAGGACGCCAGACGCCAGGACGTTCTGGGGGCCATCGCAAAGATTCAGGCCCCGGTCCTCCTCATCCACGGAGAGAGGGATGAGTTGATTGCCGTGAAGGAGGCCATGGACCTGTTTTGCGCGGCAGGGGCGGCGGGGGCGGGGGGGGGAAAGAAGTCCATCCACATCATAGGGGACGCCGACCACCGATTTTCCCGCGAGGAGCACGTAGAGGAGTGCGCCCGCCTCATCGTGGACTGGTTTCGCCGCCATCTTTCTCCCTGAAACCTTGCGCCCAAAGGCATCGTTTCTGTCCCCATTTGCGCAGAGGACTTCCCGCGAAGGTCGAACTCCGGCGAGAACGGCCTGCGGCCATGACGACAAGAAACGCCGCGCCTGCGCTGTTGCGCCCCCGCCGAACTCCGAATACCATAGGCAGGTTAACTTCGTAGCAACCGAATCGCGTTGAGCCAGGATGGCCCTTTCAGGTCTGAAACGGCGCTCGCTCACCGATTCCCTTCAACCGACGCTTAGGAGCACGAGATTTGAGCCAGCGGGTGGCCGTGGTCGGCGCCGGGACGATGGGTCACGGGATCGCGCAACTCTTCTCCCACCACGGTTGGGAATCGGTGATGATCGCCCGGCGAAAGGAGTCCCTGGAGCAGGCCCGGACCCAGATCCAGATAAACCTCGCGCTTTTGGCGCGCCACGGCGTGGGGACGAAGGAGGACGTTGAATCCGTGCTGGGCCGGATCTCTTCCACCACGAAGCTGGCCGAAGGCCTCGCCGGTGTGGACCTGGTCTTTGAG
Source organism: Nitrospinota bacterium (assembly GCA_046758845.1). Classification (GTDB taxonomy): domain Bacteria; phylum UBA8248; class UBA8248; order JACPRG01; genus JBHIBA01. The sequence continues at coordinate 3,329 of JBHIBA010000153.1, forward strand.
GCCATCCCGGAATCTCCCGAGGCGAAGCGCGAGATCTACGCGGAAATCGGCCGGGCCGCTCCAACCGGGGCGACCGTGGCCAGCACCACCTCGGGGCTGGACATCTATGCCCTCGCGCCCGATTTCCCCAATCCCCACCGCCTCATCATCGCCCACTTCTGGAACCCGCCCTATCTAGCGCCGCTCGTTGAGGTCGTCCTCGGGCGGGAAACCGGGGAGGAGACGGCGGAGTCGATGACGGCGCTCCTGCGCGAACTCGGCCGCACCCCGGTCCTGCTGCGCAAGTGCATCCCCGGCTTCATCGGCGTTCGCCTGGCTTCTGCGCTCTACCGGGAATGTGTCTCGCTCATCCAGGAAGGCATCACGGATGCGAAGGGGATCGACGCGGTGATGCGGGAGGGAATCGCCCTGCGTTTCCCGATTCTGGACCCTATGCAGGTGCCGGACTTCGGGGGGCTGGACACGTTCGGACTCGTATGGGAAAGCATGTTCCCCGAGATCTCGGACACGAAAGAGGTGCCGGACGTTGTTCGGGAGATGGTGGACCGGGGAGAGCTGGGTCTCAAGTCGGGCAAAGGGTTTTATGACTACACGGGACATTCGCGGGAGGAACTCCTCAGGGAGCGGGACGAAAAGCTCCTCCTTTGGCTCAAAGAGCGGGATCGATATCGCGTGCGGATGTTTGTGGACAAAGAATTCTCTTCCTCGACGGAAAGTGAGGGAAACTTGCGGTGAAGTTCGGCGCATGGATCCCTTCGTTCTCCAGACACAAGATGGACTACTCAGAGGCGGAGGGAATTCGGGACTACGCCCGGAAGGCCGAGGCCCTGGAGTTCGACGGGGTGTGGGTCATCGACCACCTCCTCCACGCCCCGGGCCTTTACGGGGTATCGTGGCTCGAACCCCTGTCGGTGCTGTCCCACGTGGCCGCCGTGACAAACCGCATCCGGATCGGGACCTCCATCCTCGTCTTGCCCCTTCGGAATCCGGTCCTTTTGGCCAAGACGATCGCCACGATGGATTTCCTCGCCGGCGGGCGGTACGTCTTCGGGATCGGGCCCGGATGGTACGAGCGGGAATTCGAGGTGACGGGAACGCACATCTCCGAGCGGGGCGCGCGGACGGATGAGGTCCTCGATGCCGTCCGCCTCCTCCTGACCCAGGAGAATGCGTCTTTCGAGGGAAAATACTATCGCTTCGAAGACGTCACCATCGACCCCTTACCGCCCAAGATGCCGGAGGTCTGGGTGGCGGGCGGATCGCGGATTCGCACGGATCTCTCGCCCGACAAAACGACCATCGCCCAGAGTGTGCTGAGGCGGGTCGCCAGGTGCGACGCCTTCGTCGTCCGCAATACCGGCTACCAGGAATGGGTCGTCCGCGACATGCAGGCGGCCAGGGAGTGCGTGGCCTCTGTGGGACGCGATCCGGAAGGCCTCCTGCTGGCCCACGTCCAGTTCACACACATCGTCGAGACGGCTGACCGAAAAAAGGCCCTGGAGATCCAGAGGCCCCACTTTGAATTCGCCATGGGAGCCCACCGGGACTGGAATCACCTTCAAGCGTGCTACCTGACCGGAACCATCGACGACATGTGCGAAAAGATCGAAGCCTTGAGAAAGGTGGGCCTTCAGTACCTGATCATCCACCCCACGTCCACCGAACCGGATCAGATCGACTTCATCGCCAAACACCTCTTCCCACCCTTCAAGGACTGAAACCGTGAACCGACGAATCGTCATCGACATCCGAAGCGACACGGTGACGCGTCCCACGCCGGAGATGCGGCGCGCCATGGCGGAGGCCGAGGTGGGAGACGATTGTTACGGCGAGGACCCCACCGTCAACGCCCTGGAGGCCGAGGCCGCCCGCATAGCGGGCAAGGAAGCGGCGATCTTCGTGGCCTCGGGGACGATGGCGAACCAGATCGCCGTGCGCATCCACACCCGGCCGGGGGATGAGCTGGTCGCCGACGCCACCTCTCACGTCTACAACTTCGAGGCCGGCGCGGCGGCGGCCCTTTCGGGGGTGCAGTGTCGGCCCATCCCCACCGAGAAGGGAATCCTCTCGGCCGAACAGGTGGAGGCGGCCATCCAACCCGCGACCCTCCCCCGCCCCCGCACGGGCCTCATCAGCGTGGAGAACACCCACAACCGGGGCGGCGGAGCCGTCTATCCCCTGGAAACCCTCCGTCCCATCCACGACCTTGCCCAACGCAAGGGCATCTCCGTCCACATGGACGGGGCGCGCATCTTCAACGCCAGCGTCGCCTCGGACGTCCCCGTCTCCGAATTCGCCAGACATGCAACCACCCTCTCTTTCTGCCTGTCGAAGGGACTCGGCGCGCCCCTGGGCTCCCTCATCGCGGGACCCCGGGACCTGATCGACGAGGCCAGGCGCTACCGGCAAATCTTCGGAGGCGGGATGCGACAGGCGGGGATCGTGGCGGCGGCGGGCCTTTATGCGCTGAAGCTTCACGTGGACCGCCTGGCCGAGGACCACGCCAAGGCCAAGCGGCTGGCCGAGGGCCTGGGCGCCATCCCCGGCGTGACGCTCCCCTTCGGGATCACCCCGACGAACATCGTCATTTTCGACATCGCAAAGACCGGGAAAAAGGCGCCGCAGGTGGCGGCGGCCCTCAAGGAGCGGGGCGTGCTGGTGAGCGTCCTCGGAGAAACCCGCTTCCGGGCCCTTACCCATCTGGACGTGGCGGAAGAGGGCATCGATCGCGCATTGAAGGAGATCGAAGGTTGCCTGAAAGCCTGAGCCGGCCCTGGCGCTCGGTGTCGGCGGATTTACTCAGGGAGCAAAGCATGATCGCCTTTCTGAATCAGTTCGTTTTCGGCTCTCTAACGGGCGTATCCATCCGGGCCCTATCCAACCGGGCGGCTCCTTGCGGTTGCGCCTGGCGCGAAGGCCCGATACAATCGCCCCATTAGGGGGGGGAAACAAACATGGGCCAGTTCACGCACGTCGGGAAAAGGGTACCCTCCGTCGAAGCTACCGACAAGGCTCAAGGGGCGGGCCGTTACGTCACGGACCTGAACTTGCCGGGCATGCTTTGGGGGAAAATCCTCCGAAGCCCTTACCCGCATGCGCGCCTGTCGAAGCTGGACGCCTCTCGGGCCCGCAAGCTACGCGGCGTCAAGGCCGTCGTAGCCGGGGACGACCCGCGCAACGTCAAGCACGGCCCCATCATCGCCGACGAGTACATCCTTTCCAAAAATAAGGTCCGCTTCGCCGGGGAAGAAGTGGCCGCCGTCGCGGCGGTGGACCTGGACACGGCGGAGGAGGCGCTGGAGCACATTTACGTGGAGTACGAGGAGCTGCCCTACGTCACCGACCCCGAAAACGCGGTCCGGCCGGGGGCGCCGGCCATCCACGACGTGGAAAGCAACATCGCCAACCAGGGGACCATCGAGCACGGCGAGCCGGACGACGCCTTTTCCCGCTCCGCCGCCGTTGTGGAGTACACCTACCGCACCTCCGCCGTCCACCAGTGCTACATGGAGCCGATGGCATGCGTCGCGGAGTACGACTCCGCCGGCAGGCTTACCTTGCACCTGGGCGTTCAGAACCCCTGGATGTGCAAGATACGCTACGCCGAGATTCTGGGGATGTCCCCGAAGGACGTCCGCGTGGTGCAGTCGTTCATCGGCGGCGGCTTCGGCTCCAAGATGGAGCACAGAATGCACCTCATCACCGCCCTGCTGGCCCAGGACGCGCGCCGGCCGGTGCGGATCGACCACACGCGGGGAGACGAGTTCATGGCCACCCGGCCCCGCGTGGCCATGACGCTGCGCGTGAAGCTGGGAGCGGACAAGGACGGCCACGTCCTCGTCAAGGAGTCAGACGTCCTGGCGGACAACGGGGCCTATACGGACTATGCGCCGGCCATTACGGGGATCGCCGCATACCGCATCGACAACATGTATCGCATCCCGAACGTGCGGAGCCGCTACCGACTGGCCTACACCAACAAGGCGCCTTCGGGCGGATTCCGGGGATTCGGCAACGCCCAGGGGGCCTTCGCTCTGGAATCGACGATGGACATGCTGGCGGAGAAGCTGGGGATGGACCCGGCCGATCTGCGGCTCAAAAACGTCGTTCAACGCGGAGACACCACCACCCACGGCTTTTACATCGGCAGCGTCGGACTTCGCGAATGCATCGAGGGGGCGACCCGGGCCATCGGATGGTCCGAACGCCGGAACCGCAACGGCCCTTCCGGAAGGTATCGCCGGGGGATCGGCCTGGCATGCTGCATCCACGTTTCCGGATTCCGGGGTTTCTTCAAGGAGTTCGACGGCTCCTCCGCCCAGGTTCACGTCAACGAGGACGGTAACGTGTACATCCTCACCGGCGAGGTGGACCTCGGCCAGGGTTCCCGGACCATCATGGCGCAGATCGCCGCCGAGGAATTGTCCCTCCCCCTGGAGTCCGTTCGGGTCTCCAGCGTCGATACTGACGTCACCCCGGCCTGCCTGGGCGCATTCGCCACCCGGACGACCACGCTGGGGGGCAATGCGATCCTGGCGGCCGCGCGCGACGCCAGGCATCAGCTCGTGGAGCACGCCGCGGAAATGCTCGAGTGCAGACCCGAGGACGTCCGCCTGTCCAACGGACAGGTCTTCGTCGAGGCCACGCCCGACCGGAAGCACTCGGTGGCGGAGGTGGCCCGGTCGGCCACGTTTGCCTCTGCGGGCAACCCTGTCCTGGGGAAAGGGTCCTTCTCGCCCCCCAACGTCGTTCTGCCGGCGCCGGACAAGTACGGCAACGTGTCCACGGCCTACCCCTTCGCCGCCCAAGCCGCGGAGGTCGAGGTGGACATGGGAACCGGCCACGTGCGAATCGTGCGATTTGTGGCCGGCCACGACGTAGGGAAGGTCATCAACGAGCTGGCCATCGAGGGGCAGGTCGAGGGGGGCGTCACGCAGGGCATCGGCTACGCCCTGATGGAAGATATCGTCATGCACGACGGGAGCGTGGTAAACCCCAACTTCTATGATTACCGGATCCCGACGATGCAGGACGTCCCGGACATCGAAACCTTCTTCGTCGAGTCCTCCGAGCCGACCGGCCCTTACGGCGCCAAAGGGGTCGGCGAGCCGGCTCTCGTTCCCACCGCTGCTGCGGTGGCCAACGCGATCTACAACGCCGTCGGAGTGCGAATCACATCTTTGCCCATCACGCCGGAAAAGGTGCTTGAGAGCCTCGAAGAGAAAGAGACGCTTCGCGCGTGACCGGGCGCCGGCCGTTATCGGTCACGCGGTTTTCCTCGCGCGCACGCCCTCGCCCGCCGCAGATGCCGCGAAGAGCGTGCGCAAGCCATCTGGATAGGGTTCACCCGCCGTTCATCCATCTCCTCAAATGGGAGTGACCATGACACGAGCTCTGCTGATCTACCCCCAATTTCCCGAAACGTTCTGGGGCTACCAGAGGGCCTTGAAGTTCCTGGGCCTGCACGCGACGCATCCGCCCCTGGGTTTGCTGACCGTCGCCGGGATGCTGCCGGAAGAGTACGACGTCCGGCTCATCGACCTGAACGTCACGCGCTTGCGCGAGGAAGACCTCCGGCGGGCCGACATCGTCTTGACCGGGGGGATGATGGTTCAGCGCCCTTCGGTGGAATGGATCATCCAGGAATGCAACCGGGCGAAAGTCCCGGTCGTCGTGGGAGGACCCGACGCCACTTCCTCTCATGAGGAAATTCAAGGAAACCCCCACCTGGTCCAAGGAGAGGCGGAGAGCGCCAAGTTCATCGAGGCCTTGGAACAGATGCTCAGGACCCGAGAGCGAATGATCCTGGACCTGCGGGCGGACTCTCCAGACATCAATGATTCTCCGCTCCCCCGCTACGACGTCCTGTCCGCGAAAAATTACGTCTCGATGGCCCTTCAGATCTCCCGGGGCTGCCCGTTCAAGTGCGAGTTCTGCGACATCCCGACCCTGTTCGGGAAGACGACGCGGTACAAATCCGCCGAGCGGACGATCGCTGAGCTGGAGCTGCTCTACGAGCGGGGATGGAGGGGAAGCATCTTTTGGGTGGACGACAACTTCATCGGCAACAAGAAATCCGCCAAGCTCCTTTTGCCGCACGTCATCGACTGGCAAAAGAAGCACGGGATGCCCTTCCAGTTCTACACGCAGGCCAGCGTCAACCTGGCGGGGGATGAGGATTTGCTTGCCGCCATGGTGGAGGCCGGATTCGAGAGCGTCTTCCTGGGGATCGAAACCCCCATCGACGAGAGCCTGCGAGAGACCAAGAAACTCCAGAACGTGAAATTTGACCTGCTGGATTCGGTGAAAAAGATTCAACAATCCGGGATGGAGGTCATGGCCGGATTCATCATCGGCTTTGACAACGACCCGCTCGACATTGACCGCCACTTGATCCGGTTCATCCAGGATTCGGGAATCCCCGTCGCGATGACGGGGCTGCTCACCGCCGTCCCCGGGAGCCCCCTGTACGACCGTTTCAGAGAGGAAAACCGCCTGATTGAAACCAGCGTAATGCGCGAGGGAAACAACACCTTCCAATTCGCCTTCAATTACAAGACCGTCCAGGACCCCAACGTCCTGGTGGAGGCGTACAAGAACGTCCTTCGAGAAATCTACGGAAATCCGGAGAATTACTTCCGGCGGGTCCAGACCCTCTATGCGGAATTGGGGGAGCAATGCAACAGTTCCGTCTCGATCTCGGCGAGGAAGGTCTGGGCCTTTCTCAAATCCTTCTCCCTCATCCCTAGATCGAAATACGGTCGGGCGTACGGGAAGTTTCTGCTCTGGACCCTTTCGAAATACCCCCTCCGGTTTGTGGAATCCGTCCGGCACGGCATCGTGGGATTGCATTTCTACGAACTCACCCACGACAAACTGGCCGCCCACGAATTTGACGGGTTCGTCCGCTCGGCCGTCCATCGGGTCCGGGAAGCGTACAGGCGGGGGCGTCAGGAGGGACTGCAGCACGCGGCACAAGCGCTCGCAGACGCCCGGGAGAGGCTGAGAAGACTCCCCGACGCGATCAGAGAAGAAATGAAGGTCCTCTACGAGGAGCTCGAAATCACGCTGAAAGGCCTG
>JBHIBA010000154.1:0-10390 GCA_046758845.1 Nitrospinota bacterium
CTTACGCGGCCGTCAAGAGTTTTCCGGGGGGTCTGGGGGGGCCGGACGCACCGCGTCAGGTTTCTGCACTGGTGTGCCTGGTTGACCACCTCTCGGAAGGTGTGCGCCAAAGACGCCCAGCTTAAGCGCACATACCTCCAACCGCAGTTCGGCCGGCACGCAAGTGCCCAAAAAGGCCCCCAGAATCTCTTTTTCTCAATGTGAAGGGGCGCAGTGCCGGTGGAGAGTTTAACCCTGGACTTTTCCGGCGGGCGCGGCCGCCTGCGGCCTGGCGCAGGCCCCCGGCTTGGCCAGGCTTTCGGCGTTTCGGTTGGCGATCTTTTCGGCGACGTCGCGCGGGAGGGTCTTCAGCCACACGCGGTAACCATCCAGCGTTTCCGGCAGGAGGTCCCATTGGGTGTGGGTCCAGGTGTCCGTTCCCACGAGGAAGCGGTCCGGGTGACGAAGGAGCAAGGCTTGCCATTCGGGTATCAAGGCGCCGCTATGGGATACGTCCCACCGCAGGGAAAGCTCGACCCACAGGTTGGCGTGCCGGTCCAGAAGCTTTCCGACGGTTTCCGGACCTGAGGTCATCCCCGCATGGGCCCACAGGACGCAGACCCCAGGCTTCAGGCGCGCGATCTGCTCTATGGCCACCTCGTCCGTGTGAGCGTGGAGGAAGAGGTTTTCCTTGACCGCGAGGGCCGCAACTTGCCGGAAGACCTCGGAGCTCACGTCGCCCGGCCCCACGTGGAACTCCCCGATCCCGCGGTAAATGCCTCGCCTCTTTCGGATTCGTTCCTTGAGATAGGCCGGGATTTCGGGGTCCCGGAGCCAGGAGCCCATGTCCTCCCGCGTCCGGTAGGGCCGAAGGACGGGGACGACGAGTTGGGAGTCCCGCCTGAACAGCCGGAGGGTTCCTTCGTCGGGCGTGCTGGAGACGAAGGCCCGGTTGACGCCAGCCCGTTTCAGAATCTTCAGGACCGCATCCGGCGAGTAAATTTCCCAATGGGACCGGCTGTAGTGGATGTGGGCGTCGAAGATGGGGAGCTGCTGTCCGAGCGCCGGTCTTGGGAGCAGGAGCAGCGCGAGGGCGAGGATTCCCGAAAGGAGAATATTCTTCTCGTCGAGGAGGCAGGACCTTCGCAAAGTCAAGAGATAAAAATTGGCTTTAGATTTCATGAAGTCTATCTCCAAGTTGCCGCTTAGGGTTTCACGCCCGACGGGACCATTCGGTCGTGAGGGTCGGCGGACGGATGAGGCATCGCGTCCAAGTCATTATCCATTTCAGCCTTCGATCCTTTCCTTCATTCTAACGGCATCTTCGAACATACTCGTGTTGCTGAAAAGGAGGTACGCCCCTCGTATTCGCCGCAATAGCCAAAAAGCCTGTTCAAATCCCGGTCGGGATATCGATATCGATAGCCGCCGATTCCATGAAGACGAGAGTAGGCGATATTCCCGAATGTGAGCCAGCGATCGAAGGGAGAACACCGCACCCTCCTTCTTGGACTATAGCGCAAATTCTTGATCAGGCCTCGGCCGTTGACAAGACCGCTTATATCGACACGATATTGAGACAGGATTCACGACTGAGTAGAGGGTCAGTTTGGGACGGATTGAGCCCCGTACGCAGCTTTGCCCGCGGCTCTGTCATCATTTGGTGTAGCCCCGATCTGAGCGAGGACCTGGGTCTGAGCGGAGATCGGGGCGCGCCCGGCCGCGATTTCCGCGGAGCCTGCACTGAGCGAAGCGAATGTGCTCAAATCGCGGCTACAATGGAAGAGGGCGGGGTTCATTCAGCAAACTGCCCCACTACCCACTACTGAGTGCTCTTGACCACAGGTCAGACATGCCATAGATTAGGCTTAAGGAAAACCGCTAGGGGTGTCTCGCGCTGAGAGTCAGTCACCTGACAACCCTCCGAACCTGATCTGGGTAATGCCAGCGTAGGGAAGCGGAAGATCATCCGATTTCGCTGTGGGCTCCCGTCTCACCCAAGGGCTCCCAAGCAATCGCATCTTCGGCCGTTTCCCTCTTCCGGGAGACGGCCTTTTTGTTGAGAGAAGAAACACGCGCGGCGGTTGAAGAGGCGACGGGGAAACCGTCCGAGGTCCGGGGAAAAGGAGAGCCGGCGGGCGAGAGGCAGGGCCGCCCGACGTCCGGCCCCGAAATGTCCGGCGATAGTCTGGAGGCGGCTCCCGCGCGCCGGGATCGGCCCAGGAGGGTCCTTCCGGGCCGGTCGCTGCCGATAAGCGACTACGCCGCCCCCGCGCTTCTCCTCCTGGCGTTCCTGATCCTCTGGCAGGCGGCGGTGGCCGTCTTCCACCTGCCGCACTACATCCTTCCCTCCCCCCTCCGGGTCTTCCAGACCATAGGCCAGGCGTGGGACGTCCTCCTGCTCCATACGACCCGGACGATCGTCGAGGTCCTGGCCGGCTTCGCCGCGGCGCTAGCGGCGGGACTGGGGCTGGCCGTCCTCATCACGTATTCGGCCGTCCTGAAAAGGGCTCTCTACCCCCTGGTGATCGCTTCGCAGACGGTTCCGGTCATCGCCATCGCGCCCCTTCTTATCGTGTGGTTCGGCTACGACATGATGCCCAAGGTGGTGATGACGGCCCTCATCGCCTTCTTCCCCGTCGTGGTCAACACCGTTGACGGACTGGAGACCACCGACGCGGATCTCTTGGACCTCATGCGGCTGCTTCGAGCGAATTGGTGGCAGACCTTCCGCAAGGTGCGTTTTCCGGGGGCGCTTCCGTTTATCTTCTCAGGGATGAAGATCGCGGCCGCGGTGAGCGTCATCGGGGCCGTCATCGGGGAGTGGGTCGGCGCGGACAGGGGGCTCGGATTTTTGATGATCCGGGCCAACGCCCAGCTCCGGACGGACTTGATCTTCGCCTCCATCGTCATCCTATCGGCCATGGGAGTGGTCCTGTTTCTGGCTGTGAGCGCGCTGGAGCGGATCAGCATGCCCTGGGAAAAAGGGAAGGGAGACTGAGCGCACCCGGCGGCTTCTCGCCCCGGGGAACCTCGGTCAAACGAAAGGGAGACTGACTGAGATGCGGCGCCGGTGGATTCAGCGACTTTTCATCGCCTTGCTTCTCTTGCTGGGATGGACCTTGCCGCACGCGGGGCTCGGGCCGGGCGCGGCCTCGGCCGAAGACAAAGTGAGCCTTCGGCTGGATTGGACTCCGTGGTCCCTTCACACGTTCCTCTTCGTGGCGCAGGAGAAGGGATACTTCAAACAAGAGAATCTGCGAATCCGCCTCTACGTCCCCGCCCATCCCGAGGACACGCTAAAACTGGTCGGCGTGGGTGAGGACCACTTCGGCCTGAGCTATCAGACCGACACCATCATCGGCCGGTCCGAAGGGCTGCCCGTCGTATCGGTTGCGGCCGTGGTCCAGCACCCCCTCAACGTCATGCTGACGATGAAGGAATCCGGGCTGACGCATCCCAGGCAGCTCAAGGGCAAGAAAATCGGGTCGCCCATGATCCCCTCCGATGACGCCTTCCTGAAGACCATCGCCCGGAAAAACGGCCTGACGATGAAGGACTTCCGCGTGGTGAACGTGGGGTTCAACCTCGTTCCGCCCCTTCTTCAGGGAAGCGTGGACGCCGTCATCGGGACTTACTGGGTGTGGGAGAAGGTCCAGATCGAGCTGGAGGGCAAGGAGGTCAACGTCATCCGGCTCACCGACCACGGCGTGCCCGATTTTTACGAGTCGGTTATGATCACGAGCGACGGCCTGATCCGGAAGAGCCCGGCCCTGATCCGCCGCTTCCTGCGCGCCTCCGGCAAAGGCTGGAAGTTCGTCATGGACCGGCCGGAAGAAGCCTTGCAGATTTTGCTAAAGAGAAACAAAGATCTCCGGACGGACCTGGCCCGGCGGGCCATCCACCTCCTCATCCCCCTCGTGCGGGAGGGCGTACCTAAGGTGGGGTGGCAGACGGAGGAGAAGTGGCGCGAGTTGCGGGATTACATGTTGCAGAGTCAACTGATCCGCAAGAGCGTCCCCGTGAAGTCCCTGTTCACTACGGCCTTCCTTCCGTGAAGCGTAAGGGGGTCGGCAACGAGTCGGGAGAATTCTCTTGAGCGCGTCCGCCGCGAACGCTTCTGATCGATTGACCCCCGGATTTGCCACGCCCGAAGGCACGGCCGCCTACCGGGACCGCCTCGCCGGAAAGGCCGCCGACGGGCATTTCCGCCCCTACCGGGACCTCTGGGTCTCCTCCATCGGCATCGGCACTTACCTGGGGGAAGAGGATGAGGAGACCGACCGGCTCAACCGCGAGGCCGTGGGCCGGTGTCTGGAGCTGGGGTGCAACGTCATCGACACGTCCATCAACTACCGGAGCCAGCGGAGCGAGCGGTCCATCGGCCAGGCCCTTCGGGCCTTGTTCTCTCAGGGGAAGGCCCAACGGGAAGAAGTCGTCGTCGCCACCAAGGGGGGCTTCCTCCCCTTTGACGGATCGCAGCCCGCCGGCCGGGACGAGTTTGTCGGCTACGTCGTCAAGACCTTCCTGAAACCGGGGATCATTCAGACCGAGGACATCGTCGGCGGCTGCCACTGCATGACACCCGCTTACCTCCAGCACCAGCTTGACGCCAGCCGGAGAAACCTGGGCTTCGAGTGCCTGGACGTTTACTACCTGCACAACCCGGAAACGCAGTTGCAGGAAATCAGCCGGGAGGAGTTCATCTCGCGGATCAGGGCCGCATTCGAGACGCTTGAGCAGAACGTGAGCGAAGGGAAGATCCGGGTCTACGGGACGGCGACCTGGACGGGGTACCGCCAGAAGCCCGAAGAGAAGGATTATTTATCTTTGGCCGACCTGGTCCAGGCCGCCGAGGAAGTGGGCGGCGAGGACCACCACTTCCGCGCCATCCAGCTTCCGCTCAACTTGGCCATGCCCGAGGCCATCGCTCTGAGCAACCAGCCGGTGGACGGAGAGATGCTGTCTCTTCTGGATGCCGCGGAGCACTTCGGGATCTCCGTCATGGCCAGCGCCTCGATCTTCCAGGGCCGCGTGGCGCAGAACCTGCCGACGTTCGTGTCCGAGGCGTTTCCGGGGTTCACGACCGACGCCCAGCGGGCGATCCAGTTCGTTCGTTCCACGCCGGGCATGACGGTGGCGTTGGTGGGGATGAAGCAGCCAGCCCACATCGAGGAGGACCTGGCCGTCGCCGCCGTCTCCCCCGCGTCCGCCGGGGATTACATGAAGCTCTTCCGCTCAACGGGAGACTGAACCGGCTCTGTTCCCTCTCAAAAGGACCCAACCGGACCGAATTTTCCGCAGTAAAATCCTTGCGATGTCTTGAGAGATGGAGGCGGGGAGGACCTCGTTACGCGGCGATTGAGCAGTTTGGACTATCGCAGCAGCCGGCGTACCCATCGTGGCCTATGGGTCGCGGTTAAAATCGTTGGGCTTGGCCTCATCCTCTTGCTGGCGGGGTGCGCCCAACAAGTCCGATTCCCCAGTGCATCTGCCGCCAAGCCCGACATGTTGGTTGGGACCCTCTACCGTCCTCAAGGGACGGGTCCGTTTCCTGCCGTGGTGCTGCTTCATGGCTGCGGTGGTCTGCGCGAATATCATACGAATTGGGCTTTGTGGCTCAAGGCCGAAGGCTACGTTTCCTTCTTGGTGGACAGTTTTTTCACCCGCGGCATCGATAATGTATGCAGCCCCTCTGACTTCTGGAAACTAAGCACGGGTGACCGCGTCTGGGACGCCTTTGGGGCGGTGGCCTATCTGCGCTCGTTGCCGTTCGTAAATCACAACCGCATCGGGGTGATTGGCTGGTCACATGGCGGCATGGCGGCCTTGCAGGCCGGCAGCGAGGGACTCGGGAAAGTGGCCCAACCCGGCTCAGGCGGCTTTCGGGCGGTTGTGGCCTTCTATCCCAGGTGTGATGGATTTCTCGCCGCCGATACCATCCCCCTCCTGCTCCTGCTCGGAGAGTTGGACGACTGGACGCCGTCTATGCCGTGTGTGGAGGGGGCCAAACAGCTCAGGGAAGACGGTCGGACGGTGGTATGGAAGGTTTACCCCGGGGCCCACCATGGATTTGACAACGCTGCGTTGGGTGCTCGGACGATCAACTACTTCGGCCACACCATAAGGTACGATCCGAGCGCCACACTAGACGCGAAGAACCGCCTTCGCGCCTTTCTGGAGCAGCATCTGCGGCGGTCTCCTTGACGGGCTTGGTGGGGATGAAGCAGCCCGCCTGCATCGAGGAGGCCCTGGCCGTCGCGGCCGTCTCCCCCGCATCCTCGGAGGATTACCCGTACGCGGGGAGGCCTGACCCCATTCCTCTATGAAGGGTTTCGGGCGGGGACGGGGACCCGTCCCTACATTTCACGGTGTATGGCGTTCACTCCGTAGGGGCGGGCGTCCCTCCCCGCCCGAATTGCGAACCTACGAAAGACCCCGTAGCCGCGATTTGAGCGCAGGGGCAAAGGCCCAAGTGGAAATCGCGGAAGTAGAGATGGTAGACGGGGCGTTTGCGCGGATGGCATCTCGCGGCACAGCGGATGCCCCGATCTCCGCTCGGCCTCCGGCCTTCCCTCAGATCGGCGCTACAATTTTTTTCTATTATGGTGGGCCGGTACAGGGACCGGCCGTACAAGGGGTTACCTACAATCCGTCGTAGGGGCGGGCGTCCCTCCCCGCCCGAAATCCGGCCCTACATAGAGGCATCGCTCTGCAAATCCGACCGAGGGGTCATCGTCGCGCGCGAAGAATCTCCGGATGAATACCTCGACGGCGACTGGCCCAAAATGACATCCGTTGCCGCGCCTTCGGCGCAACTCGAGATGATGCCAATCCACGTCTTATACGATTTAAGCTTAATGACATCAGCTTATCAATCGACTATCGGATCTTCAATATTAGATCTCCAAGTTCAGCTTTATTGCGAGCTAATATGTTTCTCATAATTTCAGACGCCTCGGATTGATTTCCAAGATGTTGAGCAATAAATGCAAGACCGCATTCTAGCTGATCGGGACGAGGAAGTTTGCACAGTACATTTCTGACGGCGATCTGATCCGTGGTGAGTTTATGGTCTGCAAAAATTTTGGGATGTATCAAAATGAGCCAGCCAAAAAACGCCTCCATAGTTGGAGTTAATTCATTTCCGAGAATTTTATAATTATTCATTGCAAACAAGACAATAAATTCATTTACTGGTTCCTCGAAGAGATCAATGAGCGCCGTGTGATCTCTATCTGCATGCCGGAAATAGTTGTAATATTTCCTGAGCTGTGCTTGAACTTGTTTCCGTTTGTCTGGCTTAACCGTTTCTATAAGTATTTCATCAAAAAGCTCAGATTTGTTATGCTTTTTGCATAAATCTCGGGTCAAATTCAAGCTCGCAAACGCAAGCGTGTGTGTAGACACTTCATCCCAGTTTGCGAAAAGAAGTCTTATGGCGGTTTCGATCTGTCGCCTTGCTGCCTCGGCTTTGTCAATTTGTTTCTTTGGCATCACGGCTCAAATTGTAATCCGTTAAGTTGGAGAAAATAATATATGTCCCATTCGATGGACAAGGGCCCTCAATGCGCTTCGTCCCAGTTGTCGCCGGTGTGGGTCTCGGCGACGAGGGGGACGGCGAGAGCGGCGGCGCCTTCCATCTCCTGTTTGACCAAAGCCGACAGCTTCTCCATTTCCTGCAATGGACCCTCGAAGACCAGCTCGTCGTGAACTTGCAGGATCATCCGGCTCTTCAGCCCGTCCCCCGTGAGCCTCTTATGAATCTCAATCATCGCCGCCTTGATGATGTCCGCCGCGGAGCCCTGCATGATCGTGTTGACGGCCGTCCGCTCCGCGAAGCTCCTTAAGTTGACGGTGGGATGGTTGATGTCGGGGATGGGACGGCGGCGACCCCGCAACGTCTCCACAAAACCCTTCTCTCGCGTCTCCCCAAGCGTCCGGTCGATGTATCCCTTTACGCCCGAATAACGCTCGAAATAACCGTCGATGAAACGCCTGGCCTCCTCCACGGAGACCTCGATCTGCTGCGAAAGGCCGTAAGGGCTCAGGCCGTACACCACCCCGAAGTTCACCGCCTTGGCCATCCGGCGCATCTGCTCGCTCACTTCACTAACGCCGAATACTTCCTGTGCAGTCCGCGTGTGCACGTCCTCCCCCGCCTGAAACGCCTCCGTCAGTTTTCCATCCCCCGAAAGGTGCGCCAGGATGCGAAGCTCGACCTGCGAGTAATCGGCCGAGAGCATCTTCGAGCCGGGGGAGGGGATAAAAGCGCGGCGAATCTGCCGGCCCAGCTCCGTGCGGATGGGGATGTTCTGCAAATTGGGGTCGGAGGAGCTGAGGCGTCCTGTGGCGGCCACGGACTGATTGAACGAGGTGTGAATCCGCCCTGTCTCATGATGGACAAGCTTCGGCAGGGCCTCCACGTAGGTGGATTGAAGCTTCGATAACTCCCTGTACGCCAGGACCTCTTGCGGTAACGGATGCAGCGGGGCGAGTTTTTCAAGGATGTCCGCCCCCGTGGACAAGCCCGTCTTCGTCCGCTTGACGGCGCCGGGCGGGGCCTGCTTGTGGAGCTGGAGCTTATCGAAGAGAATCTCCCGAAGCTGGATGGGAGATTTGGGGTTGAACTCCTCGCCCGCCGCCTCGTGAATCCGCTCCAGTCCCTGCTCCATCTGCGCTTCCAGGGATTTCCCCATTTCGCGCAGCAGGTCAAGGTCGATGAGGACGCCCGCCTCCTCCATGGCCTCCAGGACCGGAACCAACGGCATCTCCAAAGCGTCGAACACGGGCCGCAGCCCGCTTTCGTCAAGGCGCGGTCCGAGGATTTCCACGAGGGAGTACGTGATCTCCGCGTCCTCCGCCGAATAGCGCGTCGCCGCCTCGATGTCCACCTGACTGAACGGCTTCTCTTTGGCGCGGCTGCCTGCGACGTCGTGGTATGTCATCATCTGGTAATCCAGAAACTCTCGGGAGATCTCTTCCAGGTTATGGCCGCGGCGAATCGGGTTGAGGACGTAGCTCGCCAGCATCGTGTCGAAGGACACGCCCTGCACGGCGATCCCCGCACGATGCAGGACGATCATGTCGTATTTGATGTTCTGTCCGTACTTGGGAAGGGCGCGGTCTTCCAAGAGCGGTTTCAGGCGGTCCAAGACCTTTTCGGCCGAAAGCTGCCTCGGCGCCCCCATGTAATCGTGGGCCAGCGGGATGTAATACCCCTCGCCGGACCGGCAGGACAAGGCGACGCCTACGATGTCCGCCCACATCGGCTCCTTGTGGGTGGTTTCCAGGTCGATGGCGAACCCGCCCGAATTCTTAAGCCACTTCACCAGGGCCTCGAACTCGAACTCGTCCAGGACAGTGACGTAATTCTTGCCCTCCGACGCCTTCGCCTCCGCCCCGCTGAGGATCTCATTGGCCAGCCGGTTGAACTCCAGCTCCTTGAGCAGGGCCAGGGCGGCGTCCCGGTCCATCTCCCGGACCCGGAGGTCCTCTGTCCGGACATCCAGGTCCAGGTCGGTCTCGATGGTGACGAGGGCCCGGCTCAGCCGCGCGAGGTCGGCGTTCTCCTCGAGACGCCCCCGCTGTTTCTGCGATTGGATCTCGTCCAGCCTGCGCAGCAGGGACTCGAGATTTCCGAAGTCCTGGATGAGGGTTTTGGCCGTCTTCTCGCCGATGCCCGGGACTCCGGGGATGTTGTCCACACTGTCCCCCATGAGCCCCAAGACGTCCACCACGCGATCGGGCGTGACGCCGAACCGCTCCCGGACCTCGGGCGTCTCGATTCGGCGATCCCGCATGGTGTCCCACAGGGTGACGTGGGGACTCACGAGTTGATAGAAGTCCTTGTCCGCCGTGATGATCGTCACGTCGAACCCGGCGGCCTCGGCCCGGCGCGTGAGGGTGCCGATGAGGTCGTCCGCCTCGACGCCCTCTTCTTCCACGATGGGAACGCCCAACACCTGCGTCATCTCTCGGCAGTAGGGCCATTGCGTCAGGAGCGCGTCGGGGGTTTCAGGCCGGTTGGCCTTGTAGTCGGGGAAGAGTTCGAGACGCTTCTCGGGCGGTCCCAAATCGAAGGCGACGGCGCAGTAGGCGGGAGACTGCTCCCGCAAGACCTTGAGGAGCATCTGCGTGTAGCCGAAGACGGCGTTGGTGGGAAGCCCTTTCGAACTGCTCAGGCTGGATTTGATGGCGTGATAGGCCCGGAAGACGTAGGCGGAGCCGTCAATCAGGATCAGGTGGGGCCGGGGTTCTTGGCTTTTGCTCATTAGGTTCATTTCAGCATGAACTTTCGGAAGGATCTTCCTGTCTATTTGTCGACGGCTACGGCTGCCCGACACATTTGAGCAACGAGCCCATTTTGCAACACAGGTGGATGGGGATGAAAGTCCAGATTTCCAGGGGG
>JBHIBA010000155.1:0-10370 GCA_046758845.1 Nitrospinota bacterium
TGCGGCCGCGTCTCCTGGGCATGCGGCGCAGCGGGTCGCCTTTACGCACTTACATGTATAGACCGCCGTTCACGCCGATGACCGCCCCGGTCATGTAGTCCGAGTCCGGTGAGCACAGGAAAATCACCGCCCTCGCCACTTCCTCCGGCTCACCGAATCGCCCCGCCGGGATCCCGGCCAGGAACCCTTCGAGAACCTCGGGGGGGATTCCCGTCTCTTCCCCCTCCTGTTTCGCCGCCGTCATTCGGGTCCGGATGACCCCCGGGCAGACACAGTTGACGTTGATCCGCAACGGGGCCCACTCCCGCGCGACGGTCTTGGTGAGGGCGATGATTCCCCCTTTGGCCGCCGCGTAGTTCGCCTGGCCGGGATTTCCCATCAGCGCCACGACAGAGGCGACATTCACGACCTTCCGGTGGTGCGTTTCCCCGCCCTGCAATTCACTCTTCGCCGCGCCGCGCATCCAGGGGGCGGCCGCGCGGATCATATGAAAGGTCCCCGTGAGGTGAACGTCGAGAACCTCTCGCCAGGCGGATTCCTCCATTCGATGGACCATGGAATCCCTGACAATCCCCGCGTTGTTCACCAAGATGTCCAGACCTTGGTAGGTTGCGACGGCCGATTCGACGATGGCTTCGGCCCCCTCGGCGCGAGAGACATCTCCGACGCAGGGCACGGCTTCCCCGCCCGCCTCCCGGATCTCCGCCGCCACCTCCTGGGCTGGGCCCTCATCCAGGTCGTTGACGACGACCGCGGCCCCTTCCCCGGCCAGCATCCGGGCGACGGCCCTGCCGATTCCCCGGCCGGCGCCTGTGACCACAGCCCGACGCGACTCAAGGACTCCCATATCGCTCCTTTTCCGCACCCAATGCATCACCCCGGGCAGATTATAGCCTCAAGGGGTCTTGGGCGTCGCCCGCCGGGGAAAATGGGTTTACAATGGCGCCCTGGCGTAAGGGGGGATTGACCCTGCCCCACCCAACGAGGCAGGACTTTCCGCGCAAACCTGGGTCAGGAGAAATTCAATGGCGTATCGCGACATCCGGGAGCACCTGGCGGCGCTGGAGGCGAAGGGCAAGCTGAGACGAATCCAGAAAAACGTCGACCCCGCCTGGGAAGTCGCCTGTCTGGCCCGGTGGATGTTCCAGGCGCTGCCCGACGGGCAGAGGTTCGGGTTGCTCTTCGAGAGGGTCAAGGGTTACGACATCCCGGTCATGACGGGCGTGCTGGGGGCCTCGCGGGAAACCTACGCCGCCGCGCTGCAGACCAAAGAAGACCAGATCAACGAGAAGTGGGTCCACGCCCTGAGGAACCCCGTCCCGGCGAAGGAGGTCCGCTCGGCGCCCTGCCAGGAAGTCGTCCTGCGGGGCAAAGAGGCCGACCTGAACCGGCTTCCCATTCCCGTCTGGACCCCCGGAAAGGACGTCGCCCCTTACATCACAACCATCGTCATCAGCCGCGACGACGACACCGGGGTCCAGAACGCCGCCACGTACCGGACGATGGTCAAGGACGGTCAACACCTCGTCATCAATCTGTCGCCGGGACGCCACGGTACGTTGTGTTACGAATCCCACGCGAAGAAGGGAAAACCCGCCCCCTTCGCCTGGGTGATCGGAGCCGAGCCCGTGGTCCATCTGGCGGCCGTGTGCAACGCGCCCTACGGAACCGACGAGCTCACCATCGCCGGCGGGCTGAAGGGCGGGCCCGTTGACGTCGTCAAGGCCAAGACCGCGGACCTTCTGGTCCCGGCCAACGCCGAAATCGTCATCGAGGGCGAGCTGCATCCGGGAGAATATTCCGAAGAGGGACGTTTCGGGGAGTTTGCCGGGTACATGGGTCCCGTCGCTCAAAAACCCCTGGTCCACGTCAAGGCCATCACTCACCGCAAGGATGCCATCTACTACGGCTACATCAGCCAATTGCCCCCCAGCGAAAGCACCGTCATCCAGAGTCTCAGCAACGCCGGGCTGATCATCAAGATGCTCCGTCACGACCTGGGGCACAACACCGTCAAGGACGCCTACATCGACCTCACCTACGGCGGGTTACTGGCCCACGGCATCATTTCCATGAAGCCCCTCTATCCGGGCCACGCCAAGCGCGTGGGGCGTCTGGCGGCCGATGCGACGCTGTTGAAACGGATCACCGTCGTGGACGAGGACATCGACATCCGCGACCCCATGCACATGGACTGGGCCATGAACTCCCGCTTCAACGCCGCCCGGGACACCATCATCGTCAAGGACGTCTTCACGCCCGCCGTGCTCGATCCCACCGTCCGGCAGGCAAACGGCGAGCCCGAGATGAGCAGCAAGCTCATACTCGACGCCACCGAGAAGGAAGACGCCGGTGATGTTTCCCTTCCCCACAAGGACCTGATGATGAAGGCCCTGGACGTGTGGAAGGAGATCGGCCTCCCGGACTTCAAGATTCCCAAGCGCCTCCAATCTTTTCTGGACCGGTACCCATGAGCGTGCCCCCATAACCCTTTCCCCACCGCCCGTCGGGGGCCCGCCGGGCGATCGTTTCCGCCCGCCCCACTTTTTTCGTCATCGTTCCGACTGAATCCACAAGGGAGGGAAGAAAGCACGCCATGAAGGCCCACACGGAATACGTTTGGTTCAATACGAAAAACCACAGGGACTACATCAACATCACCGGGAAAGTGGAGGACACCGTCGAGAAAAGCGGGGTTCGGGAGGGGATGGTCCTGGTCTCCGCCATGCACATCACGGCCAGCGTTTACGTGAATGACGCGGAGTCCGGCCTCCTGAAAGACATCGAAGAGTGGCTGCAAAAGCTGGCCCCCGAAGGTCCGAACTACCACCACCACCGAACCGGCGAGACCAACGGCGACGCCCACCTCAAGAACCTCCTCATGCACCACCAGGTCATCGTCCCCATCACCGCAGGAAGGCTGGACCTGGGGCCGTGGCAGCAGATTTTTTACGGAGAATTCGATGGCCAGCGGAAAAAGCGGGTTGTTATTAAGGTCATGGGGGAGTAGGCATCGAAGGCGTACGTCCGGTTTCCCGGTCATCGCCCGGAAAAGAAAAATGGGCCTCTCAGTTCAAGGTCCGGGTCGGGAGGACGCATCTCTTCGAGGGCCTTCTTACGACTTGGGCCCGGCCGTCGGGGAGCCTGAATTCCGGGACCCCTTCCCCCTCCCTGGAAGGGGGAATGTCAAAGGCGGAGAAAATCGGGTAAAATTCGGTCGTTCTTTGTTGATTCCATATCCGGCGGGGAGTCCCCAGAGACCTCCGCTGGTTTTCTGATTCGGCTCAGGTTCTCATGATCGTCGGAATTCCCAAGGAAACCTTTCCGGGCGAACGTCGTGTGGCTTTGATCCCGGCGCAGGCGCCTTCGCTGACCCAGGCGGACCTGCAGGTTCTGGTGGAGACCGGAGCGGGCGAAGCCGCCGGGTTTTCCGACGCCATGTACCGGGAAAAAGAGGCGCGAGTTGCAACTTCCCGAGATGAAGTATTCGGCGAGGCCAACGTCCTTCTTCAGGTCCGCACCCTGGGCGCCAATCCCGAGGCCGGCCGCGGGGACCTGCAAAGGCTCCGCCCCGAACAGACCCTGATGGGATTGTGCGAGCCCCTCTCAGCCGGCGAGGCGATCAAAGAGCTGGCCTCGCGCGGCGTTACCGTCCTGTCGCTGGAACTCATGCCGCGGATTACGCGGGCCCAAAGCATGGACGCCCTTTCTTCCATGGCCACCATCACCGGCTACAAGGCGGTTGTTCTCGCCGCGGACCGGCTCCCCCGGATGTTCCCCATGCTCATGACCGCCGCGGGGACGGTCACGCCGGCCCGCGTGTTCGTGGTCGGCGCGGGCGTGGCCGGACTGCAGGCCATCGCCACGGCCAACCGGCTGGGCGCCGTTGTGACGGCCTTCGACGTGCGGCCGGACGTCAAGGAAGAGGTGGAGAGCCTCGGCGCAAGGTTCGTGGAGCTTCCCCTGGAACCGACCGATGCCCAGGACGCGGGCGGCTATGCCAGGGATCTGGGGGAAGAGTTCTACCGGCGGCAGCGCGAGCTGATGGGCCGGGCGGTGGCGGATAGCGACGTGGTCATCACCACGGCGGCCGTCCCGGGGAAACCAGCGCCCGTCCTGATCACCCGTGAGATGGTGGCCGGCATGTCGCCCGGCTCGGTGATCATCGACTTGGCCGCCGAGCGGGGCGGCAACTGCGAGCTGACCCGGCCGGGAGAGACGGCCATCGAAAACGGCGTGAACATCCTCGGCCCGACGGACCTCCCCTCCACCATCCCCTATCACGCCAGCCAGATGTACAGCAAGAACATTTCCACCTTCTTCCTCCACCTGGTGAAAGACGGCCGCCTGAATCTTGACCCGGAGGACGAAATCACCCGCGAGACCCTTGTGGCCCGGGGGGGAGAGGTCGTACATCCGAGGGTCCTCGAGGCCCTCGGCCTCCCCACGGGAAAGCCCAGCTGAAGCCGCCGAAGGAGGACCCGCTTGATGGAGGCCTTTATCACGATCGTTACCATTTTCGTCCTGGCCATGATCGTCGGGTTCGAGGTCATCACCAAGGTGCCCCCGATCCTGCACACGCCGCTGATGTCAGGGTCCAACGCCATTTCGGGAATCACCATCATCGGCGCTCTTCTCTCCGCCGGAACGCAGCACACACTCCTGACGACCATCTTAGGGCTCATCGCAGTGATCTTCGCCACCATCAACGTTGTGGGAGGCTATCTGGTCACCCATCGCATGCTTGAAATGTTCCGAAGGAAAGAGTGAGCCGTGCCAGCTGGCCTGATTAACCTCGCCTATCTCATCGCCGCCGGCCTGTTCGTCTTCGCCCTCAAGGGCCTCGCCCATCCACGGACCGCGGTGCGCGGCAACCTGTATGGCGCAACGGGGATGCTCCTGGCCATCGTGGTCACGCTGGTGGACCGCCGGATCCTGAGTTACGAACTGATCATCATCGGCCTGGCGGTGGGAGCGGCCATCGGAGCGGTCCTCGCCCTGAGAATTCATATGACCGCCATACCGCAGATGGTGGCGCTTCTGAACGGATTCGGCGGGGGCGCGTCGGTCCTGGTCGCAGGAGCCGCATTTTTGGCGCAAGCGCCTTCGACCCAGCTCACGGTGGCCACTGTGGCCTCAGGGATCATCGGCGCCGTCACTTTCTGGGGCAGCCTGGTGGCCTTCTCCAAGCTCCAGGGGGTCATCACCGAAAAGGCCGTCCTGTTCACCGGACGACACGTGTTGAACGTCGCGCTCGGCCTGATCGCCCTGGCCGTCGGAGTCCAGATCGTGGCCAATCCAGGAGCCGCCGGTTTCTATTGGGCGCTGGTGGCGGTTTCCTCGGTCCTGGGCGTTCTCCTGGTGACCCCCATCGGCGGAGCGGACATGCCGGTCGTCATCACCCTGCTGAATTCCTATTCGGGTCTGGCCGCCTGCGCCACCGGGTTCGTCCTCAACAACAACGTCCTGATCATCGGGGGCTCCCTGGTCGGGGCCTCGGGGATTATTCTCACGCGGATCATGTGCGTCGCCATGAATCGGTCCATGGCGAACGTCCTTTTCGGCGTCCTGGGACCGGTGGAAGGCGTGACGGACACCTCCGATGAGATTTATGCCGGCCGGGTCAAATCGGCCTCCGCGGAGGAGGTGGCCATGATCTTCGACACGGCCCGCCGGGTCGTCATCATCCCGGGGTACGGCATGGCCGTGGCCCAGGCTCAACACGCCGTCCGTGACCTGGCCGAGCTTCTGGAGTCGCGCGGGGTGGAAGTGTTGTACGGGATTCACCCGGTCGCCGGCCGAATGCCGGGGCACATGAACGTGCTCCTGGCCGAGGCCAAAGTTCCTTACGACAAGCTCAAGGAAATGGACGAAATCAATCTGACCATGGAGCGGACGGACGTGGCGCTGATCGTTGGCGCCAACGACACAGTCAACCCGGTGGCCCGAACGGACCCCTCAAGCCCGATCGCCGGCATGCCCATCATCGACGCCGACAAGGCCCGCACGGCGGTCGTGATCAAGCGCAGTCTGAGCCCCGGCTTCGCCGGGATCCCCAACCCGCTGTTCGCCGCCGACAACACCTTGATGTTCTTCGGAGACGGGCAGAAGGCGGTCCTCAATCTGATCGGCGCCCTGAAGGAGGCGGCTTGATCTCCCTCAACCGACCTCTCCCGCTCTCCGTCAGAAGTTTGAAGCCGGAAGGAGCGAGACCTGGACGCCCGAGGCAACCCCCCTACGTGGCGAGCATGGGCTTAATTCGCGGGGACAAAGATCCGGATCGGGTCGGTCTCAGCGCTCCTCCTTCATTTCAGGACCCGCTTCCCGCACGGGCAGGCCTCGGAGAGGCATCGCCGACGCTCTGAGTTGGTGCCGGCAGGATTTCGTGTCCGAAGTTACGGCGCTGGAACCATAAGGCGACGTTCACCAGCCCGATCAGAACGGGAACCTCCACCAGCGGGCCGATCACCGTGGCGAAGGCGGTCCCGGAGTTGATCCCGAACACCGCCACGGCCACTGCAATCGCCAACTCGAAATTGTTGCTGGCGGCGGTAAACGCCAGCGTCGCCGTCCTGGGATAGTCTGCCCCGATTTTCCGCCCCAGCCAAAAGCTCACCAGAAACATCAGAACGAAGTACAGCACCAAGGGAACGGCGATCCGGAGGACATCCAATGGAATTTGAATGATCATGTTGCCCTTGAGGCTGAACATCACCACGATTGTAAATAGGAGTGCGGCCAGTGTAATCGGGCTGATTTTGGCAATGAATCTCTCCTCGTACCACCGCTTGCCCTTGGACTCGACGAGGATCAGCCGCGTGAGGATGCCCGCGATGAACGGGATACCAAGATAGATGAACACACTCTGGGCGATCTGCCCCATACCCACCTCAACGGCGCTCCCGGACAGGCCGAATAGCGGAGGCAGAAGGGTGACGAAGACATAGGCGTACACGCTGTAGAAAAGGACTTGAAACACGCTGTTGAACGCTACAAGTCCAGCGGCGTATTCGGTGTCGCCCTTCGCCAGCTCGTTCCATACGATGACCATCGCAATGCAGCGGGCCAGGCCAATCATGATCAGCCCCACCATGTACTCGGGATGGTTGGGCAAGAACACGATCGCCAGGAAAAACATCAGAACGGGGCCGATGATCCAGTTCTGCACCAACGACAGCCCCAACACCCTCCAGTTGCGGAAGAGATCGCCGAGCTCTTCGTACCTCACCTTCGCCAGCGGTGGATACATCATGAGAATCAGGCCAATGGCGATAGGGATGTTGGTGGTCCCCACCTGGAATCGTTGGATGAATAACTCGGCCCCGGGGACAAAGGAGCCGAAACCGACCCCGGCCCCCATTGCCAGAAAGATCCACAACGTCAGATACCGGTCCAGGCAAGAGAGCTTTCTCGTAAGTCTCACCTTCGAACTCATCTGCCCGCCTCGCCTTCCCATTCCGAATGGGTTGTCCGTTGCCGAATCTCCGGCTGGCCGGGTTGGTCTACACCCTGAATCGCTTCCGGCAACGTCTCCACGAACGCCCGGATCTCGTCGCGAACCCGTCGGTAATGCACGAAGGCATCTCCCTCGGTCTTGGCTTCCCTGGCCAGTTTCGGCGGATCGTCAAATCCCACGTGAATCACCTTTGTCCTTTCGGGAAAGACCGGACAGTGTTCGTCCGCATGGCCGCAGACCGTAACAACGAAGTCAAACCGGGTCTGCTCCAGCTCACCGACCCGCTGGGATCGCTGGTGGGACATGTCAACCCCGGCCTCCTCCATAACCTTTACGGCGCAAGGGTCGAGCCCGTGGGCTTCGATCCCGGCCGAATACGCCTCGATGACGTCTCCCCTCAGGCGCCTGGTCCAGCCCTCCGCCATCTGGCTGCGGCAAGAGTTGCCGGTGCACAAGAAGAGGAGTTTGAGCTTCCTCTCTGTTGACGGCATAAAACCTCCCGGTCGATCTTCAGGATGGCTTTAAGATACCTTCCGTCTTCTGCGATCGTCTGATCCCGGGCGAGTGAGCTTTGGACCCAGTCGAGCGCCTCCCGCACCATTGCCGGGGCGTCCTCGCCCGCCAGTCGGTAATAGATCCACCGGCCGCTCTTTCGCCCTTCCACGAGGCCCGCTTGCTTGAGGATCGACATGTGCTTGGAAACTGTCGAGGGGGCCAGGCCGCAAATTTCGATGATCTGGCAGACACAGAGTTCCCCCCCCCGCAACGAGAGGAGCATGCGCACGCGGCTCTCATCGGCGAGGGCTTTGGCAACCGTCACGAGATGGTCAAGAGAATTGATTTTATAATTCGCCATATAACGAAATATATTCTCCGCCTCGTTCTTTTCCAGAGATTTTTTGCCGCTTTTCAGAAAAATCTCTCCGACCTGTGATGGAAACCCCGAGGGCGCCAGCGGGTGAGGACGGGTCTTTGGGCGACAATCCGGCTCCGTAGGGAATCCGCCGATCCCCTATCCGCCCTGCGTGGAAAAGGCCACGATGGCGGCGACGGCCAAGCCCATGGCG
Source organism: Nitrospinota bacterium (assembly GCA_046758845.1). Classification (GTDB taxonomy): domain Bacteria; phylum UBA8248; class UBA8248; order JACPRG01; genus JBHIBA01. The sequence goes on from JBHIBA010000155.1 coordinate 8,524, forward strand.
AGGAGTTTCGGCCGGGTCAGGGGCTCACGCAAGATGACGGCCGCCCATCCCATGGTCACCAGAAAGCTGAGTTGGACGACGGGGACCACGACACTGGCGCTGCCCCCGCGGCGGAAGGCATAAAGCATCGAGACGAAGGCGAGGGATTTGAGAGCACCCGTAATCGGCAAAAACAGCCAATTGTTCCTGGGGAAGGAAAATCGCCTCCGCACAACCACGAGCGTCGCAGCGCAGAACGTCCAGGACATGGCGGCGAAAACGATCGCCCACCCGACGTTGGCCCCTCGCTGAATCCCGATCTTAAGAAGCAGATTCAAGACGACAAAGAAGACCATCGCCAGGATGGCGAGACCAATCGAACGGGGTGAACTCCCCCTTCTCTCGCCCTGCCGGCCTGCCAGCAACGTCACTGAGCCGATGGCCAGGACCGCGAAACAAAGCCCCGCCCCGACCGAGGCGGTCCAGGCCTCGCCCAGCCACAGAATCGCCAACACGGCCACCCATACAAAGTTCAGGCGGAAGATCAAAGTATTGACACCGACCGCCCCTTCCCGAAGCGAGGTCACAAAGCAGAAGATCGCCGCAAAAGAAAAAACCCCAGAAATCAACCCGAAGCTGACCGTGGTTCTGTCCACGTAGAGATCGCCCAGGAGATTCCCAAAGAGTAAGGCCACCAAGGCAAAAGGCGTGGACTCGATCATGAGGTAGGTCTCCAGGACGATTCCCCGGTCCTGGGCTTTCTTGTAGAGGAAGTCGGATGTGCCCTGCGCCAGCATGCTGAAGATCGCCAAGAGAACGTTGAGCACCGGATGGCTCCTGCTGCCGCAGGGGGATAGGCGGAGGGCCTGAGAGTTTCGGGAAGCGGGACAGGTCCGGGCGTCCCATCCATAAGCAAGATGGAACCCGGAATTCTACTTGTGCGGACAGGGCAGATCGAGCGCCCGGGTCCGCCAACTGATGGAAGGGCATACAGGAAGGACAGGAAAAATCGCCGCTTCGCGGACGCCCCCCCGAGCCCGCTCTCAGCCCGCCCCAGCCCGTCAGGGAGAAGCGTTCGAGTAGTCCACTTCGGAAACCTCTTCCAGCCACTCGGTGTCGCCTCCCATGGAGTGCGCGATGTGCTCCATGGGAGAATCCGGCGCCGCGCCGTGCCAGTGCTTCTCACCGGGGGGGATGTAGATGATGTCTTCCGGGCGGATGACCTGGGCCTTCTTCTTGCTCTCCTTTTCCTCCCAGGTCTGGATGAGCCCGGTCCCTTTGACGACGTGGAGGATCTGCCCGGCCGGATGCGTGTGCCAAAGCGTCCGGGCGCCGGGCTCAAACGCGACGTAGGCCACCCGCACCAGCGCCTTCTCATCGATGTTCAGCAACAGGGCCAACCCCACGGGACCCGTGAAGTGCTTCCCTTTCTCCGGTTTTGGGCGCGGGGCGTCATCTTTGCGAACCAGTTTCATTTTCTCTTCCTTTTCTTATGCGCGGCGATGGCGGAAAGGGGAAACCCTCAGCGACAAGTGTGGACCGGCCACCGGCCGCCTGCCGGGCGACGATGGCGATGCGAGAACCCTCCAGAGCAGTTGCGAGTCACCGCTATCACACCCGGCTGAATCCCGTCAAGTGTGTGTACTGGTTCAAGACATATGAGACACGGACGGTGAGCCCGCCCCCCGACGCGAGGGAGATTTGAGAGGAAACTTCTTTGCGGGGGGCGCTTTTTGTAAGGCGCCCCCCCGCACCCCCCAGCAAAACTTTTGACGGCCGAGCTTTTTGGCTCAGCCTGCGTGGGTTGGGTGTAGGATTGGCTGGGCCGGTTGTCGGTCTCCCCTCGGTGGCGTGATTCCTTGGCCGAA